>DAOOWV010000007.1:0-154 GCA_035371485.1 Candidatus Dojkabacteria bacterium | reverse complement strand
TATAGTTATTGGACTGGGACCGCGTGGGCTTGTAGAGCAGATATAGATACAAATAGCGATTTATGGAGTCAAACTGGTAGTGACATTTATTATAATGTAGGTAATGTAGGAATAGGGACAACTGCCCCAAACAAGGCTGGTTTTAGTGGATCGG
>DAOOWV010000006.1:0-44810 GCA_035371485.1 Candidatus Dojkabacteria bacterium | reverse complement strand
GTCTATACCTTATAGGAGATTTCTACTTTTGTAGATTACGAGATGGGATTGGTTTCGGCGGAGTCTATACCTTATAGGAGATTTCTACTTTTGTAGATATGATGGAATCGATATTCCGTTATGGTCTATACCTTATAGGAGATTTCTACTTTTGTAGATAAAATGGTTTATAGCGAACAACTTTCTGTCTATACCTTATAGGAGATTTCTACTTTTGTAGATCAGGACATGCAGTTGCAGGAATACTTGTCTATACCTTATAGGAGATTTCTACTTTTGTAGTAAAATAAGACATTTCATTGTTCAATTAATTCCATTTTATATTCTCTTGAATTTGATATATTTCCCAACAAACTGTGAGTTAATATATACAATCATCATTACAATTTCTATATATTTATCACTAGTTTCAACCACCTACTGCTTTCTGCATACTGCCTACCATATACCACATATCATTTATTCTTCAACACCTCCCAACCAGTTCTCAAACATGATAAAATCAACACATGACTAATAATCCCAATAAAACACAAAAAGACGCAATTGATCATAACGAAGGACCTTCTATTGTAATTGCAGGTGCAGGAACAGGCAAAACCTATGTTATTACACAAAGAATAATCCGTCTAATTACAAATGATCTTGCAACTGCTGATGAAATCCTTGCGCTCACTTTTACCAACAAAGCAGCAGAAGAAATGAGTGAACGAGTTGACAAGGCTTTACCACTCGGTACCTTTGTTGAATGGATACTTACCTTTCATTCATTCTGCGAAAGAATATTAAAACAAAACGCTATTCATTTTGATCTTGACCCAAACTATCAATTGATAAACCAAATTGAAGCAGTCCATCTTTTTAAGGAAAATATATATAATTTTTCACTTTCCACCTTTAAACCCTCTGGAAATAAATATAAGTTCGTTGCGGATATTGTCCAATATTTTAGTAAATTGCAGGATGAGTTAATTTCACCAGAGAAATTATTAACATGGAGTGTAAAAAATATTGGTGACTTTCTTCAAACGGAAACTTTAGATACTTCCTTATTTTGGAAATATATTGAAAAGAAACACATTACAAAAAATAAAGATCAAATAACATACGATGGAAAAGTAACGGAATGGAAAGAAAAATGGATTTTTGAGATTTACCCAACCCTTAGTAGTATCGAAAACAAAAAACTTGCACAACTTCAAATATTTATTGATCAATTTGAATTGGCCAGAGTGTTTCATGAATACAATATTAAAAAAAATGAATTAGACGTTCTGGATTTTGGAGACATGGTTTTTCAAACAATTCGCCTTTTTGAAAACAGGCCTAACATACTTCAAAAATACCGTTCTCAATTCAAATATATTTTGATAGATGAATTCCAGGATACAAATCTTGCACAATATTACTTGATGAAAATCTTGGCTTCTCCACAAAATAACATAATGGTCGTAGGAGATGATGATCAATCAATATATCGGTTTAGAGGAGCGTCTATTTCTAATATTCTTACATTTCAAGATGATTACCCTGATTGTAAAAAATATGTTCTTACAGAAAATTACAGATCTACCCAGCCAATACTTGATCTCGCTTATCAAAGTATTTCAAACAACAACCCAAATAGACTTGAAATTAAGGCCAATGTAAGTAAAAAACTTAAGTCAAACAAATTGGATGTTCCAGCATCTATAATTTTAAACATCGCAAAAGACGATTACAATGAGGCCCTGTATATTGCTAAAGAAATTGTAAAACTTACTGGAATTGAAACCAAAGAAGACATTGATGTCCAAAAACCATTAGTAATTACACAAGAAATTGCAAAAAAAGATAATAAACCTTTAATTACCAACAACCCAAATACTGGCTTATTTTCACAAAAGGAAACTTCAAATTACATTTCTATTAACGAAATTGCAATATTAGCCAAATCTTTAAATTATACAGAAACTTTAATATCTCTTTTCAATCAATATGGTATCCCATACAAATTACCCAATACTCAAAACCTTTTAACAACTCAAGAGGTAAAATTCATTTTATCTTTCTTAAGAGCTGTCAATGATATTAATGACACACCATCTTTTTTGCATCTTCTAAATAACTGTTTTATAAAAATTAATTCCAGAGATCAGATATTAATCAACCAAGAAAGTAAAAGGATGCATATTCCAATAATTCGTTTTCTTGAAGATGAATTATCTATAAAGATAGGTGAACAAGAATTTGGGGCAGTAGCTGGTGATTTTTTCAAAAGAAATTCAATAACAGATGAGACAATTGAAAGTATACAAAAAGTATTTTCTGCAATTTCTAAAGCTCTAATTCAAAATAATGATGGAGTAAACTTAGAAAAAATCATTATAGATATGATTGAGTATTTTGCAATTCCACAAAGACTAACGAAAGAAGACTCTCTCAGATCAAGCCTTCAGTTAAAAAATATTGAAAGATTTGTAAGAATGTCTCAAAACTTTTCTGCAAGATTTAAAACTCACGAAATTGCCTCATTCTTAAGATATATCGATACGATTCAGGTTACTAATCAACCTTCTGAAGATGAGGATGAATATCAAAATACTGATGGGGTAATATTATCAACGATTCATAGAGCAAAAGGGTTAGAATTTAATACTGTTTTCCTCCTGGGGGTAGCAAATAAGAGATTACCTGGGAAAAACAATACTCCACCAATTGAAGTTCCTGATGAACTACTTTCCAAACAACTTGTAGAGACTAGTTCAAAAGAATCTCAAATAGCAGAAGAAAGAAGATTATTTTATGTAGCGTTAACACGAGCAAAACAAAATCTATACGTAGGTTACGCTCAAAAATATAGAGGAAATCTTACCCCAAGCGATCCCAGTATTTTCATTACAGAATTAGGTTTTGAAGTAAGTAAAAATGAAGAATTTACAAACAAAGATTCATTACACAATTCATTTGAACTCCTTTCAGATGAAATTTCTGCAAATGCCTCAACCAGCCCAGAGATTCTCTCGCAAAAAGCTATTTGGGACATTACTAACAAAAGTATAAGCCATACCCAAATTAAAACCTATGAAGAATGTCCTTATCGATTCAAATTAAGTAGTATTGAAAAGACTCCAATAAGACAATCTGTGAGTCTTTATTTTGGTAATGCAATACATGAAACTTTAAGAAACGTTTTCACATACCTCAAGGATACAAAAAACAAACTACCAATAGATAAAGCGTTAAAACTTACTGATGATTATTTTAAACCTTATATGTTTGACTCAATGGATGAATACAAAGAAACAATTGAAAGAGGACGGAAAGTTATCAAGAGTTTTTATGAGAAATTTTATACAGGATTGGAAAAACCCATTCACCTTGAAACATCATTTAATGCATTACTAAAAGATATAGTAATTACTGGAAAAATCGATAGAATTGATGTGATTGATGGAAATAAATATAAAATAATTGATTATAAAACAGGTTCCCTTAGAAATGAAGCGGAAGTCAAAAAAGATCTTCAATTAAAAATATATGCTTATGGTATTGAGAAGTTCAAACATATTTTTCCTACGGAGATTGCATTTATTTTTGTAGAGCACGAAACAGAAATAGTAACAAAATTAAAGCCAGATGATCTTGACAATATAGAAAAAGAATTGCTTTCAAAAATTACACCTGTAGTAGAAGGTATAAAAAATGGCCAATTTGATCCCAAGCCAAGTATATACACATGTGCTTTCTGCAATTATAAGAACGTATGTAACTATTCTGCCAAATAACCCTTGTGGACAAATTTGTGGATAAATTATCCGTTTTGTGATTATGTATTTACTCAATATTATTATCAATTTAAATTTATTGTACATTTTAACAAAGAAAATATAGAAATCATAAATAGCTAAAAAACATGATAAATTTCCGTTTCTTTTTGTTGTATAATTTTGTTGAAAACTTAATTTTTATGTGGTCAATTTCAATTTTCGACAATGTTCTAAACATCTCCACATAACTTTCAACAAAATTTATCCACATACGAAACTTTCATTTTTTTTATTTCCCGTTAATACTTAAAGTGTAATTTTTCATTTCAAAATATCCACAACGATTTTAATACTTTTCTTTATTAAAATTTCAGAAGTTTCTTTTAATTTTGATACATATAGACATACTCTAATACTATTTACTACTAATATTAAAATAATACTCTACTCGTATAATTGAATATAAAAAAAATTAAATATAAAAATTTCACAATGTTAACTAAATTCTCTTGTAGCAAGAATAATTAATGTGTTATACTAATAATAAGAATTTATTTAAATGGATAGGTTATTAAATGTCTGATATTGTTCAGCAAATAAAAGACAGTATTGATATAGAAGAATACATTGGAAAGTTTGTAAAGCTTGAGAAACGAGGTCAAAATTCCTTTGGTTTATGCCCATTCCATGGTGAAAAAACACCTTCTTTTTCTGTAAATGACGCAATGCAAAGGTATAAATGTTTTGGCTGTGGAGCATCTGGTGATATTTTTAATTTTGTACAGGAATATCAAAAAGTTGATTTTGCAGAAGCGATTGAGATCTTAGCTCAAGAAGCTGGTATAGATACAAAAGACATTCATTTTAAAGATAAAGGTTCGCAAAACAAAAAGGATTTGTACGAATTATATTCAAGAGCGACTTCCTATTATCATAAAGCATTATTCTCCCCTATTGGTGAAAAAGCCTTACAATATCTAATCGATAGAAAAATCACAAAAGAATCTATAATAAATTTTAAAATAGGATTTGCTCCAAATCAAAAGAATTTTATTACCAAACATATTTTAAATAAATATGGAAAGGAATTTGCTTCAAAATGTGGATTATTAAAACCCGATAAAATTGAAGATAAATTTGTAAATAGAGTTTTATTTCCAATATTTGATACAAGAGGAAGACCAATAGCTTTTACTGCAAGGGTTTTTGAACAAGGGGATGAGAGGCCCAAATATCTTAATAGTCCTGAAACTGATATCTTTCAAAAACGAAAAGTTCTCTTCGGACTTTATCAAGGAAATAAATCAATAATTGATTCAAATAATGCAATCTTGCTTGAAGGAACAACGGACGTAATTTCCAATCATCAAATTGGGTTAAAAAATGTATTAGCACCGCTTGGAACTAGTTTAACATCTGAACAACTTCTATCTTTGAAGAAATATACAAATGTTGTTACTTTTGCTTTTGATAATGACAGAGCTGGTCAGTTGGCACTTATAAGAGGAAGTAACTTAGCACATGAAGCTGGCTTTGCTGTAAAAGCAGTAAAAATTCCAGTTGGTAAAGATTCTGACGAAGCGATTAGAAATGATCCAAAATTATGGAAAGAAGCAGTAAATAAAGCGATTCCTGTAATTTCGTATATAATTCATTCTGTTGGAGTATCATCATTAAATGAAAAGAAAAAAGCGTTGGAAATTGTTATTCCAATGTTGAGGAAAATTAACGATATTGTTTTACGTGATTCTTACGTTAATATTATATCTAATATGTTTTCAATATCTGAAAAAACAATATATCAACTAATTGATGAAACACAAAAAACAAATACAAGAAATTATATTGAAAAAATAATTAAGAAAAATGAAATAACCTCAATCAATGAATTATATTATCTTGCATTAATTTTTCAAAATCCACAGTTCCAAATTCGAAAATATCTCCTTAAGGATAAATATTTTGAAAAAGAGGATTATAAAAAGGTTTATAATATTGCATTAGAAATGAAATTTGCGGTTGAAGTTATTAGTAAAGAATTACCTTCTGAATTTAAACATGCTTTTGACGAAATATGCCTTTACACGTTACCTACTGACGATATCGAGATTTTACGAAAAGATGTAGAAAGATTAAAATATCAGTTTAGAATAAGATATATTAAAGGTAAAATTGAGTTTTATTCTAAGAAAAATGATGAACAAAAGCTTAATTATTGGATAGATAAGTTGGGAAATTTGCAAAATTAATAATGGTATTGTATAATTGTCGTTGTATATAATATAACTACTTGTAAAATGTCTCTCATAAACAGAATAAATATGTTGGCTACTAGTTGTCCTCCATGGATGAATTGTAGTGACACTACTGATGCAGCAAGTTTAGATGAGGTTATTAGAAGATTTTTAAATGTTGCTTCCGCAGTTGCAGCATTGATTGCTGTTGTAATTCTTATCTATGGTGGAATTCAATATATGATCAGCTCTGGTGATAGTAATAAAACTGAAAAAGCTCAAAATACTATTATTTATGCCATTGTCGGTTTAGTTATTACAGCTATTGCTTGGTTAGTTATTGGATTTATATTGAATGTACTTGGTGGTAGTGGTTTCAAACCAATCGGTTAATGATATAAATTTGTTTTAGCAATTTCGTGGGTAATAACGAAAGTATAAATGATGTTCTAGCCATAGTTAGTAAATTAGGTGGATATATCTGGACTATTGTAGGTATCGCATTGTTGGGTATGGTTATTTATGGTGGATTTATGTGGGCGATTTCGAGTGAAAGTCCTCAGAATATTCAAAAGGCTCAATCTATACTTATGTGGGCATTTATCGGTGCTGCTGTTTCATTGCTTGCTTTCGTGATAATGAATGTGTTTAGTCAAGTGATCAGTGGTGGGCAGTTAGATTTTAGTAAAATTGTCTGGTAATTGCTATAATTAGGTATCCCAGTAGTTTGTTTTTTATGCTGTTTTGTTTTATACTTTATATGAATACTAATGTGATAATTAAATCAGTAATATGAAAAACCTGCCTTTGAAAATGCTTAGATCTTTTATTTATCCAGCAGGGTTTATGGTTTTGGGTAAGATTGTTGGTATGATATTTATAACTAATCTCAATAATTATCCATTTTCTCTTCAGAATAATCTTTCTGAAACATTTTCTATTCAATTTACCTATGCTAGTGTTGAACAAGTCCAAATGGTTGCTACAATTTCAAATTTATTTATGATAATTTTTGTATTAGCTGGATGTTTGTTTTGGCTTATTAAGGCACTTTTTTTCCATGATTCACACGAATCTCCAAGAGTTATTGTAAAGTTGTCTGAATTAAATATGATTTCATTTATATCAGATACTTATTCAATATATGTTCCACTTTTTGCTTGGGTTTTGTATGTTTGGTTATGCGTTGGTTTAATAGGTGTTGATACTTATCTTGATAAATCCAATCTTTGGCTATTGATTTTTTCATTAATAATAGGTATAGTTATTACAGGACTTAGTTTCTATGATGTACAGAGAGAGTTCCAAATAAAAAATAAGTTATATGTCCATGAGTATGAATAGATTGGGAGAAATTATTTTAACAGTCTCTATATTTTTTATGGTTCCAATACTTTTAGTTGTATTGGTGGTTCCGACATTAATAGTCTCAAATCTTTCTCCAACGGTTAGAACTGATGATTACGCAGTTGTAAGGAAAAATAAGACCGTATTGGGAACTCAATCCAGTTTGGTAAAAGATGTTGAAGTAAGGTTTAATGACGAATTGTTAAAAACTTCTCCAGCATATAGGATTAATACTGATAATATTAGGATTTCATTTATTCATTTGGCTGAACAAAAGCATACTGTACTTAATGATTCTATTTTTCTAAAAAATAGAAGTGATGAGAACAAGACAGTGTATTTTATACCAAGGTTTGATCAAATACCTTCGGATGTCGAAATTGCATTAACTGTTGGGAATATCAGTAATGTTATAATCGACTCTAATGGAAATTATTGGCCACAAGAAATACATTTAGTTCCTGGTGAAGAACTTTTGTTGGGATTTAGAATAGATGGAAGATATGAGATTCATTCAGATATTGAGATAGATATTGAAATTTCAGTTGAATAATTTTTATCTAAAGTGAGCGAATGCTCTATTAGCTTCAGCCATTTTTTCCACATTCTCTCTCTTTTTAACAACTTCACCCGTAGCGTTATAAGCCGAAATAATTTCTCTTGTTAGAACTTCTGTAATATTTGTCCCCTTTTGACTTCTAGCGTATTCAACAAGCCATCTGACAGCTAAAGCTTCTTGTCTTCTTGGTGTCACTGGAACTGGTACCTGATAAGTAGCCCCCCCCACTCTTCTTGGTCTGAGTTCTACCATTGGTTTAATTTCGGAAATAGCTTTGTTTACAGTATTTAATGGAGTGTCATTTACTTTTTTAGAAGCATCTTCCATTGCAGTATATACAGTATTCATAGCTTTCGTTTTTTGACCTCCAATCATTATTCTATTAATTAGTTTTGAAACCGTAATACTATTATATCTAGGATCTGGTAGTATTTTTCTGATTTTTGCTGGTTTGCCTCTCATTTATTTCACAAAATATTAGATTATTTTTCTTCTGCTTTCTTTGCACCGTAGTTTGACCTACTCTGTTTTCTATTTGAAACGCCCGCACAGTCATAAACACCCCTTACAACCTCATATTGAACACCTGGAAGGTCTCTTCTTCTTCCTGCCTTCAGTAAAACTACTGCATGTTCCTGAAGGTTATGGCCTTCACCTGGAATATACGCAGTAACCTCACGACCATTTGATACTCTAACTCTACAAATTTTTCGGAGAGCAGAGTTTGGTTTTTTAGGTGTCATAGTTCTAACCTGGAGAATAACTCCTCTTTTGAAAGGGTTAGATGCTTTAATATATTTTCCTGTGTTTTTGTTATAGTTGAATTTTAGATCAACCGCTTTACTAACTTTCTTCGGTTTAATTCTACCTTTTCTTATTATTTGATTAATCGTTGGCACTATTTTCTCATTAAAATTTATTACTGGTTCGTATTTTACTATAGTTTTACTATTTCGTCAATACTTTTTCATAATAATATAACAATATTCACTAAGACTTGGACCTTTAAAGGGTCAAGTGGACAGTACTGAATACATCATTACATATTTGTCATTTCATTCACCGTTTCCCAAGTTTTTATTTCAGCACTATCTCCAGTTGGGATTAACCTACCTACAATAACATTCTCCTTAAGGCCAGAAAGATAATCAACTTCTCCTGTTAACGATACGTCTGTTAATTTTCTCACTTGTTCTTGGAAGGATAATGCGGAAAGAACGCCACTCGTTTTAATTGAAGCTGTTGTGATACCAGTAAGTAGTGGTTTGTAGGTTATTAATTCCTTATTTTGTGCTTTCAACATCTTATTCTTAAGTTCAATTAGGTGTTTGTTGGCAATATCGCCGATTAGATGGTCACTGTCTCCTGGATGAATTACTTTTGCACTTCTTCCCATTTCTCTAACAATTATTTCGAGATGTTTATCGTTAATACTAATACCCTGGTCGATATAAACTTTTTGAAGTTCATCGATAATCATTCTTTGTGTTTCTGTTAAGCCTTTAGCTTCAAAATAATCTTTTGGATCAATAAATCCTTCAGTTATTTTTTGTCCGGCTTCAACAGTATCATTATTTTTTACTAACAATTCTACATCTTTTCTAATTTTGATTGTTTTACTTATATCAACATTGTTGGTGAACGTAATTACATTTGCACTGCATTTTACCTCCCCATTATTTACGGCTACTACCTTTTTGGATTCATCTATTACAAATAATGTGTCTCCTGCTTTAACTTTATCACCGTCTTTTACCATTACTTCTTTTGCGCCATCGATATAGTAGGTAATTTCTTCTAAGGTCTTACCATTTAAGGTTACAGTATTGAATATTTTTTGCTCCTTGATAGTAATCTTAGCCTTAAATGGAGCGATGTGTGCATAATATTTTGGTGTTCTTGCCTCAAAAAGTTCTACAAGTCTAGAAATACCCTGGGTGATGTCTGTTAATGTAGCTCCTCCGAAGTGGAAGGTTCTTAGTGTCATTTGTGTTGACAACTCTCCAATTGATTGTGAAGCAATAACTCCGACAGCATGTCCAACCTTAACTTGTTTACTTGTGGCAATATCGTGTCCATAGCATTTTGCACATACCCCCATTGGTGACTGGCAAGTGAGTGGTGATCTTGTCCATATAGAAACAATTTCTGAATCAAATATTTTATTAATTAGATCATTTTCAACTGTTTCTCCCTTTTTTGCTATTATTTTCTTTGACTTAGGATCGATAACGTCTTTGGTAAGTATTCTACCTTTGATATTTTGTTTGAAGTTAAGTACTCTTGCTGAATTCCTTGATATTTCTATTCCCTCTCCATCATATCCACAGTCTTCCTCTCTTACTATTGAGTTGTGTGAGACATCCACAAGTTTTCTTGTGAGGTATCCACTATCTGCAGTTCTTAATGCTGTATCTGCGAGACCTTTTCTTCCTCCTTTTGCGGCTAGCACAAACTCAAAAACTTCTAATCCTTCAGCATAATTTCCTTTAATTGGTAATTTAACCCACTTTCCCGTTGCATCTCTAATCAATCCTTTGATTCCAACGATTTGTTTCATCTGATCAATGTTACCGTTAATTTTTGATTCAATTTGTAGATAGATTGCGTTGTCTGGGTGTTTGCTAAGTTCAGCCCATGAAAGTTTGGTGACTTTATCTGTGGTCTCAAGCCAAAGATCATGAGTTAAATTGTCTTTTTCCTCTGCAGTGACAGTCCCTTCATTGTAATGATCAATAATTTCAACTTCCTTGGCAAGGGTTTCTTCTAATATTTCTTTCTTTTCTGGTAATGAGATTAAGTCAACCTTTGAGGTACTGAAGCCTGATTCTGTTGCTTTTTCAAATGCAAGTTTTTTAAGGTTGTCTAGAACGTTTACAACATCATCAGGTGTAGCCTTTTCTGTTAGTTCAGAGATTATTTTGTTTACTGTTGATTTAGTAATGTGTTCATTCATGAAAGGTAAAGTTCCCTTTAGTGCCTCGTTGAATAACAATCTTCCAACACAAGTAGTTGTAACATTGTTGTCAATATAAGTTACGATTGGATCGTTGATTGCAATTACTCCAAGTTCATAAGCCCCAATAGCTGAAGTAGGATTACCAAAAATTCTTGGTTTCTTGTCTTCCTTCATCTTTGTAATGTAATAAATTCCCCATACCATATCTTTTTCCATAGAGATTATTGAATCTCCGTTTGCAACTTTTAGAATATTGTACTTTGGGAACATGCTAGCCTTGATTTCTTCCTTGGCCTTTTGGGTTAATGGGACAAATACACCCATCTGATCTCCATCAAAGTCGGCATTATATCCAGGACAAACTAATGGATGAAGTCTAATTGCATTGCCTTCTACCAATCTGACAAAGAATCCTTGCATACTCTGCTTGTGAAGTGATGGAGGTCTGTTAAGTAATACTGGATAATCCTTGATAACTTCGTCTAACGCATCCCAAGCGAATACACTTTTTTCATGTATTAACCTCTTTGCTTCTTTAATATTTATTGCTTTATCTTGTTCAATCAACTTTCTGATTATAAATGGTTTGAAAAGTTCAATTGCCATCAATCTGGGGATACCACACTCATTAAGCGTTAATGAAGGGTCTCCAATAATTACAGCACGTCCTGAATAATCAACACGTTTCCCTAATAAGTTTCTTCTAAAACGACCTTTTTTACCTCTTAATTGATCTGTTAACGATTTTAAAGGAATTCTCTTTGAATTTAATACTGGTCTATGAGGAGTATGTTCATTATCTATTAAACAATCAACAGCTTCCTGTAACATTCTTTTTTCGTTTCTTAGAATAACATCTAGGGCGTTAATTTCAATTAATTTCTTCAACCTGTTGTTTCTGTTTATTACTCTTCTGTATAAATCATTAAGGTCTGAAACAGCAAATCGGCCTCCAGGAAGACTTATTATTGGTCTCAAGTCAGGTGGAATAACTGGAATATTCTTAATAATCATCCATTCAGGTTTGATTCGATTTTTTAGAAGAGCATCTACATATTTTAACCTTCTAATATCTTTAATTTTAGGTTTTCCAGCATTTTCTATTAAAGATTGTTTTAACTCTTTTTGTAAATCTGTAAGATTGATGTTTTCTAAGAGGTATTGGATTGCTTCTGCACCGATCATTGCGTTATAAAAATTGACTCCAGCCTCTTTTAACATCATGTGTTCATCATCAACAAGGATTGAATTTATTGATATTTCTGACACAAGTTTGTTAAGTTTCTGAATATCTTTATCAATCTTGTCAAGCATTTCTTTAATATCTTTCTTAACTTCACCTGTTAAATTTCGATATTTTGTTTCAATTATTCCTTCTTGAATTATCTGTTTTTCTTTATCAAATTTCTTTGCTTTCAATTCGTCAATCTCTTGTTTTTTGTCTGTATCTAGATCACTTACTCTTAAGGACAATTCTTCATTTATTTCTGCTTTTCTATCTTCCTCATACTTTTTGATAAGTTCAATTGCATCTTTTCTTTGGGCTTCATCTACAGCAACAACAATATATTTGGTGTAATAGATTACACTTCTGATGTCTGCTTGAGATATATCTAACAAGATAGAGATTTTACTTGGAATACTATGAAAGAACCAAATATGTGCAACTGGGACGACCAATTGAATATGTCCCATTCTTTCCCTTCTGACTTTTGCTAGAGTAACCTCAACTCCGCATTTATCGCAAACAATTCCCTTATATCTTGGTTTTCTGTATTTTCCGCAGAAACATTGGAAGTTCATTGTTGGTCCAAAGATTTTTTCACACATCAAACCATCAACTTCTGTTTTACCTGTTCGGTAGTTAATTGTTTCTGGTTTAGTAACTTCTCCGTGAGACCATTGTAATATTTCCTCAGGGGAAGCAAGCAGAAGCCTCAATGCATCAAAATCTTTAATGTTTTTTTCCATATCCATATTTTAAAACAATACTATTAAATTATGTTACTGTAATCATTTATTATTTCTTGTTAGTTCCTCATGGTAAAACCCAATATTAGAATAAACAAGAGTTTGATTTATTTTCTTACATTGAATAAATCAACCTTAATTCCTAGTGAGTTTAACTCCCTAATGAGAACATTAAATGATGCCGGGACTTTCATTACTTCAATTGGGTCACCATTTAGGATTGATTTGTATGCGCTTGATCTACCTTCAACATCATCAGATTTTATTGTCAACATCTCTTGTAATGTGTGTGCAGCTCCATATGCTTCCAATACCCAAACTTCCATTTCTCCGAATCTTTGTCCACCTCTTCTTGATTTTCCAGCTAAAGGCTGTTGGGTAACCATTGTGTATGGACCTGTTGAACGTGCATGCATCTTTTCAGAAGCAATGTGCTTGAGTCTTAAAATATATCTATAACCTACTGCGACATCATTATCTAGTTTTCTCCCTGTACGTCCATCAAACAATGTTACTTTGTTGGTTTCCGATAAATCATATTCTCTTTTTACATCTGCAAACCATTTTTCATTTATTGGTTCAAAGCTTGGAATGGCAACATTTACACCTTTACTGTAAGCAGTATTGGAATAATATGTTTCTAAAAGTTGTCCCAAGTTCATTCTTTTTACTGCAAGTGGAGTAATAACCAAGTCAACTGGGGTTCCATCTTCAAGGTGAGGCATATCTTCTTCGGGGAGAATTCTTGTTACAGTTCCTTTTTGCCCATATCTATCAGTTAATTTATCTCCAAGGTTAATTTTCTTTGTGCTTGCAATCCAGACTTTAACTTGCTTGATTACGCCTGGTTTAAGTTTATCTCCTTTAGTGCTGTCAAGAACGTGTACCTTAATTACAGTTCCATTTTCTCCGTGGGGTACCCTTAATGAGTTATCTACGATCTCCTTTGAAGGTTCACCAAAGATTACTCTCAATAATTTTTCTTCAGCGCTTAATTCTTGTTCACCTTTTGGAGCTACAACTCCAACCAAAATATCACCACCCGAAACATAGGCTCCAATTCTTATTAAGCCTTTGTCATCCAAATGTCGAATGCTCTTTTCTGCTATACCTGGAATGTCTCTTGTAATTACTTCTGGTCCGAGTTTAGTATCTCTGATATCAATACTGTGAGTTTGAACATGTACGGATGTTAATAGGTCCTGTTTTACTAGTTTTTCAGATATTACATAACCGTCTTCATAGTTAAACCCATCCATGAACATGTAAGCAACTAATAAATTTCTTCCTAAAGCTAATTCACCATCTTTGATTGCTGGTCCGTCTGCAAGTAATTCTCCTTTGCTTACCTTTTGATCAACTGACACAACAGGAGTTTGTGAGAATGAGGTGTTTTGATTGGACTGTCTGTATTTAATGATTGTTAACTCGTGCTCTTTTTTTGTTTTATCCTCTGTGATTATGATTTTGTTTGAGTCAATAAATGAGACAACCCCATCACAAGGAGAATAAATAGCCCATCCTGTTTGTTTTGCGACAAATTCCTCTAAACCAGTTCCAATTATAGGAGATTGTGGTTTTATAAGAGGTACTGCTTGACACAACATGTTTGTATCAAAAAGCAATCTTGCGTCATATGTGTTTTGTGCAAAGGGAATAAGTGATAAACTAATACTTCCAAATTGACTTGGAATTACATCGACAATATCAATTTCTTCGTGACTAACTTTTTTGAACTCACCTTCATGTCTTGCTGGGACAAATCCTGGAATAATGTTATTATATTCGTCTTTAGCAATTGTAGAAATACTAGTTGTTAAACTCTGTTCTTCATGTGGATCAATCCAAACTAGTTCATCGGAAACAAATGGTTGAACATTTATTTCCTTATCCTTGAATTCTTTAACAAGATAATTTGCATCGGCTTTGGTAATGAGATGGCCTTCTTTTAGTTTGCCAACTTTTTCTTTTAATATTCTGTTCTCAACTTCATCTTTACCAACAATTAAACTCTTTTTTACCTTTCTGTATAAAACTTCAATAAATCCATATTCATTAATTTTAGAGTAAAGTGACATATGGGTTACAACACCAATGTTCATTTTCTCTGGAGTTTTAATAGGACACATTCTTCCATATTGTGAAAAATGGATATCTCTGATTGAGAATGTTGCTCTATCACTTGCTACACCTCCGGTTCCACTTGCAGTTACTCTTCTTTTATTTTCAACTTCAGATAAGACATTTTCTTGATCTAAAAATCTTGAAAGACTATTAGTACCTAAGAATACATTAACAGAAGCTTTTAATGCTTTTGCGTTTATAACTTTTTGTGGAGAAATTTTTGCTTTTTCTCCATGTAAACTCAATTTGTCTTTAATGTTTTTCTCCATTTTAAAGATACCTGCCTCCAATTGACTTACCAATATCTCTCCAACGCTTCTTACCCTTCTGTTAGCAAGGGAATCCACATCGTCTGGCATAACTTTTTCATTATTAATCTCTATTAATCTCTTTGTTATATCAATAAGATCTGTGGTTGTAAGTCTAAAATTCTTTTCATTATCGATCATTTTCTTGTCAAATTTCATACACATTTGATATCTACCTACCCTACCAAGATAAAACCTTCTTACATCAAAAAATAAACTTCTTATGTATCTCGTAGCTGTCTGTACGCCAGCTGTTTCATCTCCCCTTAAACTTTGATAGATTGTTAATGCAGCATCTTCCATACTTATCGTTGGATCTGCTTTTAAACTTGTCTGTATATATTTGATTTCACCAGTATCTACATCTTCAAATTGCTTAATAATATCTGAGTTTGAACCAACACCGAGTGCTTTTAATAACATGGTTAAAGGAATTTTTATATTCCCTCTCATAAATTTTACGTATATTACTCCACTTCTGTTTACAGTAAATTCAATCCACGTACCTCGTTGAGGTCTTAATTTCGCATTATAAATTGGTCTATCATTAATATTTCGTGATTGAGTTTTATCAAAAGTAACACCTTCTGCTCTTATAAGCTGATGAACTACGACTCTAGTTACTCCGTTATGAATGAAATTTCCACTCTTGGTCATAATTGGAAAATCCATTAAGAAAACTTCCTCCTCTTTTGTAATTCCATTTTTTTTGTTTGTAAGTCTTATTGTAGAATAAAAGGGTGCATCATAGGTTAAGTCTTTTAATAAGGCTTCTTCTTCAGTTCTATTGGGTTCCCCAAATCGAAAGTCAATAAAATTAACTTCCCATTGTTTTCCAGTTGGGTCTGTAATTGGATTAACGAGAGAAAATAGTTCGTGAATACCATTTTTGGTGAACCATTCAAAGGAACTTAACTGCCCCTGAATTAAATCAGGAGGTGTCGTGATACGTTTAATGGCTTCAAGGTGGACTCGCTTTATCGGATTATCCGTAACATATTGTCCGTGTACAAAAGGAAGTTTTGACATATGACTATTTATATGTTAAATTATTGTTCATCATGGGGGATTAGACCGTGATTTTTAACTATGTTGGATTTGCAAAAAGAGGTGGTCTTTTTAACCGAGGTAATATAGAAAAAATAAGAATTCATTTACTTGCTGTCGTTTATGAAATATACAGTCCGCTATTTTATTACATTGCTTAATAAAAGTCAATACCTTAGAGCTTATTTTTTTACGATAAAAAAAATATTTGATTATGGAGGGATGCTACCATTCGTTGCTATTTTACTGACCGTAATAAATGTTTTACTTGAAATTTTGCTAACTTATCTTACAGCTCTTCTAGTTTCGTCTTTTGCCGGAAGTATGTTATTAGCTGATTTTTCGTTAACAAGTTTATTGAAGAATAATACTTTTTTGTGTGCAGTTGGAATCTTGGGAATATGGTTTATGAGAAGAGGACTTTTATATCTTATTGCTATAATAGAAAATGATTTTTTTAATAAGAGGTTTAACCGTTTTCACGAGGAGCTGGCTGAGAAGTTTTCTAAGTTTAATTTGGAGGATATTGAAATTTATCCTGTCTATGACACGATTTCAAAGGTTAGAAATTTTTGGTATTGGAAGTTTCAGGACTTCTATTTAGAGTTAAAGTCAATAGTTTCATCTTTTGTGGGGGTAATTAGTGTTGGAATAATTATTGTAAATTATAGTTGGTTACTCTCTGGTATTATTTTACTGTCTGTAATTCCAATAGTTATATCAAACATTTGGGTTACTAATAAGCATAGAAAAATGGTTGATAGGACAACACCCGTAAGAAACAGGAGAGATTATACCTTGGAGACGATCTTAAGTAATAGAAATGTTGCTGAAAAAAAGGTAGATATGATTTTTTCAAAATTATTGAAAAGTTTTAAACGTGATAATGATTATCTTGCAGAGGAGCAGATAGAACAAGGTTTTTTGGCTACGTTTTGGTCATTTTTTGCTGAAATAACCAGTTTTATAATAATATCTGTTGTTAGATTAAGAATAATAGTTCTTATCCTTGCGAAACAAATTGAACTTACTTTGGGTTTATCACTATTTAATTACATATTGTTCTTTTGGGAGAAATTGGCTATTTTTACTCAAGACATTGTAGATCTTTCGCTGATAGGAAACTATCTATCGTATTATTATCAGTACGTTGGTATACCAACAATGCATGAAAGAAGTATTGGGGAGAAAAATATACCAAGGAAAATTGAAAGCTTATCAGTTGTTAACTTATCATTTGCATATCCTAAGACTAATGGAAACGTAATAAGTGATTTGAATTTTAAAATAAACTGTGGAGAGAGAATGTTGATTTTGGGCAAGGATGGTTCCGGTAAAAGTTCAATTACTAAGATAATAACAGGTCTTTTTAAATTATATAGTGGGGATGTTTTGATAAATGATATTTCGTTAAAAGATGTAAAACCTGGTGTTTGGAAGAAAAATTTCTCAGTTGTTTTTGATGATTTTGGTAGATTTTTTTACTCCGTTAAAGATTGTATTATATTAGCTGACGAAAGAAATGTTTTTGACAGGAAAAGATATGATCTTGCTATTGAAATAACCGGGATTGATAAGTTGTTTAGTTCAGGGATTATCTCAGAGAATCAATTATTAGGAAGTATGTTTGAAGGAGGTGTGGAAATACCCTCGGGTTTTTGGCAGAGGATTGCGATTGCGAGAGCAATATATCGTGACAGACCGATACAAATTTTTGATGAGGCTTTTAGTATGATTGACCCAAGTACTTCGAGGGAAATTATGAGTAATTTGATTAAATATTGGGAGAATAAAATTGTTTTGATGATTGACGAAAATGATCAATTCGTAAAGTATTTTGATAATGTATTTGTTTTATATAATGGTGAGTTGATGGATTGTGCTAATAGTGATATACTGAGTAAGTGGTAAATAAGTTAAATCTGTCCTGTTATGGAAAATGTTGTTAATGTTAATGCTGTTCAATTGAGACAAGCTATGGGAGAACTATTAAATAGAGTTTATTATCAGGGAATTACTGTTCATATAAAGAGAAGAGGTAAAGTAATTGCAAAAATTGTTCCAGCTGATTCTATTACCAATAATAATGTATCCCCTACACCATCAAATGGTGTAAAAGTCGCTCAAAATGCACCAACAGGTTCAAGCCCAACATTTTCAACGGATGAGTTGAGAAAAATACAACAGGATCTCTTGAATAATAGGTTATAAAATGGGGCGATTAAAAGTTGCTATTGTTCATGATTGGATAAAGTCATATGGTGGCAGTGAACAATTGCTGCTTTCTTTTAAAAAGATAATTAACACCTTGGATATTTATACTACTATTTATGATTCTCGTAATTTCAGTTATTTTTATAATGATAAGGATGTAAATATTCATTTTTCAAAACTTCACACACTAATATATAAAACAAAGCTTTTCCCTACTGAAATATTTAGCACATTATTTTCACCATTAACGGTTGAATCATATAATTTGTTAAATTATGATTTAGTCATCACTAACTCACACTCTTTTGCACATGGAGTTATAACTAATAGTAGTCAAAAACACATTGTTTACTACAATACTCCGATGAGGTTTATTTGGAGTAATGCTAAAGATTATGATTCGATAATAAGGAGGAAGTTTGGATTTTTATCTAGTATTATGAATTTATATTTGTCATATCTGCGAATATGGGATTTTTCTGCGTCACGTAGAGCTGACCATGTTGTTTCAATATCTAAAACTGTTCAAGAACGGATCAAAAAATATTATAAAAGAGATTCTTTAGTAATATATCCTCCAGTTATTGCTGTCGATGTGATTGAAAACAAGCAAGAAAAAATAAAAGAGGGCAAAGGGGATTATTACATAACTATTGGAAGGTTGGTTCCAAATAAAAATTTAGAAGTATTGGTAAACTGTTTTAATGGTCTGCTTCCAGATAGGAAATTGATTATTGTTGGAGAAGGAAATGAAAGAAAACGCTTACAAAAAATGTCAAATACGAACGTAAAATTTACCGGTTTTGTTAGCGATAAAGTAAAATATGAGTTGTTAAGAAATGCGAAAGGCTTTATTTTTTGTGCAGATGAAGATTTTGGGATTGCACCATTGGAAGCCATGACTTTTGGAGTACCAGTAATTGCATATAACAGAGGTGGAATAAGGGAACATTTGTTATCTGGGACGAATGGAACTTATTTTGATAGTCTTGATAAAACTGATATTGCAGAATCAATTATTAAATTGGAAAACACTAAATTTGACTCTTATGAAATAAGCAAAACAGTTGTACATCTTTCTGAGAAGCGTTTTGTCGAAGAATGGACTCAATATCTTAAACAGTTTTAATAATAATCTGTATCCTTCTGAATTTCCTCTTTAATGTCTTCAGGGAATGTAAATTCGGTATTATTAATGTCTGCTAGTTTAAACGTTGTGTCGTAAGTTGTTTTAACGTCGAAATTATACATACTTTCTCCGCTTTCACCATTTTCGGTATATTCTTCCGTAAAAGTTATATGTATTTTATATATTTGGTTTGTTGATTCTTTTAACCAAATTTTAACAGTACCTTCTTGAGTAGAATCATATACGTTTGTTCTTTTTAATGTTAAATACTCAAATTTATTAGCATCAATTTCGTATAGAAAATAATTTTCACCATTTATTAATTCGTTTCCAATGTACTTAATAGAATCTTTTGGAACAGTACTGGGTTCATTAATCATTAATAATACATCTTCAAAATATGTCCAACCAGTCCAGAGTGAGTCAATACTGTAATAATAAATTTCATAACAGGATTCAATATCATCTGACTTTGTCATACAGTTATCTTGATATCTGTATACAGTTCCGATTTTGTTTTCCTTAGATTGGTAATAGTTTCCTTTATCATATGTTATTTGAGCATTGTAATCAATTAAAGCTAATTCATCTTTAGTGTTAATTTTGTGCGTTTCTGTAATGCTAAAATGATCTTCAGATTTATAAGATGATGAAGTATAGTGGTTTACAAAGTTTGAAGTGGCGTTTATTGTTAAATTTTCAATTTCTTGATGTGCTTTTGCAGATTTGGTTAATTTAATAACAGGATCAATTTTAGCTGTAATTTCATCAATATTAATTTGTGTTTCAGTTGAATTAATGTTTAAGAATTTGGTCTTTGAAGTTATTGTCAATTTATTATTTTGCTTATTGAAATTATGATCTTTCTCTTCAAATAAAAATGAAATTTGAAATTCGATTTCATTTATCTGATTATTTTTTGCAACAATCTTAACGGAAGTTTTTATGCTGTCACGGTCTATTTCTTGCTTGGTGCTGGATAAAAATTTATCAATTGATGAGATATCGAGAATTTTTTGAACTGTGTCTGTTTGAGTGCTTTCGAAAGTTGTTTGATTTTCCTCTTTGGTCTCTACCCATTGATCCTTATTGTAGATTTGAACAAGGATATTATTTAGGTTTTTTCTAAGAGTAAAATAATTTTCATACTTCACGAAAATGTTAATTACGTTTTGTTCTTCGATTAAATCGTCAATAGATGAAAAATCGTCTGAGTACCATTCATCATCACTACATTTACTGTATTTATCTGAATCGTGAATATATAATTCACATTCTTTGGGTTGGTCCATATTAGAGTCGGAGTATGAAAAATTTGCTGATATTTCTTTGTTCTCTTTTGATTCCTTTATTTTTTCAGTGACTTTGTTTTCTGATAGCACTTCATCGAAACTATCGTTATCTTGGGAGATCTTTTGAACGATCAGCTCTCTTTCAATAGTTTGGTTTTTAATGTTGTAAGATTCCTCCTTAATGGTATAAAATGGGTTATATTTTTTACTGTCCCTGTTTTTAAAATAGATATATCCAAGTGAGAGAACGCAGGAAAGTATAGAAATTCCTATAAGTACAATAGAGGTTATTAATATTTTTTTAGATTTCATTAAACGAATATTTAAATAAAAACTATATTATTATGCTTTATAATCGTGAATTGTTCAAGTGTGTAATGTTTGTTTCAGAAGTGGTTACATGATATCATACCATATATTAATAAAATTGTCGGTTATTAGATGAAGATTAATAAACAACAAAGAATAGCAATATTGTTATTATTAGTAGATTTTCTGATGTTATTATTGCATTTGGTCTTTGGTAAAAAATATGGTCTTTTCAATATTGATTGGGAAAGAAATGTACCTACAATGTATCAAGCTTTTAAATTAATTGTGGTTGGGTCTATCTGTCTGTCAGTTTTTATAATTAATCATTTGGTTTTAAGTAATAAAAATAAAAAGGATAATTATTTTTGGATCGGATTGACAATTTTTTTTATTGATGGGTTTTGATGAGGCTGCGGAAATTCATGAAACATTACCATACTATATTAGGGATTTAATTCCAGCCATTACTTCTTGGTATGAGTCTCTATTCCAAAGTTTTGGGTTTCAGTCATCGATTTGGATAATATATGTACTTCCATTTTTTCCTTTAGGGGTCGCTTGGGTTCTTTATATTCTGAAAAATATCTTAAAGCAGTATGGAAAAAGATTGATCCCTTTAGTTTTAGGAACATGTTTGTTTTTTGTGGGTGCATTTGGGTTTGAATTTATTGGTACTTTGGATGAAGTATTTTTTAGTCAAAGGTATGAAACAGTCTTGTTGTTTGAAGAAATGTTTGAAATGGTTGGTGGAACTGTGCTTGTGTTCTTTGGATTTTCGGAGTTAAAGATGTGGGTCAATCAAGTTAAGGTACTCAGATAAAAGACTTCATTTGTTTTCTTTTGAAATAACCTTTTTCTTTGAATTACTTATTACCTTTCCAAGTGGAATAAGTAATAATAAAATAACAGCTATTATTCCAATCAATATTTCCGTGTTGCGTTTACCCTTTTTATAATTTGAAATTTCTGCCGGAAGAGTATCAATTATTTTTTCAATTCTTGTTTTTTGGGTTATACACTCATCATTAATATAAAGAAGTGGAGTCGTTTCCTCTTTTAATTGGCATGTATCATAAGCAATCTCTTTATACTTATTGCTACCTTCTTGCTCTCCAAGATCATAAATACTGAACTCCGTACTATCTTCAATTTTATTTTCTTTTACTTTATTTTTTAGTTCCTCACAATCCGAACAATCGGGTGATAGAAATAAAATTGCTTGCTCATATTTTGCGAAAACCTTTGTTGCACTAATCGAGAAAAATAATCCTAAAATGAACAAAGACAGTGTGAATACAATTAATTTTTTTATAGTTTCATTCACTAATTGTTTAAATAAAATTATGCGGATTATTAGCTAGTATGGTACAATACATTATGTAATTTTACAATCAAATTTTATATGCAAAGAACAATTTATGTTGATAATTCTGCAACAACCTCAGTTGATAGTCGAGTAATTGCAGAGATGTTGCCTTTTTTTGAGCAGGGTTATGGAAATGCATCTACTATTTATACAATTGGACAAAACAGTAAAATGGCTATTGAGAAGGCAAGAGGACAGGTAGCTTTTGCACTGGGATGTTTGCCAGAGGAGATTTTTTTTACAAGTGGAGGAACTGAGTCAGATAATTGGGCAATTATTGGTACTGTCGATGCCAATACAACAAAAGGAAAACACATAATAACATCTGCAATTGAACATCATGCCGTTTTGGATACGTGCAAGTATCTTCAAAAAAAAGGATATGAAATAACTTATCTTCCTGTTGATAAGGATGGATTAGTCTCTGTTGATGATTTAAAAAAGGCAATTAGAAAAGATACGATATTGATTAGTATTATGTTTGCAAATAATGAAATAGGAACAATTCAACCTATAGAAAAAATAGGGGAAATTGCAAGACAGAATGGAATTCCGTTTCATACTGATGCTGTACAGGCAGTTGGAAATATTCCAATTGATTTATCCAAACTTCCTGTTGATATGCTATCTCTTTCTGCACATAAGTTTAGAGGTCCAAAAGGTGTTGGTGTTTTATATGTCAAAAAAGGAATAAAACTTGAACCATTTATGCATGGTGGTGGACAGGAAAGGAAAAAAAGAGCTGGGACAGAAAATGTTCCAGGCATTGTTGGTTTGGGAAAAGCCATTGAGCTAGCATGTAAAGATATTGATGCTAAATCTAAGAAGCTTATAGCCTTGAGAGAAAGATTAATAACTGGAATAATGAAAAATATCGAAGATGTAAGAATTAATGGACATAGAGAGCAGAGACTTCCAGGAAATGCAAACTTTTCATTTGCAAAGGTCGAAGGAGAATCCATTCTTCTATTGCTTGACTCAAAAGGTATTTGTGCTTCGAGTGGTTCTGCTTGTACATCGGGCTCGCTTGATCCTTCACATGTTTTACTTGCAATTGGTTTATCTCATGAAGTGGCTCATGGTTCTGTAAGGTTTACCTTGTCAGATAGGAATACTGAGGATGATGTGGACTACATAATTGAAGTAATGCCGGAGATTATAAAAAAATTAAGGGAAATGTCTCCATTAAAATAATCCAATTAAAATGTTTTCTACATTACTGATTAAATTTGGAAGGTTGTTTAGAGCTTCGGGTTTTGTTGCTTTAATTATTGGTCTTGGTGGATCTGCTTTTGCTTATTCAAGACATCCGTCATTAGATAGATATTGGCCGGCAATCAGTAATCTTGGTGCATATTTATCAAGTGCATTTTGGTTTAATTCGACGTTGATTGTTACTGGCTTGTTTTTGTTAATTTTTTGGCTTGGTTATTCGGAACACAAAAAGTATACTAAATTTGAGCAACTCCTATGCACATTACCTTCATTTGGTGTGGTGGGTCTTGGTATATTTCCAGCCAATTACGGTAATTGTATGTTTTGCTTACAGAGGATAATACATTGGTCTTTTGCAATTATATTTCTTGTAGGTTTAATAATAAGTACACTGATTGTTTCAAGTAGAAGGCTTAAATATAAGCGTTATAAAGTTATATTTTCTGCATCTTTATCGTACTTATTGTTTGGTATTATTGTTTTCATTGGAACATTCACTCCAATATATGGAGTTGTAGCTTTTGAGTTGTATCTTCTGTTTTATGCAATATCAGTTGTCGTCTTTCAGCTTGTAGATTGGATTTTATCTGATTCTGGTTTGCGTGAATTAATCAAAAGATAAATACCTCCTCCGATTAAAGCAATAATAATTATTACAAATAACCACCAGAATTTACCAATTATTACTCCAACAAACACAACAATTGCTGAAATTATTGCCCCAATTACAAGTGCTATAAAGTTTGCAATTTTCCCAGCAAACGGAATGATTTCAATTATTGACATAATTGGACCTAAAACGGTCATAAATCCAATTGTAAGTGCTAACCATGCAAGAAATCGCATAAAGGTTCTACTCCCCTTTTCCTTACTTTTTAATGTTTCAACAAGTTCCGGTTTATCTTGATCTGTAATAATAAATGTGTTATCAATATTTATTTTACTATCTTTCACTTCTCCAAATAAGTTAATTTCATCTGGGAGGGAATAGCTTGTAATTACCAGTCGTGTCGAACCAACTTTGTCGGAGGCATCTGCTCTTGAAATATATGGAGTTGAAAGATTGGGGATATAAACATTTTCAACAGTTGTTTCGTCTTTTTCAAAATACTGCATTGACTCTTTCGGGTCTTCTACTCTAATTTTTCCAACACTAAATCCGTACCAATTTTCCAGTTCTTTTTTAACTTCCCAGTCTTCTACTAATTCAGTAACTTCCACAGTTTCTTCAATCTCTTCCCCATCTACAACCTTAGTTCTTGTCTCTTCCTTCTTTTGTTCTTTTTGTTCATACCTTTCAAAGGTAGCAGATAGGAAAATTACGTTTTCAATTTCCTCAGTAGTATAGTCATCTTCTTCATAACACCTATATGACTTGTTACATGTCTTATATTCAAAGCTGTTTGAAGCAAGTAATTCTGGTTTACCTGAGTAAAATGCTAACTCATTATCCTTTTTAGCATCTTCTGCAGAGATTTCTTCAGAATTTTCTACAATCTTCGAGATTTCTTTCACTTTTATAACGGAAGCATAGGTCAAATATAACCCTAAGAGAAGAAGTAGTATTCCCAATGGAATTGCCTTTATTGCTCCTCCAAGCTCCTTAATTTTGTTGGTGATAGGATTGTTCTTAAGTATATTTTTTGAGGGCTTGGGAACAACTTGAGAAGATATAACCTTCTCTGTGGTCTTAGATACTCTTTTTTCTTCAGACATAGAATGTTGAAAAATTTAGATATACCTAATTTTATCACAACTGGATATTTTAAAGAATAGTTGACAATTAATTCTATTAAACAAATGTGAGAGCAAATCCTTTTTTGCCTGCCCTACCGGTTCTTCCTATTCTATGTATGTAATCATCATAGTTGTTAGGCATGTCGTAATTGATAACATGCGATATATCGTTTACGTCAATACCTCTCGAGGCTACATCGGTTGCAATAAGTATTTTGGTTTTTCCTGTTTTAAAGTCATATAAAATTTTGGTTCTTTGATTTTGTCTTTTATCACCATGAAGGGCATCAACAAGCAAATGGTTGTTTTGATTTAAAGTTTTACGTAGTCTATCAGCTTCTCTTTTAGTAGATGTAAAGATTAAAACCTTATGAAGAGCTGTTTCAGATAATAATTTTACTAAAGCATCCAATTTAGATTGCCCTTTTTCAAGCCTAATTACGTCCTGATCGACATTTTTTCCTGGTGATTGTATTTCGGTTTGTATTTTTACTGGGTTAGTAAGAAGTGAATTTGCTAACCCCTCTGCTTTTTTGTTCATTGTTGCTGCGAAGAATAGTGATTGTCTTTGAGAGTTAACTTGCTCAATTATTAACTTAATATCATTAATAAATCCCATATCCAACATTCTATCGACTTCATCTAAAATCACATTATTAAATTTATCAAGGATTATTACTTTTCTTTGAAAGAGATCTTTTAATCTTCCTGGGGTACAAATTACAAATTCGGGATTTTTGCGTAGTTGGGCAATTTGCATACCAATACTGTTTCCTCCAATTATTAATAGACTCTTTATTCCTGTATTTTGTGATAATGAACGTAATTCATCTTGAATTTGCATAGCCAGTTCCCTTGTTGGAACTATAATTAGACATTTATTATTTCGGTTTTCTATAACCTTATTGATCATTGGAATTAAAAATGCAGAGGTTTTTCCTGAACCAGTATTTGCAAGCCCCAACACATCTTTTCCTTTAAGTATTTCTGGAATAGCTTGAAATTGGATTTGAGTAGGACAACTATAGCCTTTGTGATAGATGTTTTTTATTAAAACAGGATTTAGATCAAATTGAGAATATTTGTAGTCGTCGACATAAATATTAATGGGTTTTTCGTTAACAGCCTTTGAAATTAATTGATCAATGGTAATTGTTTCGGGTTTAAAGCGCTTTCTGTTTTGCCAACTTCTTCGTCTTGATCTATAGGGATTTGAGTTGAAATTGTTACGTCTGGATCTGTAGTTGTTCATATAATAAGTATAGAATTTATTTTCGTTTGGTTAATAGATGTCCGAAAATAATTAAATCAACACTTATTTGGCAACTACCATATCAAACAGATGGGAATTATACCACATTTTTGTTATAAAATAAAGGATATTTAGAGTCCTGTGGGTTATTATCTAACAATATATTTTTTCTCTGCTGTAACAGTTTCAAGGTTATCATTTACAGCATCATATACTGTCATTGTAAGAACGACTCTTAAATTTCCAGTAGCTTCGATGAATGTTGATGTAAATCCGCACATTTCTTTAGATTCTCCTGATAAAACCCCAGTATTATCCATTGTTTGATAAAGGGCTTCTCCATTATTTTGATCTAGATAAAAATCCCAATGGCACCTAACAAGATGAGAATATTTTGCGTTTCCTTCCGCTAAAGCGTTGTAATGTCTTGCTTGTCTTACACTGAAAATTTCTTCTTCGGGGCTAATAATCTTTAGTGTCAAATTATGTTCTTTTTCTTCAGTAGGTTTCTCTTCTGGGGGAACGTATGTATCATCCTGGTTATTGTCTGAATTGTTTGAATTATCGTCCTGTTTGCTTTCTTCCGTGTTTTGATCGTTATTGTTTTTAGCTTGTTTTGTCTTATTGATTATTATTACAATTGAGCCAGTACATATAGACAATAGTAAAATTACAGAAACTATTGTTACAATAGTCTTATTTTTCATAAAATTGGCTAATAATTTAGATGTAAATGACTAGATAAGCAATAATTGTTGCTATCCAGAGTGATCCAACGGGAATTACGACTTTTTGAAATGGGAAAATTACTTGCCCACCATTTTTTTGTTTGAGATAGAAGTGAATTCTTGCTCCTATATAGAACATCAATGATCCAAAAATGATCCCTAAAACGATTTTATCAATACCCCACAAGGTATTAAAAGAAAGTCCAGTTGTATGTGTCATCTCAAGAGTAATTATTAGAAATATGTATGAAATTAATATTGAAATTGTGTTAGATATGAGTGATGATAATTTTGTCTTCTTATTTATGAAATCACCGAAAGTTAATGCTGTCGAAAGTACCACACCTCCTATCCAGATGCTCATTATTAAGTCATCGATCCCGAAAAATCTCGACAATATTAATCCTCCTCCAACCGCTATCGTACATATTGGGCAAACTGCGAGAACCTTGGTACTTAATGAGAGGTAGAAAATAAATGAAAGGATTAATGTTAAAAAGCTACGAAACAATCTTAAAAACAAACGGTTTATGGTTAACTCGCTTTTCATCTTTTGCTCTTTGTTTGATTTAGCATCCACCTGTTGCTGTCGATGCAGAATCTTCTAACTGTGTATTGCATGCATCTGGTGCTTCATTGAATGCAGAGCATAATGTATTTTTGAATGCCTCTGGACTTCTATCTCCGTTATACAAGACTCCATTGATATAAATAGTTGGAGATCCAGTAACGCTTAGCTTTGTCATAAGTGCTATCTCGTCGTCAACTATCTGATCAAATTCTTTGTTATAACAGTCTTTAACGCTATCCACATTTACTCCAGTACTATTTGCTACACCCTCCCAACACGTATCAACATTTGAGTAGTCACAGCTTGTGTTTGCGGTCATTACAAAATCCCAGAACTTATCGTTTTGGTATTTCCAAACACAAATCTCTCTAATGTCTTGATTCAATTCTTGAAATCCATGTTTAGAACATATCAATGAATTATCCTTATTTAAACATGAGGAGTTAACATTAGTGACATAATTACTGTATTGATCTCTATATTCTTCGCCATATGTTGATACAAATTCTTCAAGATTTAATATTTCATCTCTTGAAACAATATACCTTGGTTCAAACGCAATTTTATCTCCCAATATTTCGTATACTGGCTGAACAAATTCTTCTGCAATGTTACCATAGGGACAGTATGACATTGTAAATAACTGTACCGTTGGTTTATCAGATTTAGGAATTTCTTCTTGAGTAGCTGTAGCTCCTTTTACCTGTTCAGTTTCTTGTGTTACTTCTGCACTACTGTTTGAATTATTATTGTTTTGTTTCCAAGCATCTTTTAGCTGAGCTGTTGAATAGATTATTGCAGCACAAATAAGAATACCTGCGATTAAAATAGCAAAAGGGAGTAATAATTTTACTGAATCTTCTGAAAGAGAGATTTCAAAAACATCATCATTTTTTGCTACACCACTTTTATTTGCATCCTTTGCCATATACATTTATTATAAATTAGTTGATTTTATTACTTTAAAGGCTGAAATAATATCACCTTCTTTTATATCGACTTTTTCTGTGATAGCGATTCCACATTCCGAACCTTTGGAAACTGTGGTAACTTTTTCTTTCATAATTCTAAGACTATCAACTTTAGTAGTTGAAATCACTTCTTCTCCTCTCATTATATCGAGATCATTACCTTTAGTAATTTTTCCTTCTGTTACTATTGAACCTGCAACTATTGAACCATCTGAGAGCACAAAAACTTGTTTAACAGTTGCTTTTCCCAAGCTTTCTTTTACGAATTCAGGTTGTATTGTCTTGGTAATGTATTTTTGAAGGTCTTCAATCATCGTGTAGATTAGGTCATATTGCTTTATGGTTAGTCCAAGTTCTTTGGCTTTCTTTTGAGTTTGTGGTTCTGTGTTAGTATTGAAAGCGATTATTTTTATATCATTTGCTGTTCTAGCAATGTCTAGATCTCTCATGAGAATTGGGCCAACCCCAGAGTGAATAATCGAAATATTTACATCTGGATATTCTTTACCAAGTTTCTTAATTTCAAAAAAAATAGCATCTAGAACACCCTGAGTATCTGCTTTAACAATCAATGGAATTACTATCCTGTTATCTTCTGTGAAGAGCTGTTCAAAGGATTCTAATGGTCCCTGTGCTTCATCATTGTCAATAAGACATGTAAGTTGACATTTCTTATATGGCAGTTCATTAATAATTGTTGATGTTTTTTCTATATCCTTAGGATTTTCAACTCCGACAATAATACTGCCTGTTTCTGGACTGTTTTCTAAACCAATTATTCTTGCACCATAACCTTCTCCAACTTCTTTAACCATTTTACTTTGATTATCGAAGATCACTCCTATACGATCTATTTCTTTTTTATCTGACCCTTTAATTGAAAATCCTCTTTTAATTGTCCCCTTGATCACAAGTAAATCTATACATTTGCCAAGAGATTTGCTGACCCATGAGTCTAAAACTACTCCAACTCCGTAATCTTCATTGGAATATTTGAGTTCCTTCATTTCTGCAAGGACAGCAATTGTTTCCATAAGGGTGTCTAAACCTTGTCCTGTTTTACCACTTACTTCAACTATCGGTACATTTCCTCCCCAACCTTCTACTAAAATTTCATACTCACTTAATTGTTGTTTAATTCGGTCAGGATTTGCTCCTGGAAGGTCAATTTTATTCACTACGACAATAAAATCAACATTGTGATCTTTGATTATATTTATAGCTTCTACCGTTTGTGGTTGTAATCCGTCATCTGCGGCAATAATCAAAAGTACAATATCTGCTATTTTCCCGCCAATTTGTCTCATTATTTGAAACGCTTGATGTCCTGGTGTGTCAATAAAAGTAATATCTTTTCCTTTGTAATTAAAAAGTGACCATGATATATGTTGTGTAATACCGGCAACTTCGGTTGACCAAACCGATGTTTCTCTCAATTTATCCAATATCGTTGTTTTACCATGATCGACATGTCCCAATACTCCAATTATTGGTGGTCGCCATTTATTCGGTTGGTTCTGATTTGCTATTTTCTTCTTCTGAAATATTATTTGACTTCTCTTCTTTTTCTATTTTTTCTCTTACAATACTTAATGTGTCGTACATATCGTTGACTTCAGCATTGCTAGAGATTGATTTTCCTTTTAATGTTGGGGAGGTAATAGTAATCATAAAACCTGTTAGCATAGCAGCCAGTTTTACGTTCTTACCCTCTCTACCTATTGCAAGAGAAAGCTGATCATCTTCAACGGCTACTTTTGCTTCTTTAGTTTTATTATTAATCTTGATTTCTAATGTTTTAGCTGGGCTAAGTGCATTTGATATGAATTTTACAGGATTATCATTCCAAAGAATAATATCTACCTTTTCTGTTCCTAATTCATTCATAATATTTGTTATTCTAACACCTCTTTGCCCAATACATGAACCTTGTGGGTCAATTCCTTCCTGATCTGTAAAAACAGCCACTTTACTTCTTATCCCTGGGTCACGAACAATTTTTTTAATTACTACGGTGCCTGATGAAATTTCTGGAATCTCTAATTCAAAAAGTCCTTCCAAAAATTCATTTCTTGATCTTGATACGAGGATTTCTTCTTGTCCATTAATTTCTTCAATTCCAACGATCAAGACTCTATATCTCTCGTTTAGTTTGTAATATTCATTAGGGATTTGTTCTTCTGGCGTCAAAAGACCAATTGCTTTGTCAATTTCAACAACTGCTGTTCGTCCTCTCATTCTCTGAATTTTGGCAGTAACAACTGATCCTTTTTTGTGTGTTATTTCTTTAAATATTGATTGTTTTTCAGCAGTTCTTACTCCCTGAATTAAAGCATTCTTAGCAGCTTGTGCAGCGATTCTACCAAACTGATGCAAGGGAAGTTCGATTTTTACGATTTCATCTTTCTTGGCATTAATTCCAATTTCTTTTGCTTCTTTTACTGATATTTGTGTATTTTTATTTACTACTCTTGAAACAACTATTTTAACAACATAAAGCATCATACTTCCATCATTTTCGTCGAAATGGATCTCTGTTTGCATGTCTTCGCCATACTCCTTCTTAATTGCAGTTTGTATAGACTCAGAAATTGTTGCAATAACCTCTTCTTTTGTTATTGACCTTTCGCTCGCTATTTGGTTAATTGCTGTCATAAGTTCTGTTTGCACAGCCATCTTTGTTAGTTTTCAAATTATTTTTCATAAAATGTTGTAACAGGTATTATATATTAAACGTGGTAATTATACAAATCTTTTGAAATTTTACTTGTTATCCCATTTTTCAGCATTTACAACCAATGGGACTTTAAGTTCAATTATGTTTTCCATTAGATGATCAACTTCTTTTATGAAATTGTCTTTTATTTTGGGATCTATTTCAATTACAAATTCATCATGAATTTGTAAGATAAGAAAAGCTTTACCAAGATACTTGTTTTCTATGAGATTATCGACGGCTATCATTGCGAATTTTATTAGGTCGGCCTGTGATCCTTGTGCTGGCATATTTATAGCCTCTCTCACAGCACTACCTAAGAATTTTTTATTGGTTGAGTTAATAAATGGTAATTTTCTTCTACGTCCAAACATGGTTTGTACAAATTCATTTTCTTTTGCATCTGCGATAACATTGTCAAGATAAATTCTTACTCCATCATAATGTTCGAAATACTCTTTGATGTAGTTACTTGCTGTTGAAGGGTCAATGTTTAAATCTCTAGCTAATCCATAAGGTGAGAGACCATACATGATTCCAAAGTTTATTGTCTTACCCACTCTTCTTTCTTCAGGAGTAATGTCTTCAAGATTTTTTGAAAAAACTTTTGAAGCTGTTGATCTGTGAACATCTTTTTCTTCAATAAAATCATTACATAACTGCCTGTCTTCGCTAAAATGTGCTAATAACCTTAACTCAAATTGTGAATAATCAATGCTGTAAAGTTCAAAACCTTCACGAGGTATAAATAACTGTCTAAACTTTTGTCCAATGTCACTTTTAATAGGGATGTTTTGTAAATTGGGGTTGGTTGACGATAGTCTTCCTGTTATGACAGCTGTTTGATTATATGTAGTATGAATTGTTGATATACCATCTTGGGTATTTATATGTTTTTCAAATCCTTTTACGTATGTTGATAAAAGTTTGGAAATTTCTCTGTGTTTTATTATTAACGGTATTGATGGATGATGGTCTTTTAGTTCATATAAAATATCAGAACCTGTAGATCTTTTCTTGTTACCAATTCCGAGTTCTTTAAAAATTGTGTCGGCAACTTGTTTTGGGGAAGAAACGTTAAATTCATGACCGATTGTCGAAAAAATTGCTTGTTCGATATCGTGTAATTCTTTTGTAAGTTCTTGTTCAAGCTCTTTTAAACCATTGGTATTGATTCTGATTCCTCGCTTTTCCATTTTGTCCAGAATAATTGTGAGTGGAGTTTCCATGTTATAGCACAATAAAAGTGTTGGAGATTCAGAACTAATGAACGGTATTTTTTGTTTTTCAAAAAGGGTTTGAATTTGTTGCCAGTTTTGTTTTACATCCTTCGTTACATTTTCTGAGGTTGAATTGTTTTTTATAAAGTTATAGAGTTCAACGATAATATCTAGTGTATGCAGGGCTAATTTTTCTTCAGATAAATTTGAATTGTCAACATATTCTCCAAGCAATATCTCTCTTGTAATTGTTTTTAGTGAGTAATCCCTACGTCCAGCATTATTTAGGTATACCGCCAATTTCAAATCTAAGACTTTATCGGAATAGCTATATGGATTTATGTTTAACTCTAAGAATTTTCTTATATCAAACAAAATAATTTCCTTATCTTTTAGAAATCTTGGGGCATCGTTAATTTTAATCTGGGTTATGTTTTTATCTTGGTCCGAAATCCAGAGCTCAGTGTAATCCTTTTGAGGAGAAGCAAAAAGGTTTTGTGTTTCAGTTGTTTTGTGTCTAATGGGAAAATCGTTGATCCAGACGAAGACGTTTTCATTATTTTCGTTAAAAAATTTTTCAGGGGATATTTGTTTCAAAGATGATTTTGATGAGTTAATTGTTGATATTTCTTTTTCCTGCGAGTAGTTTTTCTGTTCAAATAATTGATCAAATCTGTAGATTTTGTTAATTTGTAAAAGCTGTTTTTGCAAGGATACGAATCCGACTTGGTTAATCGCTTGCTGGGCTTTATTAATATCAAGGTCTTTTATAAGATAGCTTTCAATATCTTCCACAATATCCAGATCTGTTTTGAGCGTTGTTAAAAATTTACTTTCAAATGCCTCTTGTTGGTTTTCAGTTAATAGTTTAGCATACCTACTATTTATTTCCTTAACCTTATCAATATTTTGATACATTGTTTCTAGTGACCCAAATGTTGACACCAACTGTTGAGCACCTTTTTGTCCAATTCCTTTTACTCCTGGTATGTTGTCTGAACTATCTCCACAAATTGCCAAGTAGTCATCAAAAAATTCTGGACTGAAACCATATTCTTCGGTAAATGTTTTAACTGTAATCTTTTTCTGATTTTGAAAAGTACCGGTTATATAAATCATTTCTATATCTGGTGCTAGGGCTTGTTTTATGTCCTTATCTCCAGTAATTAAAATCATTTTGTCAACTTGTTTATGATCAAACTTATTCTCTTTAAAGTATTTGGCAAATGTCCCAATAAAATCATCAGCTTCATAACCCTTTTGCCTAATTGTTGGAATATTAAAAGCATTGAGTATCTCAAAAAGTGTTGTATATTGAGAGATTAGTGCTTGATCAGTATCCTTTCTGTTTGCTTTATATGAAATTACCTTTGCTTTTCTAAATGTAGTTCTGTCATAGTCAAATGGAATTGCAATATATTTAGGTTGATAGGTTATAAGAGTTTTAAAAAACATTGTCATAAAGCCATATACAGCATTTATTGGTTTTCCATCGCTCGTTGTAAGGGTTTGCGGATATGCATAATATGCACGATAAAATAAAGAATTACCATCAATTATTGCAAATGTATTCATTCGAACGATTAACAACTAATAGTTAACAATTACCAACTGTTAACTTTAATACCCATTATACATGAAAAAAAAGTTTGAGGTTAGATTGTTTATAAATGAACGAGTAAACGCCAGCCCACCTATATTTTTAAAAGGTAAGGCTGGTCAGCCCTTGGCTGAAACAAACTAACAAACGAATGAACTAACAAATGAACAAGCGAACAAGTGAATAGGTGAAAATATTGAATGATAAGTGCTATGCTACTTCTATTAAATCCAATTGTTTTGTTCAGCAATTTCTCCTGCTAATCTCAACGTCATTCTTGAATATTGATTTTGGTCACTAAGAATTTTCGATGTAATTTGGTACATATATCCATAAACATAATCCGGAATAGTTTTGCTTTTAGGTATAAATTCTTCGTCATCCGGTCTATCTAGAGTTCTTCCTTTTAAGACAATTTCAGTAGAATACAGATTTAGCATTGTATCTGTAATACTTTCACTTAAGAATGGAGAGGTTCTTCTTCTGAAAGGATCGCTTTCTGCACTGTTTATTGTATCGGCTACTTTACTAAACAAAAATGCACAGTTTGGATTTTCGTTTCCGTACCCGATAGCTGATCTTAGAACATTTTTAATTACTCCCTGAGCAATTAAACGGCAGATCTGTTGAGAAATTGATCCAGATTCTGTTTCTGCTGGTTCTTTTGCGTGTTCAATTAATAGTACAATAAGCTCTTCCACATTGGTTTCTGGAGTAGAAGCAATTTCATTAGATTGTATCTCTCCTCCAATTATTAGTATTCCTAAATCTATCATATATTCACGATATGACGCTACTTGGCCATTATCAAAGCAAGCACTAATTGAATCAACGCTAAGTTCTGTAGTATGATTTGTTGGCCAAATGCCACATTGATCTAAAATTTTTAGTAAAAAGGGTTTCATAATCTCTGACTATTTAATTAAGTTCATGCCATTTTCTCCATACTTTTATCCCATCTATCCCATATTTTCATCGTATTTCCGACAATTATTGCATGTTCATAATCAGCACGAGAAAACCTGGTTGAATTGTTCATTATGACTTGAATTAATTCCTGTATCTTTCTATCTAGCGGTCCAAGATGTTTAGGTATTTCTTGATTCCCACGTCCCCAACTTATTCTTATTGCATATTCTTGTAGTATCTTGTGAATTGGCCCTTGTGGTGATATTTTCTCAGGATTGAAGATGTCTTCACATGACGTAATTGCCTCATCGCAAATTTTAGAAAAAATTGTTACTTGGGCATCGGATAATGATGGAGGTGGTGGAAGAGAACCAATTGGTGCACGTCTATCTAGGTTTACTATGTCTTCTACTACATTTTCAAGGAACCTAGAAGAAGTTTTTCTAAGTCTAGATGGATTCTTGTTTGGTCCAATAAATTTATCTCTATATTCATTAGATTGACCAGTAATTTGGCATTATTGATTATTGCGTCTAATGCTTTAAGATCATCCTCAGTTAGTTCTGTTTTTCTATCCCCATCATTGTTACTAGAGATCCCCGCAATTGTTCCAGGTTATAACGATATGAGGATTTTCTACCTTCATTTAATGCCAATAATGTCATGACTGGTAGAAATTCTCGAAATTGACAATAAGTGATGCTTGGTAAAAGCCCAGATCTGTCTAAAGGATCAGTAGCCATTGTTGAGTTGATAAAATTATCCGAATATTATATCGTATTTGTGTTGTAATGTCAATAGTTATATTTTGCGGCTAATGATTGTACATATCATGGATAATTGATGAGATTTCTTTGATATTGTTAATGATGTAGTCCGGCTTTTCAGTTCCTTTTTTTCCTACTGGCTTGTCACCTCTTGTAGTGACCTGAATTGTTGTAATTCCCAATTTGTTTGCAGGTTCGATATCTTGATCAATCGTGTCTCCAACCATTATACATTCACTTCCCTTTAAATTTAATGTTTTTAATACGTGCTTATAAATTGCTCCAGTTTGCTTGTCTTTTTGAACCAAGTCTGTTGAGAAAATATAGGAAAAATAACGGTCTATCCCAAGTTTGATTAGTTTTTGTGATTTTGAATAAAAATCTCCTCCAGAAACAATAGCCATTATGTAATCTTTGTTAAACAGCTTCTTTAAGGTTTCTTTAACGTTGGGATAGAGGGAAATATTTGTGTAAGTTTCTTGCCAGTATATATCAATTAGTTTGTTTATTTCTGAAATTGACAGGTGTATGTTAAGTGACTCAAAGAGATTTTCCCAAAGTGATATCCTTGAATAAGTGTTGAATCCTTTCTTTTGTGTGATCTGTTTATAATACTTCAGGCTATCTCTATAATTTGCGACAAATTTTTCAAAAGAGTATTGTTTAAACTGCTTGAAGCTTTCGTGCATAACCTTTAATACATCTTCCCTAATATGTGAAGAGTTGCAAAGGGTATCGTCAAGGTCAAAAAGAATTACTGGTTTATTATTATGTGATAAATGATACATGATATTAAATGATAAGTAATACCTGCCCGCCCGACCATATAAATAAGGACACCGTGCCTGACGTCAGGCAGGGGCAGGCGGGAGTGATAAGTAATATATAATTTACTACTTATTAAAAATTTACTGTTTTTATTCTGCAGACGAGTTCTATAAATTGTTAACTAATTGCTTAGCTCTATTCTGTTAAAAATCGTTTGAGGTGCTTGTGGAACAACTATTTTTTCGGTCTTGAAATCAAGAAACTTCCAATAATCTTTTCCGACTTCATATTTTATTGTTTCCAAACCTAACATGTTTCCTAATTTTTCAGAAAATTCAGGAATAAATGGGTGAAAGATAATTCTTAGATTTGCAATTATTATCAAGCAGTTATAAAGAATTCGATTTGCTTCTTTATTGTCTGTCTTAATTACCTCCCATACTTTATTTCTGTCAAAATATTGGTTTCCAAACTCAGCTAATCTCATTGCACTTTGTAATGACTGTGAGAATTTAGTACTTTCTATTTCTTTGGAAACATTTGCGTAGCAATTGTCAATTTGGGTCTTTACTTCTTGTTCAATATCCACAGCAGACAAACTAGAATCGCATTTATTTACAATAAAAGTAAGTGTACGATGGATAAAATTACCAAGTTTACCAACTAACTCACTGTTAACGCTATCTTCAAATTCTTTCCATTTGAAATTACCTTCTTTATTTTCAGGCAATGTTCTATATATATGATATCTAACCGAGTCGATTCCATATTTTTCTGCAATATCTATTGAATCAATTATCCAATTTCTACTTTTACTAAACTTCTTCCCCTCGTAATTGTAAAATTTGTTAACTACTACGCTATTTGGTAATTTATAACCAACTTTGGAACCTAGTAAAATTCCTGGCCACATTAATGTATGGAAAATTAGATTATCCTGCCCCATGAAGTAATAGTGTTTAGCCTCATTATTAAACCACCAGTTTTTCCAGTCTGGACATTGTTTGTTGTTTACATTGTAAATAACGTCATCGTGTAGCTTTTCTTTATTTTGTCTCCTACTCCATTCTATTGAACTACTTAAGTATCCAATTACTGCTTCAAACCATACGTAAAAGCACTTACCTTTAAATGAGTTAAGTTTGAACTTGTCTGGAATTTTGTCGACTGGTAAAGGGATACCCCAATCTAAATCTCTGGTAATAGCTCGTTTTTGTAGCCCTTCGTTTATCCATCCCATACTTTCAGAAAAAACCCACTTTCTGTATTCTTTCTCGGACTTAGTAATATATTCTTTTAACTCAGGTGTCAGTTTGTCAAGTAAAATAAAATATTGTTCACTTTCTTTTAACGTTACTGGTGAGCCAGTGTTTTTACTAGCAGGATTTATTAATTCACCCTGATCTAACATTCTTCCACAGCCTTCACATTGATCACTTCTTTGATCCTTGGCATGACAATGTGGACACTCACCTTCTACGTATCTGTCTGGTAAAAACTTGTTTTCTTGTGCTGAATAATATTGGGTACATGATCCTTTTTCAATGTATCCATTCTTTAATAAGTCGAGAAATAATTGTTGTGTTACTTCTGTGTGATTGTCAGTTCTTGTTTTGGTGTATAAGCTAAATGAAAGCTGGTAAAGCTTCATAAGCTTCAATCTTTCGGGATGATATCTGTCAGCAATTGCTTGTGGTGTAACCCCTTCTTTATCTGCTTGTACTGTTGTCGGTGTTCCGTGACAGTCGGATCCAGATGTCATTAAAACATCATCTCCCCTTAATCTAAAGTATTTTGAACAGAGATCTGCTGATAATAGATAAGTTAGATGTCCAACATGAATGTCTCCATTAACATATGGCCATGCAACACCTATATATATGTTTCGTTTTTTCATTGAAGTAAGATTGGTTTTTTAATAATTAGGAGGTAGTTGAATCTTATGAATTAAAGATTTCACAATGCACGGGATAATGAATTGATTTTATCATATTTTTCATAGTTACGTAATGCTTGTTACCTTTTCCAGTAAATGGTGGGCTTTGTGATACTAAAGTTCACAACTATAAACAAGTTTCAACTAAAGTGCCTAATTCTTGATCATAATCCATATTGTATATTCCACCTTTTAAATCATACGGTAAATCGAGTTCAAGGAGATACCTTTCATAAGCAACATGATTTTCAGGTGGTCCAATAATTACATTCATATTGATTTTAATAAATTTGGAACATATTTTAATATTAAGCTATCTTCTCTCCAACCTTTTAATCAGAAAGTAAATACTCGACATGTTATACGGTATGTATATATTTACGTCAATTATCAAGGTTTATGTCCAAGAGAATTAAATACATATGTTTTGGGTAGTGCTGGCGATAGGGTTTAATTTCAACATGGCAAACTACCTCACTCAGCACTTTCTTCGATTAATTGCAAAATTATTGGGCCCATCCTTTGGTACATTTCTAAGTTACCAAAATATTTATCATTAGGATCTCGTTTTGCAAACGCGCCCAACTTAAAATGTTTTGTCTTATTGATTATTACGTAATATGTTTCTCCATCCTTTTCTATTTCTACTACATATATACTAGGTTTCAAAATCCTTTTACCTTCAATTGTATTGATGGGTGAAACGACTATTAGACGTTTGTTTCTGTTTGATTCATCTTTATATCTAAAATTACTCCCAAAAATTGTACCTAATTTTTCACTTCTTACAGATCTTAATACACCACGTTCATGCTCATCTAGTTCTATGAACTCAGGTAAATTACCTACAGGATTCCATATCCATTCATATTCTTGTTGTCCATTATAATTTTCATAATATCCCAATGGATCAGCTATAGTCATTGTCAGACTATCAAGTAATCTTACAGGTGGTTTCCTTAATAAAAGTAATTTTTCTGCATCTATAAATGGAAGAGGAGGATAGGTATATTCGGTAGGATTCAGGATGGCATGTTCATCATCTTTATGATAGAAATCACCTACTATAAAGGTTTTCGAACTTGGATCATAGCTATATCGTAATGCAATTTCGGGTCCTTTATCAATACTTTCTAACAAAATAAAATCATCTGCATTAAGAACCATCATTAGGTCCGAAAAATAGGTGGGTGAAGGAACTGAAGTTGATGCACGATATGTGTTTTGATCAGGATAATAAATTAAGTCGCCAAAATGAGTTCTAATTTCTATGATTGTACCTTCTTTGTCTATTGTAATTGCTTCAAATCGGCCACTCGTGTAATTTGTCCCTACGTAACATTCGATGGTACCGTTTTCTATATTTCTAGTATAACTGACCTGATAATCCTCGTTATTGCTAACTCTGGCAATAGTATTTACAACCGCCTCGTTAAGTGATATTTGAAATTGTTGTGGAACTGTAGGTAAACCTTCTACTTTTGGGTCTATGATAAGTTGTCTTATATCAGTATCTCCAGGAATAGGTACATCAACTTGAATTTTCTTCTTCCCTTACTGATTTATTTGTCATTTCTTTTTTGATTAAAATTATTTTTAAATTTTGTTAATGTTCTTGAAAAAGAATTCCAAAATACGTTTTAGTAACTCAGGATCTCTGTTTTCTTCTAGATATTTAAATATAAGTTGAGTTATTTGTGTTTGTAATTCTGGGCATCTATGATAGATTTCCATTAGCGTTTCGAAACTTAAAGGTCCTCTTTCTGAGAAATATCTATCCCCTTCAATATGTTCAATGATTAATTCAAAGTGTTGTTCTAGACTAATTCTTTCAAAGAAGGATTTAACTAATTGATTAAATTGGAGACCTTTTGATAGAAAGTATATTGCAAGCTGATGTCCAGTTGGAAGCTTATCAATCATTCCGGGTGCAAGTATTTTTTCTATTGCTAAGTCAGCAGTCTCGTAAAAGCTACTGTACCGTGTATCACTTGCATTTTGTATATCATTTTGGGTTGGGTGTGAATTGAGTGGTTCGTCGACTTCACCGAGGTAGATGTGATTACCATATGTTGCAAAATCCAGGCTACAAACATATGCTTGGATAGCGAAATAGAGTGCTTTGGGTTGTATATCCCTAAATTCTCTATATAAAAAATAGCATGCATCTGCAAGTACATAGGGGTCTTGTGTTTCAAGTAGCTGAAGAATTGCTTCTGTTCTGTCTGGAGAACCAATATTAAAGTTTTTTAGGTATTTATCAACTTTGATAAAGATGTTAAATTCGTGATTCTCAATTGCATAATCAGTTTGATCAGTTGGTCCTGGCTGTATTTGTAAGAGATCTTGTAAGACTGGATCTCTTGTTTTTATAACTGTGTCCACCATTTTTTTTGATTAAAATTATTCGTTTAATAAGTAATTTACACCTTTTGCTCTACCGCTTTTTCTAAAGCCCTAGAAAATGCGGATATATCGTTTGTTGGGCTATTTAATATTTCTTCTCTTTCGCGTAAGGCCTTAACCTCGTAAACAGTACCATGATCTGCAACTATTTGGCCCAAACTTTCAGAGTACTCGCTCTTCTTTACGTAAAAGGTTTTATAAATAGTGTCGTTAACAATAATCTGATAAGTATAATCACCTATCCTTACATCATAAGAAATTATTAGATTTTTGTTATCATCGGTCTCTATAATGCTCTTACTCTCAATACGCATTTTATAAACCTGAACATCAGCAATATGTATGCCTTTTAATGTTCTATCCGTAACAATGGCTACGTGTGTACCTTTTTCAGAATATTGGGCACTATCCTCATTGTTGAAATATTGGAATATTGCATAATCATATTCTTTACCATTACTAGTTGTTAGATATTTAGGTTCTTCAAACCCAATTTGATCTTGATGAACGAAAAGCGCTTCTATTACTTTGAAAAGGGGTGTATAAGGCATTATACCTTCTGGGATAGCAATCCCTTTAAATGGTTTGTGAGTTATCGAATCGATAATCATTTTTAATGATATTGGGAAATGCCCGCTAGGAAAAAATTCATCTGTCTTTTTTGTGTCTAGAACAAAACGTATAAAGTTACCATCATAAGCCCTGTAAGCTCCCGAAGTATTCACTGGAACCATTTCTAACCTATCTCCATTGGCTTGTGTAGAATAGTTAATTCCTCCTATTAAGTCTACGGCGTTACCACGTTCATGTATTTCTATAAGGTCTCTTTGTTGATCAATCTTAATATTTAGTCTGTTAGCCCCATAAGAAAAATCACTATGTTAATTTTTCCTTTAGCGGGGTCAAAATTGTAACTTGAATTTGGATTAATATTAGCTGTTGATCCGTCACGGGGTCTAAATCTATGTTCAATCGAAGTAACTGCCCAAGTTCCATAAACTAATTGCTCTGTATATGTACTTTCCCATAATAATTATCTGGATCTGTCGTGCCAAACATCTTTACTTTAACTGAAGTAGTTTTTATACATTCATCTTCTTGCTCTTCTATAATCATTGCTGGTCCATAACTATAAGTGGTGGCTAAATAATCGTTATAATCTTTCATTTTCTGAATTGCTTCGTGTGTGCTTTCAGTAGCAGTTTGAGAAACTTGTTCAATAAGTTGTTGTGGAATAGGTTCTGTTCCAGGGTTTGGTAATTTATTCATCTTTGTTAGGCTTTATATTATGTGTTTGTGCATATTATATCATTAATGGTTGTTTCAATCCTGAACAATCCTGAATAGTAAATAATATTTATTGATGATTTGTGTTTTTTTTGTGTAATTTGATATACTAAATACATGAACATTATCATTCCTACTGGTACAATGACAGGGTTGGAAACTGGTAGTTTATTTTATCGTGGTCAGGATTTACCCAAAGAAGTTACAAGATCTATTCTTGCTTATCCTTGCATGGATTTATTGTAAAATTTCTGTGCTCTAGAGGGAGTTAATACATATGTTTTTGGTAGTGCTAGGGATAGAGTTTTATTTCAACATGAACAAGCTACCCCACTTGATGCTTTTTCCATTGGTGATCTTGATTTAGTTATTCCATTGGCTGGTTGGAAATTTTCAGAATTTTGTACGAGTTTTAGTAATATGGTTCTAACATTAGGTATAGAAGGGATTAAATTACAAATAGATGCTAAGAATGCACTTCCTCAATTTCATATTATGAAAGGAGGAAGAAAAATTATTTCGGTATATGGAACTTTTTTAGAAAATGAAGGTGAACAAGAGGAATTAAAGGTAATGAAACGGCTTGCTACCTCTGTTTTAGAAGTTGAAAAAACTGCTATTTGCTTACCTGCTAATGGTGGCAATGCATATATTATATCACTGTGGAGTAACTTATTGGGAGGATCAATAGTTAATGAAAAATCACCGCAATTACACATAGATAAAAATTCTAAATATTTTAAAGCTAGCTTAGATTTAGGAAGATATCTCACAAGATTTAATAGATTTGGGGTTATAGATGATTTTTTTATAATATGGGAAAAAGAGTTACAGATTTTTTATCTAACTACGAATTACTTCCTAATCTAATCAATATTGAAGAACAAGAAGTAATATGGGGAAATAGTATTGTACCTTTGGTTATTATTCCAGCTCTACTGGTTCAGTTCCCATTTTTGGATGAATATTATTGTGATCTTGTCGGTGTTCCTATCTATTCGGGTGAAAAAACAGGACAAGCAATCGAGCTCGATTCTAAGGAAAAGATTCGTACGATGAATAGACTTTTGTTTTTTAATGCATTTGTTAATAGATTATGTGAGATTGGGTTAGGAATTAGGGGAATTAGCGAATATGTTGGAATCGCTATGGGGTCCGCACAGATTGCAGATCGTTTAATGAATTTGGATTCTGCAGAAAATCAGCTTTCTGATACTACATATTGGTACGTTGAGGTGAAGAGTTCCCAACTGTTCCTAGGAATCAAATATGGAAAGTTCGTTCTCCTGATGCAACTTTTGATAGTAAATTTATTGCAATGGGATACAAAAGCTATCTTATGTATTCTGAATTATTAACTATTGCAGGTGAAAGCCTAATTGGTAGGAATAAAGATTACTTCTCTCCGAAAGGTATTTTTGATGTTGGATTATTAAAATCATTGATTGATAAGGTGGTGCCTGCATATGTCTTGTCGAGTAGTAATTTGGGAAAGGAAGTTGCGTCAGATTAAATTTACTTTTTTAGTAATGAATGAAATGTATAAAGATGAAGTATTAAAATTTGTATTACCTATTTGGGGGTTACTTTTTAAAAAGTATTCTGTAAGCCTTGTTAGTGCTCCAAGAGTTGGGAAAAATATAAGAATAAGCTATTTTATTGATAACCTTAATAAAATGGGTAAACTAACTGATGAAAATACTAAAAATCTTAACAATTCATTCTACGTTTGGATTGATCTAGTAAATGGAGTTAATAGTGTTGAGAGAAATTTGCGCAAAAATTTGAATGATATATTAACCTCAGCTTTTGGAGATAATATCAATCTGAATGGAAGAGAAACAATAATTGAGCTTGTTCGTTTGTTAAGTGGAAAAATCGGTCAAGGTGCAAAAATTATTTTTATTATTAATGATGCAAACCTACTTTATCAAGAATATATTGATTTTTCATTAGATCTTTACCGTATTAATCGTAAATTTCCTAATACAATACAATTTCTTTTTCTATTTAGCGAAGAAATGCTTCCTGATTCTGAAATCATGTCAGTGATTCCCCAACTTGGTTACTTAATGTTAGGAAAAGTCATTTATTTTCCATTGCTTTCAGAAAGTAA
>DAOOWV010000005.1:0-49528 GCA_035371485.1 Candidatus Dojkabacteria bacterium | reverse complement strand
ATCCCGATATCTTCATATGAAGGATAGATGTCAACAGAATTACCTCTTACTCTAAAAGTACCACGAGAAAAATCAAGTTCATTTCTTTCATATCTAAGATCTATTAAAAACGATTGAATATCCAACAGCGAAATTACTTCCCCAACCTTAAAGATATGCATCGCGTTGTGATATTCTTTTGGTGACCCAATATTATATATGCACGAAACAGATGAAATAACAATAACATCTTTTCTCGAAAGTAGTGCGGATGTAGTAGCCAATCTTAATTTATCAATTTCTTCATTAATGCTTGAATCCTTCTCAATATACAAATCTCTTTGTGGAATATATGCTTCTGGCTGATAATAATCATAATAACTTACAAAATACTGTACGCTGTTGTTCGGAAAAAATTCTTTAAATTCCTGATAAAGTTGAGCAGCCAAAGTTTTATTATGACTGATAATCAATGTTGGTTTATTAACCTGAGCAATTACATTAGCTATTGTAAAAGTTTTACCACTTCCAGTCACTCCAAGGAGAACTTGATCCCTTGAACCTTTTTTTATACCAGTAACAAGCTTATCAATAGCAAAAGGTTGGTCTCCAGTAGGTTTGTAATTTGCAACCAAATCAAACAAATTATTAAAAGCTAAATAAAGTCAGTCTGAAAATGTTAAAAGAATTGATCAAATCCGGGTAAACCGAGAATTTCACTGCCAAATACTGTAGCAACAGTTACTGCCATTAGAAGCAAACCTAACCCCATAAGCGCATTTATTATGATATCTTGCCCTTCTTTAATTTTATCTGGCTGACCTGCACTCGTAAGCATCTCTATTCCTCCCATTATTACCAATATGGTAGCAATAAATCCACCAGCTCCAACAGCAATCCGAAAAACCAATCCAACCACACCTGTCACTGGCTTATTTGGATCTACATCAAATCCCGAGCCTGAGGGATCAATCTCTGTAAGGTAACCCACAAGTCGATCAATATTGTTTATATTTGATAATATTTTCATTGCTGCCTATTATAGCAAAAAAAAGAACATAATGCACCATGTAATAACGAACTTCATATAAAAGCTTTTGAAGATATATCACCAAAATTCATTAACCCAACTTATTAAAAACCAATTTTTAACACAAATTAGAACACATGGGGAACCAAGCACTGGCTCCCCGTGCATTACTCAATAACTTTATTACATCATTCCACCCATACCTCCCATATCTGGGGTTAGCATTTCTTTCTCCTTCTCTGGTTCATCAACAACAACAGCTTCAGTAGTCAACAACATCGCAGCAACTGAAGACCCATGTATCAATGCAGAGATAGTAACCTTTGCAGGGTCGATAATTCCCTTCTCCATCATATTAACAAATTCATCATTTCTTGCATCATATCCAATTCCATTTCCACACTTTGATAATACTAATCCACCATTTTTACCAGCATTTTCTGCAATCTGTTGAACAGGGATTGTAAGAGCTCTTCTTAAGATTTCAACTCCAACTGATTCGTCACCATGTAAATTCTTTAATTGATCTAGTGATTTTACTGAATCTAACACTGCGACACCTCCTCCAGAAACGACACCTTCTTCCAATGCAGCTCTTGTAGCATGTAAAGCATCATCTACTCTATCTTTTCGCTCTTTCAATGCAACTTCAGTAGCTCCACCAACATTTATTACAGCAACACCACCTGATAGTTTTGCTAATCTTTCTTGTAATTTTTCTTTGTCATAGTCACTTGTAGCCATATCAATTTCCCTCTTTATTTGAGCTACTCTTTCCTTCACTGCTTCATCTTTGCCACGTCCATCAATAATAATTGTATTTTCTTTTTCAACTATTACTTTTGCAGCACTTCCTAAATCTTCCATGTCAATTCCATCTAGTGTTCTTCCGGTCTTTTCAGAAATTACAGTTCCACCAGTCAATATTGCAATATCTTCTAACATTGCATCCCTTCTGTCACCAAATCCTGGCGCTTTTACAGCCACTACTTGCAACACACCTCTTAATTTGTTGTAAACCAATGTTGCAAGAGCTTGGTTGTCTACATCATCCGCAATAATGACCAAAGGCTTCTTCAAATTCTGAAGAATTCTTTCTGCCAAGGGTTGAATATCTTGCACAGTGCTAAGTTTCTTGTCGGTAATAAGAATTGCACAGTTCTCCATAACAGCCTCAAGCTTTTCTGTATCTGTAACAAAATAAGGACTAATATACCCTCTATCAAACTGCATTCCTTCAACATAATCAATATAAGTTTCAATAGTTTTTGATTCCTCTACGGTTACAACACCATCTTTTCCAACTTTATCCATAACTTCAGCAATCAAATCGCCCAACTCTTTATCATTATTTGTACTAACAACAGCTACTTGCGCAATTTCTTCTTTGGTATTTATTGTCTTAGCCTTTTTTCTTAAGTCCTTTGTTACAACATCAACAGCCTTTTCAATGCCTAACCTGATATCCATTGGATTTGCTCCTGCAGCAATATTTTTCAAGCCTTCAGTTACTATATGATAGGCAAACAAAACCGCAGTAGTAGTACCATCTCCAGCTACATCAGCAGTTTTGGAGGCAGCATCCTTCATTAATTGAAGTCCAGCATTCATCACTGGATCCTTAAGTTCATCAATTGCTTTAGCTACAGTAACACCGTCCTTGGTGATTTGTGGACCACCATAAGATTTTCCAATTGCAACATTTCGTCCATGAGGACCAAGTGTAGTTACAACGGCCTTTGCAAGAATTTCAGCCCCTTTGAGAAGCTTAATCCTCGCATCATCTGAATGTACAACCATCTTTGACATTTTTTATAAGAATAAAATTAGTTACAGTTTTTTTAAGCAACAATCGCAACAATATCCGATTGTTCAATAACGACGTATTTTACACCATTCTGTTCAATATCATCTCCAGAATATTTTCGATAAATAACAACATCTCCAACTTTTACATTAAACTCAACTTTCTTACCCTTATTATTTACTCCACTACCCAACGCAAGCACTTTTGCTTTCCTTGATTCATTCTCTTTACCTGTGTCAGGAATTTGAAGAGATCCAATCTTTTGCTCTTCCTCAACGACCTGAAGCAAAACTCTTGTGCCAAGTGGCTTAATATTAGGAGAATTACTCATAAACATTTATATTAATTTATTTAATCATGAAAATCGACAATAGCAATTAAGCTAATCGAGTGCTATTTTACCTGCTCTATGTAAGATTGTCAAGCAGAGGCCCATGTGATAAGATTCATACTAGTTAACAATACACCATGGACACTAACCTGTTACTAAAAAGTGCGGCGATAGTTCAGTTGGTAGAATGTCTGCTTCCCAAGCAGAAGATCGCGAGTTCGAATCTCGTTCGCCGCTTATTAAATATAATCAAAACATAGCCTGCTACAAGCAGAATCGCAAGTTCGGTCGTCTCTACCAACACTCAAAACTACAGAAGAGATGCGTTTCATACCCTACCAAAATCAACCGTATGAAATCCAGGGGACACGAGTTCACGAGTGCTTTTCTCGTTCGCCGCTTATTAAAAACAAAAGTAAGAATAAAACTCAGTCTACAAAAAATATAAATGATTAAATTATAAATTTATAACATCCAATAATGAATGTAAATAAAGCAATAATTACAGCTGCCGGATATGGAACACGTTTTTTACCAGCAACCAAAAACATACCAAAAGAAATGTTACCTCTAATTGATGTTCCAATAATTCACGAAATTGTTAAAGAGTGTATTGAAGGAGGAATAACCCAAATCGTTATTGTTACGAGATATGGTAATAATGCAGTAGAAGACTATTTTGATAATAATACAGAACTTGAGACTTATCTAAAAAACAACAAGAAATTTGAAAGATATGAAAGATTCATGGAAGTTTTCGATAAGGCTGATATTGCATATGTAAGACAACACAAGAGTCTTCCCTATGGTAATGGATCAGCAGTCTTAGCTGCAAAACCATTTATACCCAAAGGTGAACCATTTGCGGTAATGTGGGGAGATGATGTTGTTTTATCTGAGAAAAGTGGAATTGGACAGTTGAGAGAAAAATATTTACATCTGAAGGAAACAGACCCTAATGTAGGTGGAGTTATTGCCGTAAAACCAGTTGAACCTCAAAACATTTCTAAATTCGGTAGTGTCAAATTTAGAGATGAAGAAAGAAAAATTCTTGAAAGGCTAGTAGAAAAACCATCTCCTGAAGAAGCGCCATCATTTCTTGCATCATATGGAAGATATATTCTCGATTATGATGTATATAATTATTTGACTAGAGAACATACTGGCAAGGATAATGAACTTTGGTTACCAGACGCAATTCATCAATTGGCACAGACAATGAATATTTATACAGAGGAAATTTCTGAATGGTTTACAACCGGAGACCCAATACAATATCTCCAAACAGTCTTGAATTATGCATTAAAAGACGAAAGATTAAAAGATAAAATACTTGAGTTAATGACTAACACAATAAGACAAAACACATGACAGAATATTACAATATATATATAGCATTTCTCATATTTGTTAGTATTACTTTTTCGTATTTTGTGTTTCGCACTAAATATGTCAAAAGTACGCTTTTATCCATATCTCTTTTTATTCACAGATATGGGATTTTCATTCCAAAGCTAATGAGAAGCATTCAAATCTCTATAATTGTTATACCAATATACACCATTTCTAATTTGATTGAACTAATTCGTAAAGTTCCTAAAAAAAATAGGACAACCCAAAACCTCATAACTCAGGCTGTAAAAGAATATGGAAAAGACAAATTCATAAAATGGTTGTCTGTTCTATTATTGGTGGACATAACTTCACTAGTTTGGGCGGACAATCTATTGTTAGGATTAGTGGGCGTAGCAACAAGAATTCTTATGTTTTTGACAGCTTTTAATGTTTATGTTGCACTGAAAATCTCTCAAAAACACATTCATTTTATAATTGAAGGCTTATCAGTTGGAATAATTTTAAATACTATATTAGCGGTATTACAAAGGATCGATTGTACAATAAATCACTGTGCAACATTTTTAAACATTGATCACAACATTTTGAAAATTAGAGGACTTTCACTAACCGAGCAAGCAATCGGTATCAGTGGAAATTTTTTTCCAAGAACAATTGGACTTTTTGGGGATGTTAATATGCACAGTTTTTTTATAAACGCATGTATTCTAATTCTTTTCGGAAAATTAGTCTCGATTATACTTTCAAAAAAGGAAAGTAAAAAAGGAAAGATTATTAAATCTATTTTACTTATAACAATTATATTATTTGCAATTATTACATCCATTACCTCATTCTCACGTTCGGCAATCATGGGAATAATAATACCTGTTTTGTACATATTTGTTTTTGTCATCATTTCAGAAAGCATAAAGAGGAAATCATTTAAGCCAATTTTGATCACACTTCTGCTAACTTCGGTTTTTGTATTAATTAGTTTAATAATGTATCCCAAAGTTATTCAAAACGAAAATGTAAAAAAATATGGACAGTCATTAATTGGTTCACGTCTTGATGTAGAGCAAGACAGTTCAGCAATGCAACATTTTTATTTAATTAGAAATGCATTACGAATCGGAACTAAAGCTACATTTGGGTGGGGTACAGGTATTGGGAACTATCATAACTTCTACAACAAATATATTGACGAATCAGTACAAAACACCGATCCTCACTCGTGGTTTGCTCTACTATATGCAGAGCAAGGTTGGCTTGGAATAACTTTTTATCTTACATTTTTTATTTATTATATTTTTTGGGCAGTAATAACATCAATAAGAAACCTAAGTAAAACGGAATACATCTCCCTTTGTATAAAATTTATACCACTTACATTCATTATTGGCATGATTTATTATTATGGCTTTTTTACCCCCATGGTTTGGTTTTGGTTTGGACTTGCAATGTTCTATATCGAGAAAGATAAAAAAACGTATAATTTATCATTAAACTCAGTAACCGTCTTTATATTAATTGCTTTTATTACAATATATCAAAAATTCTTCTCATTTGACCATGCTTTTTGGGCAAATCCAGATAAATTTAGAATCTGTATTTTTCACCCAAGCTGCTCTGAATATATGAAGGAATCACTTCAAAAAAAAGGCGCAATAAGAGGAGTTATTTTGGGAGTTTACAGGATTATTAGATGTAACCCATTCAATGAAGGAGGACTTGATCCTGTAAAATAATATTTTAAGGTTAGATTGTATTTACTACTTTCAAGTTTATTGATAAAATAAAATAACTTATTTTTAATTTCACAATAATGGATAACAATGCCCCAAATTCATTACCAAGCAATAACTTACAAACAAATCCAACTCAACCTCAGAATTTATCATCTGTAAATAATCCAGTTGATTCAACTACCCCACCACAAGGGCAACAAGCAAATATCAACCCTTACATAGATACATCTAAAATAGCGTGTTGGGATGAAACTCAACAACTTATCACTCAGTTGGAACAAGCTTTTAATGGAAAGGTACTTGTACTTTATATTCCTTATGGAGCAAGGTTAGTAGACGATGATACTAAAGAGATTTACAATCATATTGAAAAAATTGGAAAAGCAGAAAAAATAAATTTAATTATTTATGGACCTGGTGGATCTGGAATTGCAGCATATAAAATTGTAAAACTTATAAGAAGCTACTTTAAAAACTTTACTGTAATCGCCCCAAGTGTTGCAGCTTCCGCAATGACAATGTTAACTCTAGGAGCAGACCAAATTTTGACTGGGCCACTTACAAGTTTTAGTCCAATTGACACCAGTATTACCAATCATCCACTTGCACCAATAGATCAAAATAAAAGGCCGGTTTCTGTTGAAATTCAACAGGTTCAGAAATATTTGGAGATGGCTCAATCTGAAAAGTTTAGTCAAAACGGAGATTTCTCACAAAGTGTATTTGCAACTTTATCAGAAAAAGTTCATCCCTTATTATTAGGAACAATACAACGTTCACTGAGTCTCTCAAAGCTTTTAACCGGAAGTATTTTAAAAACCCACATGAATGATGAAGAAAAAATATCAAAAATCGTAAACACACTTAATGACCAGTACCCTATTCACTCCTATCCAATAATGAAAGAAGATTTTGAAGAGATGGGACTTAATGTTCAAGAGATGACAAAAGAGCAGAACTATATAACGATCGATTTGTTTAGCTACTATGATCTCCTTTCAAGAACTGTTAGAAAAAATGGAAAAGAAAAATCAACAACTGTTAGACAAAATTTCTTAGAAAGTAGTGGTTTTAGAAGCTACTATTGGTCACAGATTGATAGAGAGTATGTTGATGGTAAGTGGATTGAGATAGGGAGTGCTGACGGATATACTCGCGCAGTAATGGTAAGAAATAAAAAAGGATTTTTTGAAGTAGCGCCATTAGGTACAAAAGACTTCAGAAAATGGATGAAAAACGAAACATTTGAAATCGAATAAGAATACCTATTATATAAAACCTGCTTTATTCAACAGATTCATTCTTGATTCTAACCGTGATTCTTGAGGTGTTATTGGGAAAGTGTCTGAATTTTTTGGAATAATTTTCTGGAGTCAATACAACTAAAGGCTCCTGCCTCATGCTTGGTAAATTGTTTAAATATTCAATTCCTTCATCCCATTTCTTCCCTTTTAATTCTTGACTTGTTTTAACAGTGTCTATACTTGTTCGCATAACTCCACTAGCATCTATTTCAATATTAACAACATTATCTTTTACAGAAATTGTTTTAATATTGATACCAAATTTATTATCCAATGTAGCATCAACAATACTTCCATTTTCATTTTCAGTTATGTTACTATTGTAGTCTAAAATCAATAATTCCTTAACAGCTGCTTCAAGCTCATCAACATTATAATAAACTGCCGAAGCTTTTAGCTCAACAGTAACATTTACGATAGTGGCCTCAGAGCCAATTGGAACATCAGTCTGAAATCTTTCAACTCCAGTTCCTTTTTCGATAGTTATTTGATCCTCAACAAGAGCCCATTTGTCAGCAGGATACAGATCACGAAGCTGTTGTTTCAGTTGTTCTTCAAGATTCTTCTCTAACTGCTCACCAATTCTTAAAACATCAGCTTCAGAAACAACATATATTTCCTCCTTCTTTCCGCCTGTAAATGCTGCATAATTTTGACCATATAAACTTGAAGGTTCAAATCCAGTTACAGAAAAAAATGTACCTGCAGACAAATTATATTCTGGACCAATTTCATTCGCAGTTACAGAAACAATTTTTGTACCATTACTCTCCCCTACTTGGGCAGGAACAGTAGCTCCATCAACTAATTTAAAATTCTTTCCCCCTCCAACTAAAACAGTACCAGCACTCAGAACTATCTCTGCAGTTGTTGCATTATATAGTGTTACCGACCCCTTTGCCGAATCACCAACTTCGGTTTTTTGTTCTGTATTTCCACTTTCAGATAAAGTACTAATTCTCTCACCTGTTTTACTTGAAATAGTAGCAACACCCTCATTAATTGATATACCTATTGCGGTATCCTTAGCAATAACAGTCCCTACGTAAGATACTGGAATATTTTCAGGATATAAGGTAACTTCCACCTTTGGAACAAAATTATAGTAGTAAAAAAACCATACAGCACCAATTACTATTCCCAATCCCAAACCAAGCCATACAAATTTTTGTTTAAATATCTTACGCCAAACACCTTCATTATTCATAAATTTCTCCTTTATTCCACCCTTCCTAACATATATATCTTTTTTTTCAACGGGATTAATTTCACTTTCCTTTAAATTTACACTTCCTTTCCCCCAATCCATACCAATTAATTTTTTATCAACGTTCATAGATGCTTTTTTTTCAAAATTAACAGTACTATTCGGTAATGGTTGTGAAACAGTTGGTTCAATTGTTACATTTTCTACAGGTGTTGATAAAGAAGTGTTGTTTATATCACCACCTACAACCATACTAAAGCCTCCCACCGAACGTATCTCACCTTGTTTTTCTGGAATCTCTGGCTTAGACACTCCAACTGGAGCAAAAACGTCACACGAATTTAAAACTGAGGATTTCTCGTTTGCATCATTAATATTATTCTCAAGAACAGAATCATCCACATTGTTAAATGTGTCGTTATCAACTGTATCATTTTTAATATTATTATTCTTTTTCTCAATTGTATCTAACCAATCTTCCTCTTTAACTTGTTGTTCTTGGGGATAAAACAATATTCCAGAAGAGGTAATAACTTTTTGTGAAATTACATCAGTAGTTATAAAAATAATCTTTTTTTGTAACTCCTTTGCTTTCTCAAGAATAAGCTTAAGGGTAACCACACTTGTCCCAATATCACTTCCATCTTCAAGAAATAGCAAAATTCTCGATCTTTTAACTATAGTTAGTCTATCAATTATTTCAGTTAATAACATTTCCCTTGTTATTACTATCTTCTCCACCAGCTCCATTATTATAATTGCAAACTTAAATGATATTCAGGATTCATAAATATTTTCCAAGCGTATACAGCAATAGCCACTGGAGTAATAAAAAGTTGATTGTCCAAAATATTCTTTGGGTCAATAACATGATCAATATCACTCACAGCCATTCTTACAGAGCTTGGATGTTTAATAAAATTGACATATTGTTTCCAAGGGTAAGCTATTAATATTTCTTTAATATCTGGTAAAAGACATCCCCCCCCACACATGTAAATTTTAGTTGGCAATGTATCAATATCTGTAAATTGTGAAAAAGCAATACGAACCCCATCAGCCCATAAGGAAACATCTTTTCTAAGGATATTTTTTACATCCTTAGCAATATTAGATTGGAGAACCCCATTTGAATATTTAATTTTACGCTGTTCAGCGAAACGATATTCCAGATTCATTTCTTTAACCAATCTTTCGGTAAAGATTCTTCCACCAAATGCAAACATATAACTACTAACAATCGTTCCTTTTTTAACAACAGCAATATCGGTAGTGCCTCCACCAACATCAATAAATATTCCATCAAAATTAATATTACTTGAACCTTTATATGCATTAGCTACCGCAAATGGCTGTGCCACAATTGTTATAACTTTTAACCCCAATTTTTCTACAACGGAAATAATAGCCTCAACAAAAGTATAAGGTGCAAAAACAGTATTGAAAAAAAGTTTAATCGTTCTGCCTTTATATCCTATCAAAGAATCAACTCTCATCGTTCCAATCTCAATTGCAGACAAATCAATATGTAATGGAACAACCTCCTCTTCTTTCAATCCTAGCGTCTGTGAAATATCTTGGATCCCGCTATTTATTACTTTATCCCGAACCTCTTCAATAATTTTTTCCTGTTCATCTTTTGTAATTTGTACTGATGAACCCTCATCCCTATCATAATTTGCCAATACTGGTTCTCCATGAACAAGTTCTCCAGCAACACCTAAAATAACATGTTTTGGAAATTGCGAAGTTGCAACTTTTTGTGCTACTAAATCTGAAACAAGATCGTTATACAAGAGCTCAATATTTGAAGTAACAGTATCAATATTCTGTATCACTCCACTTCTCATTGCATGATGTTGTTGCCAAATCTGAGCTTTTCTTAGAATTTCAACCCCTTGAGAGCTCATTCTACACAACACTCCCTTAAGCAATTCGGTACCAATATCGATTGCCAAAAATAAAGTACCTTCACCAAAATCAGCAATCTTCGACTCTTTTGTATTATTAAAAAATGGAAACTTAATCATAGTGTTAGTATAACAAGATCTAGTTAATTTTACAATTAACCTAAAAACGTACTAACACTAAGTCAAATTACAATACAACTTTTAATGAAAATTCATTAATTGAACCTAAAGAACAATAGGTTTTTCAAAACCTACCTTATCTTCTTTGGGTAGAAGATCTTTATATCTATCGGTTGTCGTAAGATTTCTATGTCCAACGAGTTGCGCAACATCTTCTCTTGATACACCCTTTGCTAAATAATAAGCAATAAATGTATTTCTAAAGTCGTTTACAGTACCTCTATTTACACCAGCTTTTTTGAATACTCTAAGTAAAGAAGTTCTTAGGTTACGAACAATAATTGGTTTAGCATTTCTTGTTACATAAATATAGTCTGTTCCAACATTAGGACGAACCTTTAACCAAGATTGCAATGCTTTATAAGCTTTTTCATTTACAGGAACAATTCTTTCTGGCTGGCTTTGATATTTGGTAATCTTAAAAAACCATTTTCCACCTTCTTGGAACAAATCATCTTTTTTTAACCTAACCAACTCACCCACCCTAATGCCTGTTTGCAACAAAACTTCAACAACACTATATAATCTTGCATCAGATCTACTTGCATCTCTTATTGCTCTATATTCAACCGGTTGCAAGACCTTTGGATCAGCATTTTTAAAATAAGGATGTGATAAATGTTCGGCTATATTGGTAGAAATTATCCCTTCAGAAAACAAGCATTTAAACAAAAGTCTAATACTATTAACTTTTCTTGAAACGCTTTTAACCGAAAACTCCTCATTTTTCAACATAAATTTTTTATAATTATCCAAGTGTTCAAACTTAACATCTTCGATATTATTAATTCCATTTGATTTAAGATAAGAAAGCATTTGCTGTAAATCTGTCATATAGGAAATTGTTGTATATTTGGATCTACCCTTATTTTGCAAATCTTTTTCAAGAACTGTTAACGCTTTTTCAATGACCATATAACTTTATCTAATAATAACTAATATACAAGGTATTATAACACCATCTTGATCCAATTGCAACATATCTATTGTCTTGACACTACTAAACAGGAAGTGATAAAATGGAATACGATTAAATTTTCTATATTTTACGGTTACCTAACCTCTACATCATCTTCTGATAAAAATAACTATAAAACTTGTCAAAATAATTTAACATAATTAAAAATGGATAACATTCCCTCAACCTATTGGATGGTAGTTATTGGATTTATCTCTGCATCAATTTTTGCATTAATTTCTTATCTTGCTGTTAGTGCTAGAGAACTATCAATTACACTTCGAACAACAAACAAAGCACTTTCTTCTGTTGAAGAAATTACTTCAAAAGTAAAATCAGTCGTGAATGATATGGAAGTGGAAGTTAAACAATTTGTAAGTACTTTTCATATATTTAATACAGTAATTAGAAGACCAATAGATTACGTTGAAAAAATTGCTTCGAAAATATTTGTAAAGGAAGAAAAATAAAAATAATTTATCAAAAGTTATTATGAAAATTTCAGCTCAAAAAGCAGGATTTACAATTCTGTCTGTAGCAGCAGTAAGTGCTGTTGTTGGTGTAATTACAGGAATATTAGTTGCCCCAAAATCAGGATCAGAAACTAGAAAAGACCTAAAACTGAAAGCCTCAAAAATCAAAGAACAAATTGATACGGAAATAATCCCCGAAGCCAAAAAAGAATATAGAAAAGTAAAAAAAGCAATAAAAAGTGAAATCAAAACTCTTAAAACCAAAGGAAGTGAGATAATTAACAAAACAAACAGTACTACTAAGAAAGCTGTATAACTTCTCCCCTTACACCTTTTGGAATCGATGATATATCTATTGTTGTAATTATTTTTTGTTGTTCCGGATTACTAATTAACTTTTCCATTATTTGTATATTATCGCTATCTAATTCAGCACCCATATCATCAATTAGTAAGATAGGATATTCGTTAAACAAGTCAAAAATTAGATTACTAAGTGCAACAATTATTTTTACACATACAAGCTTTGATTGTCCCCTTGATCCATAAAGCGAGATATCTTTTCCAGCTAGAAGTAATTTAACCGTAAAAAAATGTAGACCTACAGAGGTATATCCTTTTCTGATATCAACCTGAATATTCTTATCTAAATGATCTACTATCTCTCTAGTTGAAACAATATCTACAGAAAGTTCAATATCATCTGAAATTGAATGAAGATATGTGTTAATTTGTGTTAACCAGTAGATTATTTGCTCCTCAACAACAGCAACACTTTCAACCATTTTTTCACTCCAAACTGAAAGATGTTCGATTTTCGCTTTGCCCTCTGCGATCTTCTTTAGAATATTATTTCTATTTCTTATTATCGCCCAATACCTGTTCCAGTTAGCAGTGAAAGTAGGATCTAACATTTCAATAAGTCTTATCCAAAATTTTCTTTGATTTGAAGAAGAGGACGTAAAAAGTGAAACCATTTCAGGATTAAAAATTAAACAACTTGGGAAAGGCCTAATTTGAGATCGATAAGTCTTTATTTTATTCAATAGATATTTTTTCTTTAAAATCCCATTAACATACCCACCCACCGCTTCAATAATCATTGGAACTGATTCCCCTTGAAAAGAAAAACTTCCTCTTACTGCAATATATTCTGTATTACTTTCAATTTTCTTAAGCTGTTTCATTGGTTTGGTCGGCATATGACATAAAAAAAGAATACTGTTTAGAACAGTGCTTTTTCCACTAGCATTCAACCCTTCAATAACTGTTACAACGTTTGGGAAAATTACTTCTTTTATATCAAAAACTCCTATATTTCTTATTGTTATTTTTTCTAATTTCATGTTTTTAAAATTGACAAAAAAGCGGATTGAGGTATCGAAACTTTCCCCACCTCTTTCATCCTTGCCTTACCTTCTTTTTGTTTATTGAGAAGTTTGGCTCTTCTACTAGGATCCGAAGCATGTAATTTTACTAACACATCCTTCCTAAATGCTTTGATATTTTCACGAGCAATAACCCTTGCTCCAATCGTTGCTTGCAAAGGAATTTCAAATTGATGTCTTGGGATTGCTTCTTTTAATACAGATAATAATCTTGTAGCTCTTTTTCTTGCGTTACTTTTAACATCCAAAAATGATAAGGCTTCTACTTCTTTTTTATTTACCAATACAGATACTTTTACAATATCCGCCTCTCTAAATCCATCTTCACTGTAGTCCATCGATGCATAACCTCTCGAAACTGATTTTAGTGTATCAAAAAAATTCGATATTATTTCAGACAAAGGCATTTTGTATATAATAGTTAGAAAATCGATATTATACCTTTGTTCACTCTCTTCAGTACCCAAATATTCACCTCTTCTGTTTTGACACAAATCCATAACGACACTCATATATTTTAACGGAGTTACAACTCTTAGAGTTACTATTGGCTCTTGAAAAGACTCAACCAACTGTGGATCTGGATATTCTGATGGAGTTTCAATGGATATATTTTCACCATTTTTTAAAGTAGCTTTATATCCCACTGATGGACTAGTAATTATTAATTCAGCTTCAAACTCACGTTCTAATCTTTCTTGGAAAACCTCCATATGCAAAAGTCCTAAAAACCCAATTCTAAATCCTGTCCCCAAAATTTCAGATCGCTGTGGAGCAATAGTAAAAGATACATCATTCAATGACAACTTTTCAATTGATTTTAAAAGTTGTGGATAATTCTTATTTTCGATAGGAAATATAGATGCAAAGATTCGTGGCCGTGGTCGTGTGTATAAATGTAGAGGCTTAACATCCGCCGAATCAACAAGTGTTTCTCCAACCCTAATAAAAGAAAAATCTTTGACTCCCGTTTCAACATAACCAACCTCCCCAGCATTCAACATATCTCGCTCTACCATGCTTGGGGTAAAATAACCAACATTATTAACGATAAAGGATCGATTATCTGAACCAACAAAGACCCTCTGTCCCTTCTTAATTTTTCCACCAAATAGTCTGACCATGAGAATTACTCCGCGATATTCATCATAAATCGAATCATAAATAAGTGCTTGCAAACTATCACTTAATCTTTTTATCGGTGATGGAATAATCAATACAATTGCATCTAGCAAATCTTTAACTCCTTGTCCTGTTTTGCCAGATACCATAAAGATATCACTCGGCTTAAAACCTAAAACAGCACAAATCTCATCTCTTCTTTTATTAATATCGATGTTTGGCATATCAATTTTACTAATGACCGGAATAACTTCTAGTCCATGATCCTGAGCCAGCCTTGCATTAGAAATAGTTTGTGCCTGTATCCCTTGCATTGCATCAACCAACAAAAGTGCCCCTTCACTTGCAACAACCGATCGTGAAACTTCAAAACTAAAATCAACATGCCCGGGGGTATCAATAAGATTGAGAATATGATTATCCCACATCATTCTTGCACTTTGCATCTTGATCGTAATACCTCTTTCCTGCTCGATATCTAATGTGTCCATGACACGCTCAACATCTGATGAAAGCTTGACTCCCGAAGAATATTCAAGAAAGCGATCAGCCAATGTAGATTTTCCGTGATCAATATGCGCTATAACACAAAAGTTACGTATTTTTTCAATTTCTAAATTCGTAATCATAGTTTTCATAGCAAATAATAGAATAAATAATAACATATTACAGCACAATAAACAACTTCATTGTTTTCAAAACAACATATTTTCTTAGCTTGCTAAACATTTTATAAAAGTGTAGAATTAAATAACTTAGAAATTTGTGAACATAATAAAAATAACTGCCAAATGGACAACCTTAAGAAGCTGTATAAAAACAGAATAAAAGGGTTAAAGTATGAATCTACTTCAAAACCCACAATAATTGCCCCATTACTAATTATCCTTTTATCAATAGTTTTAGTAACCATCATCTTTAAATTTGACTTAATATCAAGGATAATAAGTATTATTCCATCAAATAAACAAGTATGTACCCTCTCTGTAAATCTGATGAACGGAAAAGCTGACGTACTAATTGATGAGAAACAAATCGGTTCGACTCCAATTGAAAATTACAGGGTCGAATGTAAAGAGCATACAGTAACAGTAAAAAAACAATCACCTAATGAAACCTTTTATTATCAATACAACGAAAAAATCCCATTATCAACAAATGAATCAATAAATTTAACATTAAATCTTGGAGCCTCATTTGAAGGATCAGAAATTTTATTAATAAGAAATACTCCTTCAAAAATTTCATCTGTATCCTTTTTTACCGAGGAAGTAAAGGGTGACATTTATATTGATGGATCATTACACGGGAATTCCCCCTACACTTTTATCCCAGATTCCGAAAAAAGTAATGAGATAATTATTAAAGCTGAAGGATATAAATCCCAAGAATTTACTATTAACACTTATGAAAACACCACAACCACTATTCAATCTAAACTTATGTTAATACCTATACTATATGAGTAGTCAGTTCGCAAAAAAAAGAACAACTTTAATTGTTTATGGTGCTCATCCAATTGTGCTTGATCTGACAACTACTTTATTGTCAGAAGATGGAGCCGTCATAATAGCTGATGATTATAGAAAAGAAAGAACTTCTCTATTTCAAGACTTTCACAAACATCAGACATTTAAATATATAACTCTTGAAAGTATTCCACGTATTGATAGTGTTGTATCCAAAATAGATTACATATTTATATTACTAGATCAACACATTGATTGCAAGACAAATTTCTCAAGCAATGAATATATTGAAATAATAAATACTCTTCAAGCCACATTAAATTACGCTCAAAACACTAATACTAAAGTCGCAATTACTTTTCCATTAAACAGATACCCCTCCTCACCAGACAATGTTAAACAATATACTATTGATGATTTGTTATCAGCAATAAAGAAGAAGATTAATGAACTAAATGAAAAAAACAGGTTTGTCAGAATTGTATATACTGGTGAAGTATTAGGACCTGGAATGTCAACACAGGGCAATACGCCGTTAAAAAAGATAATATTTGACTCAACAATTAACCAAAAGATTACAATCGATGGAGAGGGATTAGATTCATATTACGTAATTTACAGTGCTGATTATGTATATGGTTTAGTGAAAGCAAATTTCTCAAAAAATACTGATAATAGCATTCTTTCTAATCATGAAAAAATAAGTACAATGACCTTTGCTTACAAGGTAATAGAACACAACCCATCTGTTAAAAACATTGAATTTGATGAAAAAACTAAACTTACGTTTAACGAAAGTCTTGACCCAGAAGAAAAATCTGAGACATTCTCAACCAGATTTGAAATTGACGAGATAGTACAGAGAACCAATACTTACGCACACACAGTTGCTCAAAAGAAAAAAACTACAAAAGCAGAACCTGTAATTACCAATGAAACAACAACCCAACTTGGAGAAACAATTCGGGAAGAATACACCTTTTTAGGTAAAATTCTACATTTTTTCAAAATAAAACTTGAACCACAAATTTCCAAAGAAAAGGAATCGGTTAAAACCTCATGGAATTATTACATCAAGGATAAGAAAAAATTGTTCTCGGTTATTTTACTATCAATACTAACTGGAATAATATTTTATTTCACAATTATTCCGATAACTGTAATTGCATTCGAAACAAATAAATCATACAAAGCATTAAAAAACTACCAAACCGTTGCTTCCAACCCCACCACTGAAGTAAAGCAGTATGTTGACTTGTTAGATAATTCAAATCAAAGCATCCAAAAAGCATGGAAAACGCTTTCATGGGTAGAACACGTTCCTATCATAGACAAATTTTATAATGAAACAGATAAACTAATTGTATCCCTTGATCTTTCCTCTCAAGCATTAAATAATGTAGAATATATCAGAGTTCCACTGCTTGAATACCTAACCCAAATTAATATCGCAGAACCCTTGAATGGCACAATAACTTCAACCAGAGTTTATACCAAAGAACTTGAAGAAATAAATAAAAATCTACCATACTTAAAAACTGCCACTCAATATTTATTTCAGACCTCAGAAATAATTGCTACTATTGACCCATCCTATTATCCTGAACCATTCTCAACTAAAATTGCTGAAATTAAAGAAAAAGTTTCATCTAATCGTCAATACATCGATACAATTTATACATTTACATCTGAGCTCTCAGATCTGGTAGGTATAGATGGACAGAGGACATATATTATATTAATTCATAATCCTTACGAACTCAGACCACACGGTGGATGGATATCAGGCTATGGAATTTTAAAAATTAGGTACGGACAAATCGTCTCACTGTCATTCGAAAATATATATAATTTAGATGGAATATTAAAAAACAATTCACTTTGGTTCAACCTTCCTAATGATTTCGCTAAATTTACAGACTACCCAACTCAAACATGGACTCCAAGTACTATAAACTGGGAACAGGATTATTCTAAATTGCATATCGAACTTGAGGATATGTTAAAAAGTATAGGAGTATCAACAACCGTTGATGGGGTTGTCTCCGTCAACCTATTTAGCTTACAGGCATTACTTCAAAAAACCGGTCCAATATACATTTCTTCAACTAATCAGACCGTTACATCAGATAACCTAATGGACATTGTAAATCAATATCATAACGAATTTACGCCTGAAACCGACAATAAGGCTGATATATTAACTCAGATAGCTGAACAAATTTACATTGAGATTGCAAAAGGAGAAAAAGTTAGTACCATTGACATCCTCAATTTACTAAAGGAGGAGATGGATCAAAAAAATATTGTAATAAGTATGAAAAACACAGTTTTACAGGCTGAAATTGAAAAGATTCACAAAACTATTAATAAAATTACTGATAACGGAAACTTATTCATCTACCCACTTGAATGGAATTATGGAGGTAACAAATCTAATGCTTTCTTAAATCGTGCAATAAGTATTAACATTGAAACATCATCATCCTTAACTTCTGGAACCATCTCCTTGGACTATCTGAACCAATCAGTCAAAGATGTCTACCCTGAGGGAATTTATTATGCATACGGAAGATTGTATCTTCCATCTACAGTAAACGTAACCCAAGTAGTTGGAATTTCTGAGTATTGGATTGAAAAGAATAATAACTTTACAATAGTATATTTCAAACTTGATGTTGGACTATCGCAGAATAAAACTGTGAAGATATTCTTCTCATCAACTAATAGCTTTAGAAAAGTGTCATTAATTAAACCAAGTGGCTATACAAATACTATTTTCCAAATAATTGTTACTAATAGCGGACAAAAAACTGAAGGTAATTTTGAGAAGGATATAGAAGTACAATTATAAAAACTAATTTTCTATACAGGTTTTACTTTTCCTTTAACAGCACTTTTTTGTACGTTAGGCTCAACTGGACTTGGAGAGTTTTCAACCTTTGGTAAAGAATATTTCTTTAATTTATCATCGCTTCCAAACAATTTTCCAAGTACTCCCAACGTTACAATTCCAATATTTAAATGCATATGAAGGTCAAGTAGTTCGTTGGATTCCACTCCATTTCCAATCGGCACTTCCCTTACCTCATCTGGAAATAAATCAGTGTGAATTACCAAACGACTTCCGACACCTTTACTAGCAATAAAGTTAACCATGTGACTAGCTCCACAATTATGACAGTTCAGCATTAATAATAAAGAACCACCAAAATCTCTAACGATTTCAACATCAGTAACATTATATTTAGTTCCACATCTATCACAAAACCTTGCTGCAATATCTAATAGTGCTTGTTTATCCATATTTCTTTTTTATCAAATAAAGCCAAATCGCTTGATGCATTAAAACAGCGTGTCAAATATTATATCAAAACTTAACTTCATACACAACAATTTAATTTGAATTGTGCCCAAATTTAGCGATGTTAATTATGTTCAATATTTGCAAATATAACACAATTAACATATAATTACTCTATCCTAAATTAAAAATAAACTGCATGGCTGATTTAAAGCAGAATTTAAATCTAAAAAAGCTTATAAAGAAAGGAAAAGAACAAGGATATCTATTGGTTGACGACCTTTTGTTAGAATTTATGACAATTGAAGAAGATGTCGATTCATTAGACGAAATTATCCAAGTATTTGAAAATGAAGGTATTCCGATTCTTGATACAGAAGCAGATGAGCCAATACAAGAAGCAAAGAAAAGTTTATCGTTTGAAAAGAAGCTAGAAATTCTCAGAAGTATTAAAATTGATGCCTCGAGGGATGCAATTCACGCTTATCTTCATCAAATTGGAAGAACTCCCCTACTTGAAGCAGAAGAAGAAGTAATTCTCGCCCAAAGATTTAATAATGGAGATGAAGAGGCCAAAGACTTATTGATAAAGGCAAACTTAAGACTTGTAGTAAGTATCGCAAAAAAATATGCAAAAGGAAGAATGGATATTTTAGATTTAATTCAGGAGGGAAATGTTGGTTTAATAAAAGCAATTGAAAAATTTGACTATAAAAGAGGTTTTAAATTGTCAACTTATGCTACTTGGTGGATAAGACAAGCAATAACCAGGGCAATCGCAGATCAGGCGAGAACAATTAGAATTCCCGTTCATATGATCGAAACGATTAATAAACTATTCAGAATTAGTTCAGAATTATCGACAGAGCTTGGTAGAAAACCAACTATGGAAGAATTAGCAGAAAATGCTGAAATGGAAGTAGACAAAGTTGACAATGCACTTAAAGTAGCTAGATTGCCAATTTCGTTAACGGCGCAAGCAAAAGATGATGATAAAAGTATGATGGAGGAAATGATAGCTGATGAAGATTCCCTTTCTCCAGAGGCTTACGCTGAAAACGAATATGTGAGAGCACAGATTAATAATCTATTGGATCAACTTCCTGAAAGAGAAGCCGAGGTTATAAAGTTAAGGTTCGGTCTAACAGATGGAGTAACAAGAACTTTAGAAGAGGTCGGTTTGCAATTTGAAGTAACTAGGGAAAGAATAAGACAGATAGAAGCCAAAGCGCTAAGAAAACTTAGAGAAATGTCAAAGAAGAAAAGATTGGATGATTACGTCCCTAAATAAAAATCAAATAAAAATAATTAAATACCTTATTCCCTTTCTGGTAATAGTCTTACTAGTTTCATTTTTTGCATACCAAAAATCCAATTCGATTAATGCAATTTTTAATAAAACTGCAAAATTAAGAACGGTTAATTTCTCAATTGAGAATGTAAAATTCAAGCAGATTGACCAAACTCAACTTCAAAATTTGTTTTACACGCAGAATGACGAACCTACTGAAAAGGATTTGCTTTACCAAGCATTCAAATATTTTGATACAGATGAAACAATAAGTAATAGTCTTTCAGATGATTTTAACGAAGAAATCCTTGGCTATTATTCAGTTAGTGAAAAAATATTCTATACTTCAGTAAATAAATCAGACATTTCAACACTCAATCCAGTTGAAAGATATATTTTTTCTCATGAATTCACCCATTATCTTCAGGATTCAACTTTTGATATAAGTAATATTGAAAATAGCTTTGATTTACAGTCAGAACAAAATTCTGATAAAAGAATAGCTTTTATTGCATTATTGGAAGGTGACGCAACATTTACAGCATTAATGTATACGAATCATAATGATATTGAAAAAGTAGAACAAAGTGTGATATCAGCAAATACTAATAAAGACAACAATTCAATGCATCCTTACGTGTGGAATGTTAGTAAACTTCACTATATAGAAGCTCCATTATTCATACTAGATAAATATAAGCAAAACAATAATTATGACAATATCAATAAATTATATCAAACACTTGAAATTTCAACAGGGGAAATTATCAACACTCCTAATAATTATGATCCAAGACTGAACACGGAATTTTCAGATAGTGAGTTAAAAGATGTTGAAATAAAAAAAACACTTTTTAACTATCAGTCTATCTACAAAAATTATACCTTTGGCCCCTGGGAAATAAGAACGATATTCTCGAAATTTTTAGAGGAAGACGATGTTGAAAAAATACTAAAAATAGTTGAGGGAAGTACCCTGGCACTTTGGTACAATGAAAAAAAAGATTCAAGTTTTATCTATTGGAAAATTGATTACAAAGATAACGAAGAGAATATTACCTACCCTTTTGAAAAATATTGTAATGTATCTAACCAGAGATGTGATTTTGAAATTTCGGATCAATATTTAAACATTTCAATTGAACGTAAGGATTATTGATCACTTTTTCACAGCTTTAATAACCCAGTATACTTGTAAATCTTTATCCCATCCAGATTTTTCCGAATATTTAACAATCTCAATAATTTTTAATCCAGTATTGCTTTCAATCTCATTTACAAGATCTTCTTTACTGTAAAAATGCTTTAATCTTTGAACAATTTTATCTCCAACTTGCATGTCTGAAAGATAGGTTTCTTTATCATCCTCAATTTCCACCCCACTCTCACGATACTTTGCCCGTGTATGTTCATCATCAACGGACTGAACAGAACATATTAAATATCCATCTTTTTAAGAACTCTATTGCACTCTTGAACAGCCTTAACCCTATCTTTCTTACATAAACTGTGAAAAACTCTCCACGAAAAAACAACATCAAAAAAATGATCTCTAAATGGTAATGTCTCAGCTGGAGTAACCACAAGATTCAAAGGAGTAATCTTTGATGCTCTTAAAATTGCATTCTTGGAAATATCTGTACCATAAACTTCCCAGCCCAAAACTTCAAAATAATATTTTAATCTTCCATCTCCACAACCATTATCAAGCATCTTTCCTCGTTTCAATCCTTCAACTAAATTCGATAACAATTCCTGATTCTCTTTTGTTATTTCTCCAATTTCATATTCTTCCTTAAACTGTTGCTCCCAGTATTCAATTCTGGCTTTTTCATTATTAATAACCTTCGCTCTTTGAGTTTTAATTAATTTCCCCATGATTGAGTAATTAAAGATTAAATATCCCGCATAACTTCTAATATCTGCTTCCTGAAATTCTCAAAACTAAATTCACCTGCTCTTTTTTTGCAATCATCTTCACTTATACTTATTCCCATTATCTTGTTCACAGCATTAACAACATTTTTAACATTTACCTCATCAATTAATACACCTGTCTTACCATTTATAACTGTTTCAACCGTCCCACCAGCATTTAACCCAATTACGGGTGTTCCCATTGCCATTGCTTCAACCGGAACAATTCCAAAATCTTCGAATGGTAAATGTATAACAGCCTTTGCTTTTTGAATCCATTTAAATTTATCATTACCATCAACAAAACCAAGTATTCGAATATTTTTATACCCTCTAGCTAATTTCCTCAATCTAGTTTCTTCATCACCACTTCCAATGATTACTAGAGTTTTTTCTGGCATTTTTTTAAAAGCTTCAATTGCTACATCGACTTTTTTATATGACACCAATCTCCCTACTGAAACAAAAAGGTTTTCATCTTTTTTTTCTCTTATTATTTTTTCTCGTGGAAGATCAACCGGAGGATGAATAACAATGCTATTTCTTTTATAAAATTTGGTAATTCTTCTTTGAACCTCTGTAGAGTTGGTTACTAAAATATTAGGACGAGTAGATGCATGAAAATCCCAAATCCGTAAAAAATGATTGATAATTGAAAGAATTGGTTTTACCATAAAAAAAGCTTTGGATTGTCGAGAACTTTCCATACCCCATAAAAATCTTGGAGGTGTATGTACATAACTGATATGTTTTACTCCTGGTGGAACTATAATTCCTTTAGCAAAACATTGTGTACTACTAATAACTACATCATATTTACTAAAATCAAGACGTTCAAAAGCAAATGGGAGAAATAATTCATACAATGGAGCAAGCAATCGTTTAAGAGGAAATTTATGTACAATTGTATAGGTTACGTTTTTAGGTAACCATCCGTGATATTTAGGATGTTTAAAACCAGCAAATACGTCAGCATCAGGAAATATATTAAGAATTAATTCTTCAACCTTTTGAGCTCCACCATACCAATAAAAAAAATCAATAACTAACGCAACCCTCGGATTAGTAGATAACGGTGGGGGCAAAGGAGAAGTAGTTTTTTCAGTTTTATATTCTTTATTCTTTATTAATTATTAATTATTAATTAAGTCATGAAGTTTTTTAAAATCGGACAACATTACATCTCTGTATGAACCATTATATAACGCAACAGCAGGATGATACGATAAAAAATATCTTCTCCCACCTTGTTCATATACATTACCATGTTCCTTTGAAATCATTTTCCCAGGCAGGAAAAAATTCAAAGCATGTCTTCCCAGAGGAACAACAACCTCAGGTTGAATAATCTCAATTTGCTGTTCCAACCATTTTGTACATATTTTGATCTCCCCAATTTCAGGATCTCTGTTATTAGGAGGACGGCACTTTACGATATTCGCTATAAAAATTTTATTTCTGTTTAGTCCGATCGACTCTAAAAGTATATCCAAAAATTTTCCAGCAGCACCACAAAATGGTATTCCTTGTCTGTCTTCTGTAGCTCCAGGGCCTTCCCCAATAAACATAATTTTAGAGTTTAACGATCCAGCTCCAGGGACAACCTGTGTTGCACCTTTTCGTAAATCACAACTATTACAGGAAACTACCTGTTCCCGCAATATAAGATATTTTTCTTTTTTAACAGAAGTTTCTTTGTCCATATTTATATTTTATCATATATTGACTAGAAAACTATCAAGATATTTCCATACTGTAAAAGATAACTTATGATAAATGAAATGAGTATATCAATAAAAACTGAATATCAATCGTTAGTTTAATACTGCAACCCCAATTGGCATGTACTTCCTAATATTGTCTTTAGTAATTCTTACTTGAGTCACTCCTTGTTCAAAAATCTCACGAATTACACTTCTACAAATCTTTGCAATATTCCTCTCCAATTGACGAATACCAGCGTCAAATCCCAAAGGTCTTACAATATCCGGCCAAACATCTTCATCAAAAATAATCTGTGTATCTGACAAACCCAACTCTTTTGAAATTGCAGGTAAAACGTAACGTTTACCAATTATTATCTTTTCTTCATCAGAATAACTTGTAAACCTTATAACCTCTAAACGATCTAACAAGGCAGTCGAAATCGTTCCAGTAGTATTAGCTGTAGTAATAAAAAATACCTGAGACAAATCAACAGGATGATCAATATAATAGTCTACAAAATGAGAATTCTGTTCTGGATCCAAGACCTCCAATAAAAAGGACATCATATCACTTCGTAAACCTTCCTGACCGCTTGTTTTATCAATTTCATCGAGTAACATAACAGGATTTAATGTTTTTGCCTTGATAAGCGCTTTAATTATTAATCCTGGATCAGCATCAACACTATTTTTTCCTACACCTCTTAATTCCTTAACGCTTCCTAACGCACCCATAGGAATTCTAACGAACTCACGACCTAGCGCTTGGGCGATAGATTTTGCAATACTGGTTTTGCCAACACCCTGCAATCCAACAAAACAAAAAACAGGTGCTCTAAAAGTTGGCTTCCCCTGGCTATCCAATAAATCTTTTGAACGTTGCATCTGCATCACTGCAAGATAATCAAGAATCATATTTTTTACTAAATCCATTCCATAATGCGTTTGGTCCATTATAGCTTTGGCGTTTTTTACATCAATAACATCCTTAGTATATTTATTCCATGGAATACTAGTTATAACATCAACATATTTTGACACAACCTCAAATTCAATCGAATAGCTACCAAACTTTGCCATTCGATACAATCGATTTATCATCCTTCCGACATTTGTTTTAATCTCTTCAGGAACATCTTGTTGTGAAATTTGTTTTCTTATTACTTCAACTTCTTCAAAAATTTCCTGTGAAATATCAATGTCGGTATTAACTTTTGGAATACTGTTCTGAGATTGCTGAAAAGATACTGGAGACTGGGTAACATTACCTTGTTGAACACCTGAAGAATTGGAAACTTGAGATGGAGAGGATTGTGGATTTGCAAGAACAAGATTTTGCGAGTAACCCGAATAATCACTATTCACATCCATGGACAGTATTTTTATATTATTATGCTATTTTATTACACATTCTATTTCTCAAAGTTAGAAACTCAGAATTCGATTTTCGTTTGTTTCCAACTCCTTATTTGATAATGCGGTGGATCATCCAAAGCTATATTTTAGCGGAGGATGACACTCGTTAGTTCATTAGCTTGTTAATTAACTATCTAACTTATCACCTATCACTTTATAATCTATCTAAGCTCTCTTGGAATTTCAATATCTACACCTTTATTAATTTCAACATAAACCTGCTTCATATTGAAGCCTACATATAAATCAAGATCCATTCCCTGCTGACTTCCATTTGCAGTTATTTCGATTTCAGCGCTCACCCCTACTGGAAGGCCAGTTTTTTTATCAATCCAATATTCAAACGTTGTCTTGTCTAAATTAATTGTAAATCCTTGTTCAGCCAAATCCTCAAAATCCAAATCTTCACCAACTAATTCAATCACTTTTTCTGGATCATTAATGATATATTTATAACAATCTACATCATTATATTTCTCTTCTCCGTAATATTCCAAAGCCGATATAATTTCCTCTGAATTCTCATCATCCTCCCAAAAATTTTCAAAATCGGTTGGAGGGGAAAAATCATTTCCTAAATCCAAGGTATCGGAATATGTCAAATCACCATCTTTCTTATAGAAAACCTCAGTATCATTAACGAAAATTTCATATCCATAATCAAAAGAGATATTGGTAGAGGGATCATATGTATTTTCTGCACTTCCGATTATATCCATTCTTCCATCAACAAGCTTTTTCTCATAGTCCGCAAGATATTCCATTGTAAAATCCATACTCGTATCTGTAGACATTGTTTCTCCTTCAAAGCTCATGTCCATGTTCATTGCCATCGAGCCCTCTGCCTCTTCTTTACTATTTTTTAATATATCTTTATAACCTTTTAGTGCTTCTAAGGCTTCTTCAGGAGTTAAAACCTTTTCATCATCATTATCATCATTATCACCACCATTATCATCTTCATCTCCATCCTTTTCGCCACCATTCAGATCAATTCCTAAATATTTCTGTATCATTTCTTCAGTTTTAAGCTGTTCCTTAAAAACAATTCCTGCAATTATTGTTCCTCCACAACATAAAATTAAAACACCCAAAACAGCAACAACGATCAATATAATTTTTTTACTTTTCTCCATAAATAAAAAGGTTAAAATAATTTGTTAAGCTTTCTTCATTATACAGCTTAATATTAAAAATAGTCAAATTAAAAACAATCCTCACTTTTAACTTTTCGTCTTGCATTCCTAATCTACACCTATAAAAATTGTCTGACAAAGAAGAATTATTTACTATATATCCCTTATCACATATCATTTATCATTTAAATTCACTTGTTATCTATCACATATCACCTAGCACTTATCATTTAAATTTACTTCTATTCTAACATCATCCTCATAAATATCCGGATCTAATACATAGACCTTACAAGGAATAATTTTAAAAATTCTAAAATAAGTTAGCTTCAAATATGAAAAGGGATTCAAATAATTATTAAACCTTAGCTTTAATAAATCTGAAGTTTTTTTACTATATAGTAACTTAATAGCTTTTGGCAATTCCCTAATAGACAAAACTTTACAAATACCATCAAATTGCACCCCATTTACGTCCTCAGGTTTTAATCTTGAATTGAAAATGGTAACTGCCACTCTCTCGTTCTTAATAATGTTTTGTGCATGCACTGAATTTACATTTGAAACGAAGTAAAAGTTAAACTTATTATCTATAACATAATAAAGTGGAGATACCCAACATTCATCACCATTTGTGGATGCAAGTGACATATACAAATTATTCTCTATAATTGCACAAGCAATATCTGAACGATTTTTCATTTCCACAATATTGAAAATTTAATTCAGTAATGACATCCTTAAACTAACGAATTAAATAAACTGTGCAGTTTTTCCACAAATGCAACCAAATCTATCAAATATTGAAAATTACAAAAATTTTATCACCGAATATCTGTTGACATTAGGACTTGAAAAGGAAGAAGCAGTTATTTTTGCCACATTGACAGAAAAAGGGCCGTTAAGTATCCTTGAACTCTCTCGGATCACAAATATTGAAAGAACTAAAATATACGGAATTGTAGAAAAACTAAAGCAACAATCCTTTCTTACTGTCACTAGAGACTATAAAAAGAAGTATGTAAAAGCATGTAATTTTCAAGCACTTAATCTGATAATTAAACAAAGAATCGCTCAACTCCAAAACCTTTCAATAGGTACTCCAATATTAAAACATTATTTAGATTTTTTAAAAAAGAAAATAACCCTACAGATGTAAAACTTTATAACGGAAAGAGTGGAATTAAACAAGTACGCTGGAACGAACTAAGTTGTAAAAGCAAACGAATATATTCCTTTACTTACAGACATCTTGGAGAAATTATTGGATTAAATTTTGTCAAAACATTAGAAAAGGAATATAGAGCCAATAAATTCAAAATTTATGATTTGCAATCTGCAGAATTTTCCAAAAGTATTACTCATAAAATTTACGATGGTTTAGTAACGGTAAATGCCAAATATATTGACCCACAAATTCTGGATATACAAATAGCACTAGATATCTGGGATGATGCGGTAACTATTTTTAATTGGTATAAAGGAGAAGTATTTGCCGTTGAAATCATTAATGATAAATTTGCGAATTTTATGAAACAGATACATAAAATCGTATGAAAACAGGCAACAAACCAAAAAGTAAAGCTAACGAACAAGTGAAAAAATGAACAAATGAAAAACAATCTAATCACACAATTATCATATCTTATTAATTAGTTCACTCGTTAGTTTGTTAGTTCGTTAGTTTGTAATGTTCTTCATTGTTAAACTGATTTTCCCCTGTTCATCAATACCCAAAACCTTAACTTTTACTTTTTCACCTTCTTTTACATATTTTCTTGGATCATCTACAAACTCATTCGAAATTTGTGATTTATGGACAAGTCCTGATGTTTTACCCTTAAGGGATACAAATGCACCAAAATCCATTATTTTCTCTACAGTCCCTTCAAAAACCTCCCCTACTTCAACGGTTCCGACCAAATCATCAATCATTTTTAAAGCTTTGCTAACCTGTTCTTTGGTATCACCAAAAACATAAACAGTCCCATCATCTTGAATATCAATATCTGCTGTAGTTGCTTCAGTTATTGCTTTAATATTTTTACCTCCAGGACCGATTAGTTCGCCAATCTTGTTCTCAGGAATCTTTAATTTCTCAATAGAAGGTATATAAGTTGAAGCACCTTGTGGTTCCGAATCGATCACCTGTTGCATTTTTTCAATTACAAAGAACCTACCTTTCTTGGCAAGTTCTAAAGCTTCTGTTAATACTTTTACCGGAATACTACCAATTTTATTATCCATTTGAATTGCATTTATTCCATTTGTAGTTCCTGCAACTTTGAAATCCATTTTACCGTAAAAATCCTCGCCTTCAGCAATATCAAGTAAAAGTTGATATTTCGAGTAATTTTCCTCAGCAATTAGTCCTACAGAAATTCCAGCTACTAACCTCTTTAACTTAACACCAGCATTTACTAAAGCTAGTGAAGATCCGCATGTCGATGCCATTGAAGTTGAACCTTCTGACATCATAATTTCAGAAACAACTCTGATTGCATAAGGAAACTCAGTTTCCGGAGGTAACATAAAGGAAACAGCCTTTTCGGCTAGAGCTCCATGACCAATAGCTCTCCTACCAGGGTAATAACTAATCCTTCCATTTTCACCATAACAGAATGGATAATCATTATAATGATGCATATATCTTTTAGTATAATCGCCTTCCATTCCATCAATAATTTGAGCACTTCTCATTGAAGCAAGCGTGGCAATACTTAAAGCCTGAGTTCCACCTCTTTGAAATAGTGCTGATCCATGAGTCCTTGCTAATACACCGGTTTTTATTGTCAATTGTCTAATTTCGTCAAAAGCTCTTCCACCAAGTCTTTTACCATCGTCAAGCACCATATGCTTAACAATTTCTTTGAAGAATGTCTCAATTGCACTCGTAATCTCTGCTTTAGAAAATTTACCTGAGTATTCCTTAGTCAAATCGGATACAAATTTACTAATTTCCAAGCCTCTTTCTTTCTTGCTAATAATTGACAGTAACTCATTAGCTTTATCTTTATAATTGTTTTTCAATATTGTCATAAACTCTTTTGGTGCTTGATATGAAGGATATTCATATTTATTTTCTCCGATTTCTTTAGCTATTTCCGCAACTTGATCAACATATGTCTTCCCACAATCAACAATCATCTGAAAAGCTTTTGATACATCAGCTTCATTAGATTCATAAGAATCAGCATCAACCATAGAAATACCAATTCCGTCTGTTCCAGCTACTACATTAAAATGATCTTCTCCAAAATTATCATCAGCACCCATTACACTAAAATCAATTGCCAATTCACCAGTCTGCCTGGTAACTCTAAAACAACCAGTGGGTCCATTAAAAGGAATATTTGAAATAGACAAAGCTACTCCAACTGCATTTACTGCAACCAAAAATGGATCATATTTTTCTTCATAAGATAGTACATTTGCAATTATTTGAACTGGATTTCTGAATCCATCAGGGAAAAAAGGCCTAATAACCCTGTCCATCATTCTTGCTTTAAGAATTGCTTCTGGTCTTGGCATTCCCTCTCTTTTTACATATCTAGACCCTGAAATAGAACCACTAGCATAGAATTTTTCAAGATACTCGATTACAAGAGAGAAATAATCAATTGACTCATCAACCTGAGACATTACGATTGTAACTAAAACTGATGTCTCGCCCATTGTTGCCAACACTGAAACATCAGACAATGTTGCCAACTCATTGATCTGTAACTTGAGAACTTCATCCCCTATTTTAATTTCCTTCAACATAATTTTTATTAATAATTTAACTCAATTTAATTCAGTAATCAGTTCGCAGAATGCAGAACTCAGAACGTTTAGAAATTATAAATTTCGAATTCTAAATCAATTCAATTTTTCACCCATAAAACTCAGCACTACACACTAAGAACTAAACACTCTAGACTAATCTATCATATATCACGTATCACTTAGTAATGTCCTCTTTCTTGATCACCAATTTTTTAATTCTATCCTCTCCGATACTCTCAGTCGTTACTCCTTCAATTTCTGAAACAACCATATGCACAATTCTTCTATCAAATGGTGACAAAAACCCCATATCATAGGCTATACCAGTCGTTTTAACTTGATTTGCAATTTCAGTTGCTTTTTTCTTTAACTGCGCAACATTCTCTTCTCTATATCTATTAACGTCAATTATCATATGCTGTCCTTCTAACTCTTCACCAAACATTAAAGACAATAAATACTGCAAAGATTGAAGATTTTGTCCACGATAACCAATAAGAATACCTCCATCATCTACTTCTATCTTTACCTCAATAATTCCCTCCTCAGGCTTCTCACCAATGGCAACGTTAGCTTTCATCCCAACTAACTCAATAATTCTAGAACATTTTTCACTTATTTGATTTAGAATTGACTGATCCATTTGATTTTTTATTTAATTTATTGATTTCCTTTTTATTTTTGTTGGAATTGATGGGTTTCTCTTTAATATAAAGTTTACGAATCAAAACTTGTTGTAATAATAAAAGTATTGACTGAAAAATCCAATATAAGTTCAAACCCGCAGACACTCTCCATGCCACTGTACCCAGAAAGAATGCCATAATTAAAGTGTTGAACATAAAAAATTGTTTCTGATTACCACCCATCATACCCATCATATTTGCCATTGGATCATCTTCTTCTGATGTTTTCTTTTTCTCAATTTCTTTCTTTTTACCATCTTCTTTCTTGTCAGAACTACTTTGCAAGAAACTTATGTAGCTCACAACTGATTGAGCCAAAATTACCAAGACGAATATTAATACATAAGGAAATGCACCACCACCTCTAATTCCATTGTCCCATATATTTTTTACACTTTCTCCAAAATCAATTCCCCAACTAACAAGATTTATTCTAAAGTCACTTGATAAGTTTAAAAATGCCCTAACTTTATTATAAATATATATTTGATCACCACTTGATATTTTGTTGATAACATTATAAACAGCTATTAAAAATGGAAACTGAACAACAAAAGTCGTTATACAACCAAGAGGTTTATAACCAATCTCTTTGTATAATTTTGAAATCTCCTCCTGTTGTTTCAATTGATCTTTCTTAAATTTCTCTCTAATCGCAACAATCCTTGGTTGTGCCTCTTTCATCTTTTGTGCAGAAATTATCTGTTTTTTATAGAGAGGATAAAGAAAAATTTTAAAGCCAATTGTTAATAACAGTAAACTAACTAGAAAACTATTGGTATAGTAATAAAGAACCACGAATACGTTAGCAATAGGCTGTATAAGCAAAAATTCAAATAAATAGGCTATCATCTACAATTTTCTAAAATAAAAGTTACTTCATTTAATATTTTATTGTAAGGGAGTATATCAGAAAAATTATATGTATAAAAGAGGTGATAACTTATACCCTCCTTCTTTAAACAAAAAGTGAAAGCATTTCGGATTCTTCGTCGCATTAAATTTCTATCAACGGCTAGTTTTAACTTCTTTTTTGAAATAGAAATACAAATCCGATTATCGCCTGAATTCTTTAATATATAACCATAACCATAATTGCCATTAAATCGGATACCCCTTTTGCGAAGGTTGTTATAATCAACTGGAAATGTAAAAGAATGCAAAAACTTCATTAAAACTTTTTATTCTTCAATCTCATTTCGTCAGAAACTGTTAAGCGGTTTCTTCCTTTTAACCTTCTACGCTTTAACACCTTTCTACCGTCTTTATCAGACATCCTGTTCATAAAACCAAATTTCTTTAATCTTCTTCGTTTTCTTGGCTGATACGTTCGCTTACTCATATTACTCTTTATTAAATTACTCAACTCGTGTATAATACCTTACGCAGAATTAATAGTCAAGAGATACACTTATGCAAGTTAGGTATCTTTTGACATCAAAATTGTTATAAAATAATTTTAAAACTTTATCTTACCTGATGGAAACAAAACTTACAGTACAGAAGAGAGAACTCTCTGGAAAAAAATGTAAAAAACTAAGAAAAGAAAATCTCACTCCAGGAATAATTTACGGATATAAACATGAATCTATTCCTGTTTCAATTGATAAGGAAACACTAAAAGCAATTTTACAAAAAGATAATGTTGCGACTCCATTTGAGATAACCATTGAAAAGGAAACCTTTCCGGTAGTAGTTAAAGAAATACAAAAGGATGTTTTAACTGAAGAAGTGATTCATATTGACTTACTCATTGCAGAAAAAGGACATCCAATAGTTTTTGATGTTCCAGTAAAATTACATGGAGTATCAATTGCAGTAAAAAATGGTTGGGGTGTCATAATGCAAGCTTTAGACTACATAAAACTAAAGGCAAAACCAGAAGATATTATTCCTCAAATTGAAATCGATGTTTCAGTATTAAAAAAAGTAGGAGATAACATTGCCGTTGAGGACATAGAGTTGCCAGAGGGTGTGAAACCAGTAAACGCTACAGAAACCAAAAGAACAATAGTTACTATTGCTACATTCCAGAAGGTAACCCAGGAAGCTGAGACTGAGGAAGAAGAAGAAAAGGAAGCAGAAGCAGAAACAGAAACAGCACAACAATAAAAACATGGAACCTAAAATTTCAGCTTATGATCTGTCGGACTACGATTACTCAAACTTCTGGAATGATAGGAAATATGAGCATTCTGTAGAAATTCAGGTACTTAATAAGATTTGGGGACAATCTGAACCTATTTCAATTTTCATAGATCTTGGAGGTTCTTATGGCCGATTATTTCCCACCTACGAGAATATATCCAAACAACAAATAATTGTTGACTACTCAATGATTGGGTTAAAAAAAGCTCAGTCTTTGTGGGGAAACAAGGCTTCACTAAAACTGATTGCCGCAAATATTTATCATCTTCCTTTCAAAAACAACTCGATAAATGGTGGACAAATGATTAGAGTCTTACATCACATTGAAGAACAAGATACGGCTATTAATGAAATATTCCGTGTATTAACAGCCAAAAGTAAATTTGTTCTCGAAATACCTAATAAACTTCATATTAAAAACAGAATAAAAGCTTTATTTAATAGAAAATTTAGAGATTATATAAACCAAGAGGTTAGTAGGATTCCATCAGACGGAACCAAAGAAGGCTTGAAAGAGGGACAAACGGGTGTATTTCTCGGATACAAGCCCAATTTTGTTTATCAGTTATTAAAGAGACACGGATTAGACATAAATAAAAAGACAGGTGCATCATACTTTAGACAAGGTTTTTTCAAGAGACATTTTTCACATAAAATATTACTGTCTTTTGAAAAAATAATACAGGCACTTCCATTTCACGAATTTGCACCAAGTATTTTTCTACAATTATCGAAAAAAGAATCTGAAACTAATCCTCTAGCTCCAATAACTATAGATGACATATTAATTTGTCCTAAATGTGGCGGTGAAATAAATATTGATAAAGAAAATAAAAAAATTGTATGTATTAATGAGGAATGTAAAGAGGAATTCCCAATTATTGATGGTATTTACGATTTACGATATCCAAAAATAGATGAACTTAATGTTTAATCACCAACCTAAAAAATCACTTGGACAAAATTTCCTAAGAGATAAAAGTATTATAAACCGCATTATTAGTACTTTATCGAGTATAAATGCAGATCATATAATTGAAATTGGACCTGGTAAAGGTGCCCTAACCTACTCTTTTATAAAGAAATACAAATCAGTTACAATAATTGAAAAAGATGATTCTTTTTCAAACTTTTGGATAAACGAAAAAGATAATAAAAATCTTAAAAACCTTAAGATCCTAAATAGCGATTTTCTTGATATCGACAGTAATTCACTGGGAAATGGTCAAAATACTGTTTGTTTTTCATCACTGCCTTATAACGTTTCAAAAAAGATTTTATTTCAACTTTTATTTCAACATAAATGGTTCAATACAGGAGTCTTTATAATTCAAAAAGAAGTAGCCCAAGATTATTGCTCTACCCCACCAAATGCAAATTTTCTTAGTAGAGTAATTGAATTAGTGGGAAAATGCGAATATTTATTCGATGTTCCACCATCAGCATTTACCCCCAAACCAAGAGTTAATAGCGCAGTAATCAAAATTGAAAAAACAAGTTCATTCATTAACGGGACTGAAGAGCAAATTAAGTTCTTGAAATTTGTTAAAAATCTTTATGGCTATAAACGAAAAACCATTAAGAACTCAATTAAAATGGCATATAAAAAAGATGCTTCTAATCTCGAAAAATTTACTGTTAACATTGACAACTTAAAATTATCTGAGAAGAGAGTTGAGGAGCTAACAATAGAGCAACTTATTAAAATATGGGAATGAAGCTCATCTATGTGCTAGTGACAATGCATGGATGCACCCTTCTCGTCAACGTATGATGACTTGAATTCATCATGCTTATTTTGACGCTCACCTGTATACTGTACCTTATTTTAAGGTAATACAGGCAGACGCAACTGCGATAATGCACTTGCTCGTGTTTTTATACTATTGTATAATCACTCTAAAGATAAACTTCTTACTTACAATTTATATTGCACCTGTAGCTCAGTTGGTTAGAGCACCGTTCTTATAAAGCGGGGGTCCATGGTTCAAGTCCATGCAGGTGCATATTTCCCCCGCTTTTGTCAAAACTCTTCCTATACTGGTCCATAGTTTCCACCAAAGGTGGATTTCATTCTCTAGTAATCATTGTATTCAACAAGTCCATGCAGGTACAAAGTTCTCCAATATTATTATAAATCTAATATTTTGTTATCTATATGTTTACAAAGAGATAAAATAAACTATCGTGTATAGAAATTAATTTGATTAAAAACGATTGAATTGATAAAATGTATTAAAGCGTATCAATAAATTTTATACTCTTTCTTATCATGAAAAGAATGTTTTTGGCTTCACAGGCAAAACACCCCACAACAATTAAACACTTGAGAGATTATATTGGACAAGATTTTAATAATCTGAGTGTTGCATATATTCCAACTGCTTTAAATGGAGAAACATATGGTTCTTGGAAGAAGAGTGACTCTTTAAAAGTTGTGAAGTCCCTAGGGTTTAAAATTGAAATAGTGGAACTTGAATTATATTTTTTAACCGATATTAGGAGATCGATTGACCGAGCAGATATTATTTGGTTTGCTGAAGGAATGGCTGGATATCTGCTGTATTGGATACGACGATGTCAATTAGAAAAGGTAATCCCTCAATATCTTGAACAAGGCAAGATTTATGTTGGTTCGAGTGCCGGAAGTATGATTTGTTCATATACCCAAAATGTTGCAGAATGGTTAATTGGAGAAGAAGAATACGGTGCAAGTTTAATACCAGGATTAGGGTTAATTGACTTTGAAATATATCCTCATTACAAAGAAGAATTATTACCACAAATTGAGAGTAATTGGAGGAAAAGTAATGGAGAACTTAGATTACTAAGAGATGGGGATGCCATAACAGTAACTGACAATAAAATTGCAACTTTAGGTGAAGAAATAATTATTACAAGATAATATTATCGAGTATAATTGACTCAATAATCACTTTAATATTTGAAAGTTCATCTTTTCTCAAATGTATGAATCCAACTTTTCATTTTAATTGGTTTAATCGAATTATCTCTAAAATATTTACAACACTTCTATTGCAAGGACCTGTGGTTATTGAATTAGAATATATGACTGAATCCAATAATTCATTGGGGATTTTAATTTCCCAAGTTGAATTCCAAACCTGAGTAATTGGATATTTGGGAATTATTGGTTTTGAACCATATTTATTGATAAAACATAATTCAACTTTATAGAATCTGGCGTTTTTTCGTCCATTACCTACCCCAAAAATATAATCAAAGTCGGAATCAATCAACAAGCGTTTTAACGATGAAAATTTTCCATAATAAAACTTAATTATTTCCACATCAAAATCAGGAGTTTTATTCATTATATTATTCTCACGTTTTCCACTAACGTTGTTTAAATTTTGATTATTAGACAAATGGTTTTTACTATAACAAAATTCATAAACCGACCTGCAACTTATACTCCAACGATTATAAAAACTGTATAAAAGTATTTTCACAATGTAAACATTCCTTTTACATAATTTAATAGATTGGAATCAACTAGTAGTTAACAATCAGTTTTAAAAAAGTAAACCCATTAAAACTTCACTTTTTATTTATTTCCTAATAAAACGCCTTTCCACAGCTCAATATTTTCAATCACAGGCTCTTCATAATTAAGATCTGAAGCAAAGTCCCAATATTCTGAGTCAAACTCATTGCCATAATAAACAACGGTTTCATCTGCCTTAGCATACTTCAATCTCAATCTTGCTTCCATTTCAATAAAAGCGTCAGTATTTTCAACAATTTCTTTTTCTTGAAGCATAATAATCAAGTAATCAAAGCGTTCGTCTTCAATATCTCGTTCAATTTGATTTCTTTGTACTTTTCTTGCATTCAAATCTTTTACTGTAAGGTATGATTTATAAAGAAAAAATGAACAGATAGCAACAATAAACGCAATTATTAATAATTTTGATAGATTCATAATCTTTATGATACATTATTTGATATGATTTCTGCAACTTCATTACCTTGAATTTGATAATTTCATCTTATTAAGATATCATATTACAGAAAGATAAAGAATTAACGTAAATTGTACCCCACTTAAGAAGGGTAGGGTGGTCATTCTTAAAAATTACGATGAAAACAAACATTTTTAAACTTATTACAAATAAACAGACATCTGTATCGTCAGCAACCTTCGTTATAACAGCAATTATTATAATAACCAAAATAATTGCTTTCTTTAAAATACGTATAGTAGCTCATTACTTCGGAACTTCAACTGATCTTGATACATTTTGGATAGCAAATACAATTCCGGACGCCCTTTTTACAGCGTTATCTGCTGGCATGTTCTCATCCGCAATGATTCCATTGCTGGCAAAAAAATCAAATCAAGACAGGGAAAAATTTAATGAAACGTTCAGTAGAATTCTAGTATTTTTTTCACTTTTGTTTGCAGCAGTTACTATTCTATTAATACTTCTTGCTCCTCAAATAACTGATATCTATATAAGATCATTGGAGAATCCAAAGCTATATAATCCAGATATGATGACAAAATTTACTAGGTTATTAGCTATATCACCATTAATACTTAGCCTGAGTACAGTAATAATGGCTGGTTTACAAGTAAAAAGAAGATTTTTTATATCATCACTATCAATGCCTCTCCACACAATAGGAACAATTGTTGGAATAATCGTTTATGCACAGTTTGGAAATCATGGAACAGCAACACCAATCATGGGTATGGTTTATGGAACAATAATCGGAACAATCGCACACTTGTTAATACAAATTCCTGGATTGAAAGCAATTAATTATAGTTTTATATTTCCCAAACCACTATTTGGTCCACAGATTAAGTATCTGTTTAAACAATCAACGCCAAGAATATTTACACTAATAAACGAATATATTCCAAAATTCCATGCAATTCAAATATGCTTACAGTTGGGTGGGGGAGCCTATAGTGCTTTTACTTATGCATCACAACTTTATGTTATTCCAGCAGGAATAATTGGACATTCACTTTCTCAAGCTTTATTCCCTAAAATAACTTCACTTGCTCAAGATGGCAATAAAGAAAAAATAAGTGAGATTGTTTCTAGAGCATTAAATTTTATACTATTTTCAACTATTCCTATTTCAGCGATTATTTTGATATTGCGTTTTCCAATTGTTAGGGTATTCCTAAGTACAGGTTTATTTGATTGGGAAGATATTGTAATTACTTCGTGGGCACTAGCACTTTTTGCAATCGCAATTGTATTTAGTTCACTGAAACCAGTAATTTTAAGAGTTTACTATGCAATTGACGACACAATAACTCCACTAGTGGTATCAATTATTGCAACTATTCAAGTCATTGTCGGTAACATATTACTTTCAAATCTTTGGAGCAATTACCCAGGTATTGACAGGTTTAAAGATGCGATTATCAACCTAACTAAAGAACAAATCTACGATCTTCCTTCAACAATCTTCAGATTGTTAACTACGAGAGGTACTTCATATTCTGCAGTAGGAGGTATTACTCTTTCGATCAGTTTAGCATTAGTTACTGAATTTGTACTATTAACTTTATTGGTAAGAAAAAGAATACGAATTCCAATTCGCTTTTTAACAAGAGAAGTCATAAAGAAAATTATCGCTGGAATTGTTATGACTATTTTCCTCTATGTTTTCAAGTTGGTTCCAACAATTATTCTTGATACCGAAAGAACTCTTGATACATTATTAATTATAATAGTAAATTGTGTAGTTGGTATTATTATTTACCTATTAACATTGGCTCTTCTAAAAGATCAGTCACTAAAAGACATTTTCACCACTCTCAAGAAGTATTTTAACAGATTCTATCTCATATTTAAGGAATACCGCAAATGAGCTACTTTACATCGGTTGCATCCTTTTTTGAAAAAATTGAAAACACTGCTTCAAGACTCAAAATGGAAGAGTGCATAAGAGATTTTATAGATTTATTAACTCCCGAAGAAGCAGGAATTGTTTGTTATATGCTTATTGAGAGGATCTCTCCTATGTTTGTAACAACCGAGTTTAATATGTCCATTCGAGGTGTAATAAAGGCAATTCAATCACTCAATCCTAAATATGATGTTGAAAAAATATATTCTGAAGTAGGGGATATTGGTACAGTTATCGAAAAAATAGGTTCCCAAAATCAATCCAGCTCATTGTCAATTACGGAAATTTATCAAAAACTTTGGGATATTGCACAGATTAGTGGTAGTGGATCAGTTGCATATAAAATCGATAAACTTAAGGAGCTATTTAAGAATACTTCTACCAAGGAACAAAAATATATTGCTAGACTTGTGTGTGGCAAAATGAGATTAGGGTGTACTGAAAGAACAATTTTATCAGCCTATAAGAAAAAATATCTCAACTTTAGTACAGATCTTGATTATGCGCTAGGGGCATGCTCTGATATTGGATACGTTATCCAGGTTATTAAGCAAAACGATATTACAGATATTAAAACAATCGATGTTCAGCTAGGTGTTCCCGTAAGTTCGCAATTAGTTGAAAGAGCAAAAAATAGTGATGAAATTATTAAAAGATACAATCAAGTTTACATTCAACCCAAATATGATGGCTTACGATGTCAGATACATATTTTTACGGACAAACCTGATAAAAGAACTGTAAAACCTATATGGAGAAAGTACTTTTCACATGAAAACAATACTTCTCTTTTTGTTTCCAAACCAGTTTCGACAAGGCAGGTTAAGCTTTTTTCACGCAATCTTGAAGAAATAACGCACATGTTTCCAGACCTCGTTACCCAGATTTTAAAAAGTAAAATTCAAAATGGAGTATTTGATAGCGAAATAATCGGTATCAATTCAGATGGAAAATTTCTTAATTTCCAAGAGACAATAAAACGAAAAAGAAAACATGATATTACATCGACTCAAAAGGAGATCCCTATAAAATGTTTTGTATTTGATTGTATATATCACAACGGATCAGTAATTCGCAAAAATACAATAAAAAGACTAAGTCTTATTGATAAACTCATCGATTTTAATAATAACCAGATTATTGGAAAAGCGCCAACTACACTAGTTAATAGTACAAAAGAAATTGACCGTTTATTTACTGAATATGTAAACAAAGGCTTCGAGGGATTGATTGCAAAAAACCCATCAGGTGAATATCAACCAGGAGTTAGAAACTTTGAGTGGATTAAATTAAAAAAAAGTATAAACAAACAATTTGCTGATACTCTTGATGTTGTTGTACTCGGCTATTATCTCGGAACAGGGAGAAGAAATAAGTTTGGAATTGGAACATTACTAACAGGAATATTAAAAAGTCCTGACGAAAAAGAGATATTAACAATAGCAAAGGTAGGAACAGGTATTACTGACCAACAATTACAACAAATTAAAACAAGACTAGATAAGATTAAAGTCAACAAAAGCCCAAAATTCGTAAAGATTCCAAAAGATTTGAAACCTGACGTATTGGTTGAGCCTGAGGTTGTCTGCGTTGTTGAAGCAGATGAAATAAGTAGAAGTGAAAATCATTCAAGTGGTTTAAGTTTAAGATTTCCAAGATTAATCCAATTTGACAGAGCCGACAAGAACGTTACAGATATAACAACCCTCCAGGAAATCACTAAAGCAAATTAACTAATTCTGCAAGTGAACCAATAACATTATTGGCGTTTGCTTTTATCAATCGTTCCCTTGTTGCAAAACCCCCTTCAACAGCAATTACTGGAATATTAACTTTTTTAGATGCATTAATATCTCTTACTTCGTCTCCAACATAGACTACTGAATTCAATTTAATGTTATTTTTCAAGATAGCTCTAGTTAATATTTTTTCCTTAGAAAAAAGTGAGGGACTAGTGCTAACAAAACGAAAATAACCATTAAGAGCACTTCTTTTTAAACAGGACTTGACTATTGAACTGTTCAATGAAGAAACTATTCCCAATTTATAACCTTTTGCGTTTAAATCAATAATTAGAGATCTAATTTCATTAGAAATATAAACTTTTCTATATAATCTTTTTGTTAATATCTGAAAAAACAATACAACAAAGGGAATATATCTTTTCCTAATTCTATATTTTTTGAAATAATACCAAAATCCTTTTTCTTTTACTTCATCGACAGTTATTGGCTCAAAATTTCTAAAAATCCTTCCTCCCAAGTTATTAATCATACTTAGATTCAACGCAAGCGTATCAACTAAAGTTCCGTCAAAATCAAATAGTATCCATTCATATTTCTTCATTATTTATTGTATATTGACTTATCCACACTAAATTACATTTTTTCACTCGTTCGCTTTTAAATTTAGAATCCTCCCCAATAAACAAGATATTTACCTTCATACCAATTCTTATTTACATCATAATTGTTGCCTAGCATACCCCAAAAACTTCCAATAACCCCACTTGCACTACTATCTCTAATAATTTGGAAATCATCTCCCAAACTCGCCATTTCAGCTATTTTCTGATAAGCAACATACTTGTTCCCAGACTCATCAATTAAATTTAATCTCTCAGCTTCAAGATTATCATAAATTAATGCTTTTATATTGCTCTTTATTTCCAACTCTTCAATTCCACGACCTTCTGAAACCTGTTTTACAAATTCGTTGTATTCATTATCAACTCCCTTTTGAAGCGACTGAACCTCTGTTTCACTCATTACTCTATATGGGCTACCAATATCTTTATATTGACCAGCAGTAATGTAATTATATTCAATTCCGTTTTGAGTAATAACTCCTCCACCAAGAATCCCTCCATCCTCAGCCAAAACAACATCATAATAAGCAAAAGGTCCAAATATTACGCCAATATTTCCTACATTACTGCCATAATCCAACACAAAATAATCAGCAGAACAAGCCAACCAATATCCACCAGAAGCAACAGTTCCCTGACCATATGCAACTACAGGATTCCCTGTTTTATCCTTATAATATTCTATTGCATCAGCAATCGTCTTTGTCCCGGTTATCGTACCACCAGGAGATGATATTTCTAAAATTATCCCTTTTATACTGCTATCGTCAGAAGCATTAATTATCACATCTCTTATAGAATAACCATAAATATACGTATCATCGACCCAAAAACTTGCTGCGTCTGGAGCCTCATTTAAGATTGTTCCATCAATTTTTATTGATAAGATCTTGTTTTTACTATTTTCATCCCCATAAACAGTTTCATAATTTAATGCAGAACCTTTGGACACAGCACTTAAAAACCATATCGAGAAAAACGAACACATGCCACAAATGATTATAAAAACTAATAAAATTGAGACTACCAAGCACCATCCTCTTTTCTTCTTAACTGGAATGGTTTGTCCTGTAGAATTTTTACTTACTTTACCACTGCCAACTACAGATGTGTTGATTTGATCTGTCATGTTTTCATTACTTAATTAATACTCAACAATTATAGCACAGACAAGCAAAAAAATGTAAAGGACATGTATTTCAATATTAAGTATGATAAAATACTTTGTCACTAAAATAATAAAATTTTATAAATGGAAAAAAACAAACCAAAAATTTCAGTTAAGGATTTGATGCCAAAAGAAGCAGAAAAGGGCAGTTTAACTCACAATATAATTATTGTTGCTATCGTAATTGTACTAATATCATCACTTTACATTATTCCTAAAATTAATCAACAAAAGATAGAAAATGTTTCAGTACAAGAGTTGACAGAAATTATTAAGGAAAAAAGTGAAGATGAAAAAGTAAAAGTAGTTGTAAAGCCAGATGACGGAACTGTAGATGTAATTACCCAAGATGGAAAAATAAGTCGCGCCATATACCGGGATACCAAAAAATCGTTTGATGACTTTATGAAGGATCGTGAAATAGATCTTTCTAATTCTAACATCGACTTGGAACAAAAAACTACTGTACAAATTGGTATTGACACTGTTTTAACAATTGGATTAGTTCTTCTTACAATCTTCGCCGCTTACAATATCGTAAAAAGTATAAATGCCTCAGGATCTAGAATGAGTTCATTTGGAGAATCAACAGCAAAATTACTCGTTGGTAAAAAAACTAATGTAACTTTTGACGAAGTTGCTGGAATAAAAGAAGCTAAAGAAGAATTAGAAGAAGTAGTTGATTTCCTTAAAAATCCACAAAAGTATTTTAAGTTAGGTGCAAGAATCCCAAGAGGTGTGCTTTTAGTTGGTGCTCCCGGAACAGGAAAAACACTACTAGCAAGAGCTGTAGCTGGGGAAGCTAATGTACCATTCTTCCATACATCCGGTGCAGAATTTGAGGAAATGTTAGTAGGGGCTGGAGCTGCAAGAGTCAGGGACATGTTCAAAAGAGCAAGAAGATTGGCACCAAGTATTATTTTTATTGATGAAATTGATGCTGTGGCTAAAAAAAGAGAAGTATCATTAAAATCAAGTTATACCGAACAGACATTAAATCAGATTCTCGTTGAAATGGACGGATTCACAAGATATGATACAGTAATAGTTTTAGCTGCAACCAATAGACCTGACATCTTAGATCCTGCAATTTTAAGACCTGGGAGGTTTGATAGAAAAGTAGTAATCGACAGACCTGATGCAAAAGGTAGGGAAGAGATATTAAAAGTACATCTTAAAAATAAGCCAGTAGCCGATGACGTAAATGTAGAAATAATAGCTAAGAAAACAATAGGACTTGCTGGTGCTGATCTAGAAAATGTAGCAAATGAAGCAGCTATCATCGCAGCAAAAAGGGGAGAAAAGAAAATTTTTATGAGTGATATGGAAGAATCAATATTGAAAGTAAGATACGGTAGAGAAAGACGATCAAAAGTACCAAAGAAAGAGGAACTTCTTAATACTGCATTCCATGAAGCAGGACATGCAATAGTTTCTTTTTTTACAGAATATGCTGATCCTGTACATAAAATTAGTATCGTTGCAAGAGGATTAAGTGCCGGTATGACAATGTACCTTCCTGATGACGACTATTCCAATTTCACAATTGAACAAATGAAGGCAAGGATTAGAATTGCAACAGGTGGAAGAATTGCAGAAGAAATAATGACAGGAACTTTTGGAACAGGAGCCTCTCAAGACATAGAGCAAGTTACTGAATTCGCAACAGGAATGGTAAAAAAATATGGAATGAGTGAAAAGCTAGGATTTGTAAAATATGGTGAAAATTTAAATGAACAGTGGCTTGGATATTCCTATGAAACCACATCAAACTACAGCCAGGAATATGCCAAATTAATTGATATGGAAATACAAAAAATCATAGAAACAGAATATAAAAAAGCAGTAGAAATACTTACAAAAAACAAAAACAAAATAAAAGAATTAGCAGACCTCCTCGTGCAAAAAGAAGTAATTGAAAGAGAAGAGTTTGAAAAGTTTATGAAAGGATAAAAAGATATGAATTCAATAAAAATTATACCTCTAGGGGGATTTGATCAGGTTGGTCTAAATTCCATAGTAGTAGAGTACGCAAATGAAATAATAATAGTTGACATGGGTTATGGGTTTCCAGACGAAACTTTGCCTGGAGTTAATATGGTATTGCCACCGATAAATTACTTGCTTAAAAATAAGAAAAAAATAAAGGCTATTGTAATTACACATGGCCATATAGATCACATCGGAGCTATTCACCATTTACTAAACAAAATAGGAAATCCACCAATTTATGCAACAAATTTCACAAGTCAGGTTATTTCACAAAAATTAACAAAGGAAAATTTCAAAGGAAAATATAAAATCAACACTGTAACTTACAATAATCCGGTAAAGATTGGAAGTCTTAAAGTTAATTTTGTCCATGTAACGCATAGTATCCCAGATGCTTCAACAATTACTATTTCTTCCCCAGTTGGAGAAATATTTCTTTCAGGGGACTTTAAGTTTGACGACACACCGTTAAATGAAAAAAAACCAGATTATGCTGGATTACAAAGAATAGGAGATAGAAAACCAATCGTTGCCCTAATCGATAGCACTAACTCTTTTGACAAAGGTTGGAGCCTTTCAGAAAAAAAGGTATATGACGTTTTATTCAAAGAAATACAAAAAGCAAAAGGAAGGGTAATAATTGCAACTTTCTCTTCAGAAGTTACAAGAATGTACAGTATAATTGACATTGCATTTAAGCAAAAAAGGAAAGTGGTCCTTTTGGGAAGAAGTATTGAAGAAATGTATAAAATTAGCGTTAAAACCGGCTACATACAATCAAATAAAAATGTTGTAATTTCACAAAAACAGGCTAAAATTCATAGAGATAACGAACTCATTTATATTGTTACAGGAACCCAAGGTGAACGTGAAGCTGCATTAACTAGAATGATTGAGAAAAAATTTGATAGATTAAGTTTGAAAAAAAGCGACAACGTTATCATGTCTTCCTCTATAATTCCTGGAAATGAAGTCGCAATATTTAAAAACATAGACAAGTTGATACAAATGGGAGTATCCGTGACTCATCGAAAACAATTAGATGTACACGCAACAGGACACGCTCATCAACAAGAACAGTTGAAAATGCTTTCACTAGTAAGACCCAAATATATTATCCCAGCATATGCAAATCCTATGTTAAGAGATCAACTCAGAAAAACAGTAATCCAAAATGGGTATAGAAACGAAAATGTTCTAATGGTAAAAAATGGTGATATTTGGGAATATAATGGACAAAATTGGAATAATATCGGAAACATAGATAACAGACCCTATACCATTGATGGGAAATCCATTGTCTCATTAAGCAACGAGTTAGTTAACGAAAGACTGCAATTAGAAAATAATGGTTTTATTGTAATAGTTTTGGCAGGAAACAGCATTAAAATAACTCACAGCGGAATTGTAGCACCACATAAATCAAAATCATTTTCAAATGAAATTGAAACAATTGTAAAAAATAAACTATCGAACAAAGCAGATAAAAACATTACACTAACTATAAAAAACGCAATTAATAAGTACATGAAAGATGCATACGACAAGAAACCAATAGTCGAAATTGTTTAACGAAAGTTGCATTTTTTTTTCGAATTATGTTATTATTGACAATAATAGTTAATAAAACTGTCCAATATGTTTCCTAGAAGTATAAACCTGCTTGATCCACCGTCAAAGCCGGCAAGTAAAACAGATGTCGTTCTTAATTGGATTCTTGTTTGGGGTAGAGCATTAACTCTAATTTGTATTCTTTTTATTGTTGGAGTATTTACTTATAGGGTAATTGTTGACACCAAAAGAAATCAACTCATTGAGGATGTTACTGACGCCACCGAAAGAGTAAACCAAGTGCAGGAAATTCAGGCAAAGCAAATTGCTATCCAAAGTGTCCTTAACCAAATTGAGACAGAACATCAAACACAAAAATTACTCTCTAACAAGTCCTTTTTTTATAGCTCCTATGTAACAAAGGCATCTAAAATTGAAAGTTTGTCTATCTCGAATGAAAATGCAACATTTGAACTGGTATTTGATAATCTTAGTAAATTTAAGGAATTTGAAAGTTCTATAAATCTTGATCCAAAAATAATTTCAACCCAATATAAGCTTGACGAAACCTACAGTTCTGGCGTTCCAGGTGAAGTTAAGATTACGGGACATGTATTATTTTATAACGAAACTGATCAAATAACTCAACAATAAATGGATACAAAACCAGTTAAACAAGAAAAAAAGGCACCTGTGCAAGAAAAGGTTGTAAAACCATCAACCCAACCTTTAGAAAAAATAAAACTTGAGGGAAAGATTGATACTCAGAAAAATGTAAGGAAAATATTTGTTTCTACCCCAATGCAAAAATCATACACAATGCTTGGGATAACGTTATTAGCAATAATAATTATAATCAGTACAGTAATAACACCAACTCTATCGATAGTTGCTCAAAGAAAATCTGAAATTACGTTATTGGAGCAGGATTTAACTTTTCTTAACGATCGTTTCGAAACAGTTTCAAATTTAAACTCCCAATATGTCGGAACAACCAATCAAAAAGGTGTTTCTGAAAGACTTAAAATCATCGAAAAATATCACCCCTCAAACAAAAATACAATAACACTTATAAATTCAATTCAAAAGATTGCTGAAAAATCAGGAATAGAAGTTAACAGTATTAATGTTTCGACAGCTCTACAATCTACTGCAGCTGAAGTAGAAAATCCATACATTAACCAGGGAAGTGTAACAATATCAGTAAGAGCACATTCAATAAGTGCCATTCTTACTTTTGTTAGCGAGTTTGAAAAAACTGCATATTATCCATCTTTCTCCGCTGTTTCAATTTCAGAAGAGGGGGGAGAGGGAATTTATGAAACTTCTTTGTCATTTAAAATTTTATTTATACATGAGGACATAAAATTAACAAATGAAGAGTAATATTATTTTTTTAATAATTCTTGTTCTAATAAGCGTTATTGGAATTGCTGTTTCAACTATTTTGTTCAACAAACAAGTAACAACCAATACTGCAGAAATGAGAATGGTCATCCTTGAACCTACTTTTAACGAAAAACCAATTTCAGAAATGGAACAAAGAGACCAATCATTGTGGGGAACCACCAATTCAACATATATACAAGATGGAATCTAAGATTTTAGTTATAAAAATCGGTGGATCCATCCTCTGCCCAGATTTAACTGACAGTTTTAACGTTCCTTTTGTGATTGAATTTAGAGATCAAATACTTCATCCCTATATCGCCAAAGGGTATAAATTTGTGATCACAGTAGGAGGAGGACAACTTGCAAGAAAATTTCAAGGCAGGTTAAAAGAGTTCTCAATTAGTGAACGATACCAATCTAGAGTAGGAATAATTTCAACTTTAATGAATGCTGTATGTTTTCAAAGTGTAATTCCAGAAATTGCACACCAAAGAATAATTGCGCTTGATGATTATCTCCAAATCTTTAAATTCGTTAATAGCAAAACGTTTGAAAAAACTCATGTTTTATTATCCTGTGGGGGGTATAAAGCCGAAAGCAGCACAGACATGGACGCAGTTTTATTAGCTATGAGAATCGGAGTAAATAGGGTAATTAGCATTAAAAACATAGATGGGATATATGATTTAGACCCTAGGGTTTATCCAAATGCTAGATTAATAGAAGAAATGGATTGGGAAAAATACATGCAAATAATTAACTTCGCTAATAGTCACAATCCCGGTGACAGTTGGGCAATCGATCCAGTTGCTTCAAAAGAAGCGATGGAAAACAATATTGATTTTGTAGTTGTTGGTAGAGATTTAGAAAATCTAAAAAAGGTGTTAGATGGTAAAAAATTTATAGGAAGTACTGTTAAATAATACATGAAATATGACTTTTTAAAACCACTAACCCTTAACTTTCCCTTTTAAACTCTCAGTAAGCATATATCCTTTACCATAAACACTTTTAAGTTCATATTTCAACGGAAGTTTTCGCCTAATGTTACTAATTTGTTTTTCAATCGTCCACTCAGAATATTTATCAGTCCATAGATCTCCCCAGAGAACAGTTGCAATTTGTTCTTTAGTAACGATATTATTTTGGTTGGATTTTAAAATATCCCAGATCAATTTTTGTGAATATGTCATTTGAGAAATAAAAACTTCATCCTTGAGGGTTGAAAAATGCAAATCAATATTTTCAATATATTCACGAAATAACTCAGAAAACCATTTTCCCTGAGAATCTACTAAACCAGTCGATATTAAAAAATTGTTTGACAAATAGCTTCCTTCTCTTGCTTCCTTTTGGGTTTTTTCTGAAAAACTATTCCAAATTGAATAAAACAAATTTAAAACCTCGTTATTTTTAATTAGATCATTTGAAGTTGGGATTGTTCCATCTACCGCTATTATGCGTAATAAAATCATCATAAGAGCTGGATATCCTCCACTAAGTTTTAAAATTAACAATTTAGAGTTTTCATCAAGCTTCAGAT
>DAOOWV010000004.1:0-50403 GCA_035371485.1 Candidatus Dojkabacteria bacterium | reverse complement strand
TTTAAATACTAAAACTGCAACAAAATACAATAAAAATCTTGCACTCCACATTATTGAAACAACATCCTTATGAAAAAATATCGACATCAATAACTGAAGGAGTATTGAAAAAACAACCAATACAATTAAATAATTGTTTTTTAATAAAAGCAAAAATTTGCCAAATTTAAACTGATTCTTAAAAAAAGGAATTCTCTCGGAAATCTTTGTAAATAAAAACTGCTTATTTTGCTTTAGCAGAGATATTATTCCCCCAAAAACAGAAATAACCATTATTAGATCAACGATATGTATTTGAAACATTCTATAATTTGAAACAGTGCCTAAAACATAACTCTGTGGAATAATCTCATTATATGCTACGTTAAATCCCAATAAAAATACTAATAATGAAATAAGTGCACCTCTTATATTTTTATTGATTGCATAAAATAGCGCAAAAAACGTCAAACAGAATATCACTATAATTATAAGTTTAATATACATTTAGATATTAATAATGAGTAGATAGTTCGTTAATCTATTATACATCAATAGACAGTGCAATAAAAATGACGTTCTCTCCGTACTTTCATCCTTTACAGTTCTGCTACAGAGAACGGAGAAACACAGTGTATTAAAGGATCGCAATAAATAATAGCAAATGGGCGGGCCTTCGGCCCGCCCATCCTCAAGCTCTAATTCAAAGTCTCAAACTTAAAACTTTACTAGTTTCTCGTTCCAGTTACATTTATAAATAAACTAAGTAACTGGTCCACCACTGGTGGATTCAACTTTTCACTTGATTCACTCCTTCTTCTCTGGTTCCCAAACACCCGTACCTCCATTTACCTGTACAAAATATGCCTTATATTCCTCTATCGGAAAATCATTCCCAAACTTACGCTCCGTCCCTTCTACATCCTTTATTATCCTACTCTCATATCTTCCTCTTATCCATTGCGTCGCTATCTCTGCCGGAATATCTTGCGATTTCATACTAGCTATCAAATCATCTGCTGTATAACCATCATATGTAGAAAGTCCATGCACTCCTATCAAATTCCATGCATCTTTCATCTCTACTGGTACTGGTTGAGCTACCTTAAATCCACTTAAGGATACTTGGCCTCCACCACTAATAACTCTAATCACATATCCTCTACCAGGATTAATTGGGAAGTCGTTTACTCCATATAATTGTCCTTTTGATCCCAAGTCAACACTTGCTATTTCTCTGTAATCTACTGCTTTCCATCCGCCATCATAAGTTGCCATTACAGTTGCTTCTATTCCTTTACTATTCAAGTATTGAAGTACTGATGACATTGTCTTAAGGTTATTCTTATCATCCCCTACAAATGGGAATGATACATAGTTGTAACCTTCAGATAATTGATAATTAAAGGTTTCTGATTCCTTTTTAAGTTCGATTTGTATCGCAGATGCCTCAACCAATTCATCACCAGCATCAAAAACTTCATTTCCGTTTTTATCAATGAAGAAGCCTACTCTATAACCCTCCCTATCAACATCAATATCTGTTAATACTTCACCATTCACAATCATACTATATAAACCCATGTCATTAATAGTATAATATGTGTTATTTGCCTCTGCTGAAACGGGTGAAAATAATGAACTTCTTTGACCAGGAATTAAGGTTTCCGTAATAGGAAGCATCTGGTGTAAGGCTGCCTTACCAGCACATTTTATTGTATTCCATGCACCTTTAAGAACACCTCCATTACCCGTAAGTTTACAAGTATCATCAAATATTTCTAATTCAGCCTCCATAGAACATTTAAGTTTATCTTCCTCTCTTGTATTAAAGCTACAGTTTGCATCTGCCACTATCGCAGGATCAGCAACTGGTTTATTAATTTCAGGTACACATACACCTAATTCTGTACCACCGCCAGTATATCCTACAGGAATAGGACCAACCATTATTGGTCCAGGAGCTCCAGAAATTACAGTTTCACACACTGTTCCAGGTAAACACGCTCCTTTACATGTATCAACTGTAGTTGCTGGGGATGTACCACATAATAACCCACCCCCTTGAGATGTTGGAGCGGTACCATCGTCACATGTACCCGAATGAGTTGCAGGATCACATGGGGCTTGACCACTACCTCCACACCCGTTATCGCTTTTTGGATCAATCAAACCAACATCAATTTCTACTTGTTTACCACATCTTAATATACCAGGAGCTTCAGGAAACGGAGAAGAACCATCATCACAACGCCCTTGATGAGTATTAATATCGCAAGGGCTTTGATAATTACCACCACAGGTAGGATCGTCTGCAGGGTTCTTTTTTTCACCACCTCCGACAGATGGACCATCAGGAGCCTTAAGTCCAGCACCAACCTTACTCCCATCTGGTAAAGTGCACGGACAATTATCAGAACCTGCACACGTAGCTCCCCAACCAATATTATTAGGTGCATTTGCTCCAAATGGAGAACAACTACACTCATACCTTCCATTAGCATCCTTTGGACAAACTCCACCAACAGGAATAGAAACTGGTATTACATATGGAGGAGGCTCTGGAGCAAATGGAGGAGGAGATACAGGAGCTGCTCCACAAACACAAGAACCACATCCAGAACCTGGACCCCATGGGCACGAAGCACCCGCCTCTCCAGTAGCGTTGTCTCCCATTTTAATACATATTCTATTTCCAGAAGCACCGTTATCACACGTACAAGCCTCTGGATATTCTTCAACACAAGCTAACGCATAAGCTCTTTGAATCAAAAATTTACTTTCAGATTCCCCAGAATCATTTGTATTATGACCTAAATACACATCTCCAATTGGAAAACCATCTTCCAAAGCAACAATTAAATATTCTTGTTTAACTTCTCCATCCTGTACGTACAAAAATTGCATATCCAAAAGGGCTGTCTCAATATTGTAGCCAGACCAAACATAACCCGAAGCCCACCTTGAATTAGAAATATCAATATACCATCCACCAGTTTCATTAGGAGCAGTATTTACAGGAAGAGAATTCTTAACATTTTGAGTATCATTAAAGAATCCATATACTAGCACTTGATTATAATCTGAGTTCTCATCAATATTAATCCCACCATAAGCTGGATTAGGTTCAACAAATTCTTGATCTTCGGGGAATGGTAATGTCTTAGTCTCCAGAACGCCATTTCCAAGTGCACCATACTGCAAATCGCTATCACTATTATCTTTCAACACCTCATCTCCGTACCATCTAAAACCATTTCCTATTCTAAAATTATATCCAGTATCTGCATCCAAATTACTCACTGTTACGGTATGTACATAATACCTTCCTTGTTTCCTAACCTTTACATCAAAATTATATTTATTAGCATCTATTACCTTATCTTCACTCTTCTCTACCTCCTTAGACGCCTTATCTGTCCTCTTCTCTCCTGCTTCTAACTCCGCTTTCACTACATCCCTATCATCATAAAACTTATCAGACCCTATCGGCGCTAATATTCCTGGCAAAAACTTACCATCCTCTCGTACTAATACCTGTCCCTTACTCTTCTTGGTCGATACCCAACTCACTGTAAAAGATGTATCTGTTTGATTAGTTACCCTTACATATGATGGATTTACATTACCTAATACATACCAATACAATACCAAAAAGATTACTCCCAATAGTAAAACTCCTCCTACTATAAAAAGAGGTAATAGTTTCTTATTATTCTTTAAGAAACTGGTATCTAATTGCATAGCTACCATAAATATATATAATAAAACTTATATAGACAAAACAATATAACAAATAATGTTATACCATAATGATTTTATAACCACATACATTACCAATTAAACAACGATAACACACATGGCTTATTTACTAATCTACTACATAATATTGATTTTGTCAAGTCGAATTATCATTCCTTCTTCTCTGGTTCCCAAACACCCGTACCTCCATTTACCTGTACAAAATATGCCTTATATTCCTCTATCGGAAAATCATTCCCAAACTTACGCTCCGTCCCTTCTACATCCTTTATTATCCTACTCTCATATCTTCCTCTTATCCATTGCGTCGCTATCTCTGCCGGAATATCTTGCGATTTCATACTAGCTATCAAATCATCTGCTGTATAACCATCATATGTAGAAAGTCCATGCACTCCTATCAAATTCCATGCATCTTTCATCTCTACTGGTACTGGTTGAGCTACCTTATAACCTGTCAACGCAACCCACCTACTACCATTTATTACTTTAATAACATAACCTCTTCCAGGATTTATGGGAAAATCACTAATTCCATATAACTGATTTTTTAGATCTTCATTGTCAATTTCTCTGTGACTAATTGCTTTCCAACCTCCGTCATAGGTAGCAATCATCGATGCCTCAACACCCTTTTGATTTAAATACCACAATAAAGATGACATCGTCGGGTAATTTTTAGACACAAATGGAAATGACACATAATTATATCCTTCTGTAAAAGTATATGAAAAAACATCACTTTCTTTTTCCAACTCAATAGATAATGTCGAAGCATCATCAATAACTAATTCACCATTGTCTCTCACCCCATTGGAATTATTGTCTATATAAAATGAAACCTTTTTGTTATTTCCAAACGCAGTTATGTCTAATTCAACTTCTTTATTTGCAACCATCTTATATATTCCAGGATTATTAATGATTAAATATTTCCCATCGTATTCAAAAGTACTTTCTTCAGCAAACACTTTGGAACTCAAACCAAGTGATACGAAACCTGGATTATCGGGTGTCCATGTTGCAGTTGTTGAACTAAACGTAACAACCAAATTATTTTCATTACATAACGGATTACTTCTACAAGTCGCAATCGCATTCTCTCTTGCCTTTCCCTCACAAAAAGAATTGGTACATTCAGATTTTTTAGTTCTGTAATCAACTGATTCATTAAAATCTCTTCCCATCCCACCAACAGCACCTCGTCCAATTGAATGACAATTGCAAGTACCTGTACTGTCTACAGGTGGTGCTGGTGTTGACGGAGGGGGAAGTGGAACTTCCTCTTCTTCTTCCTCAGGTGGTGAGTTTCCACCATCTACTACATCAGCTTCCCCATCATATAAACATTTGTTACTATTCCTTCCCCATGTACAATTCGATAGTTTATTACATGTTGCAACATCAGTAACTTTTTCACACAAGTATTTTACGCAACAATATTCAGAATTATTCCCAGAAGCATCTTTGCATGGAAAACTTTTTATATCACACTCCGAGGTACAGATTAGATTACACGCAGTATATCTTCCATATCCACTACACGCATCTGCATCAGAACTTGTTGGACATTGCTCAGCCTCTGGTGTAGTTTCCGGAGGATCTTCCTGCTCAACAGGACTAGCAACTGGATCTGGAGCCACACATCCTTCTGGAGGACAAGCCTCACTTTGCTCCGCTGGCCTGCTTGGACCAGGACATGATGGACAAGCACCTCCACAATCCACGCCTTCTTCAAGACCAGAATCTTTCCCACCATTGCTACAGTGTTCAGGAATACCACCTCCAGGTTGTGAAGCACAAGCTCCACATAAACTATTCCCACAGTCCACACCGCCTTCACAATCATTAGGTAAATATCCAGAACAATCCCTGATCCCGTTAGAGTTACAACTTCGTTGGATTGCACAATGAGAAGCATCATGATCACATGCACCCATCTTATAGTAATACACTCCAGTAGCTGAGTCAGTACACCTTCTTACTTCTCTTGCTTTTCCATCACCACAACATTCTCCATAGGCTTCACCAGAATCACCAGCACCACAGCTATTAGCTGGGGAACCTGCATAAACAGCATTAAAAATATTAAATCCTGTAGAAGAAGTATTCCTTAATTCGTAGCTTTTTAAAACAAAATCAGCAGTAGGTTTATTCTCACTTAGAAATACCTCTGCAGTATTTAGTAACACTTGACCATTATTGTCCAAAAACAAGAACGCCAAAGATTGCGAGGCATTAATAACATTTTCCCCTGGATTCCAATTATAACCATGCTCCCAATATGCATTAGATTGATCAATATACCAGCCATTTTGTAAATTTACTAGGGAAGATAATGGAAGTGATTTCGCGACCTGACCAGGATTTTGGAAAAAACTTAACACCAATATTTGGTTACTATCATAATCGTCTCCGCCAGTCACAACTCCATAACTTGGCTTAGGCTCAACTAACGACAAATCAGAAGGTAAAACTAACGTAGTAACTTTCATTTCTTCTAGCAACAGACCATAATCAATCAACTCTATTAAGTTCGATGATTTACTCAAAATTTCTTTACCGTACCATCTAAAACCGTTACCTAACATTATTTTATACTCGGTTCCACTTTTTAATCCACTAACAGTAACACTATGAAAGTAATACTTTTCCTGTTTTGAAATATTAACTTCATACTGATAATAGCCCTCAACTGCTTCACTCGTTCTATTTTTAAGATACTCATCTCTTTTAGACATATCGCCAGCAAGCTCTGCACTAACTACATCTCTATCGTCATAAAATCGCTCAGCTCCCAAAGGCGCAAGCATTGATGGGAAAAAACTTTTTTCACTTTCCTTAACAATAACTTGGCCCTTACTTTTCCTTTTTGAATACCAACTAACAGTAAAAGATGAGGATGTTTTATTTGTTACAAGAACGTGAGAAGGTTTAACGTCAGCAATGAAATACCAGCCAATAACGCCAAGAAGTATAAATATTATTAAAATACCAGCAGTTATCAAGAGAGTTTTCTTGTTTACTTTCACATAATATTGAGATAAATTAAATGTTTATCACAATATTACAATACTATGTAATGACAAATAAGTCAATATCAATCAACTGAAAACAACAAAACTTCTAATTGAATACATTAAAAAATGGAAATGATTTACTTGAGACCTAATTTTTTCTTAACTTCAACGAACCTCTTCTCATCAATTTTTTGAAGATAATTCATCATTCTTCTTCTTTTTCCGACTAATTGCAAAAGACCTCTACGAGAATGATTATCTTTTTTGTGTTTTTTAAGATGTTCCAAGAGATTATTAATCCTTATAGTAAACAAAGCTATTTGAACTTCTGGAGAACCAGTATCCTTCTTATTAATTGAATAATCCTTAATTAACTTGTCTTTACTCTCTTTGGTTAACGTCATTATCTTAAAAATCAACTAAATTATTATTTTAACTAGTACACGATTCGTCATTATATCACAACATGTAAAAATGTACAAGTCCCTTGATATATTTTCTTTGGTTAATAACGCAATTTAATCGTGTTAACAAAAGAACTTTATGTTAACTACACAATAGCACAATAAAAGATATTCTGTCAAGCACCTATTAAAGCACTTTCAATTTTTAATAAACGATTATATTTTGCAACACGTTCTCCCCGATCGGGTCCACCAAACTTAGATTGCCCACTTCCCGTTCCAACACACAAATCAGCAATCATATCATCATTTGTTTCTCCACCTCTATGTGAAATAATGGTTTGAAGCCCAGCAGAATGAGCTAGTTTTATAGCATCTACAGTCTGTGTTACTGTTCCAATTTGATTTAGTTTTATGAGAACACCATTCATACTTTTTAACTCAATACCCTTCTTTATTTTATCAACATTTGTAACTAATAGGTCATCACCAATTATTTGCATTTTATCACCAACCAGACGGTTCAATTCAGCCCAATCCTCCCATGAATTCTGATCTAATGTATCTTCAATTGACCAAATTGGATAGCGTTGATACAATTCTAATTGTTTATTAATCCATTCTTTATTCGTTAGTTTTACTCCTTCACTTTTCAAAACATAATTACCGTCCTGATAAAACTCAGATGCAGCCATATCAGCTCCAAGAACAATCTCATCGTTCATATAATAACCAGCAACTTTCACGGCTTCAATAATTAAATCAAATACCTCCGAATTTGATTTAATTTCTTTTGGACAATATGCACCTTCGAAACCAACACCAGTATCATACCCTTTACCTTTTAAAACCTTCTTGAGTGCATGAAATATTTCCGCCCCAGCCCTTAAACTTTCTTTAAAATTACCAAAGCGATCTCGCTTTGGTATCACAAAATACTCCTGAAAATCTGTAGCCCAATCACCATGCTTTCCCCCTTCCATCACCAGGATCATTGGTTGAGGTAAAGCAAATTTACTATTACCGGAAAGTTTTCCAAAATATTCAAATAATTCCATTTTTTGTGATTTTGCACTTGCGCGACAGATTGCCATCGAAATGGGAAGAATAGCATTAGCGCCATATTTTGATTTATTTTCAGTTCCATCAACTTCAATTAAAAGTTTATCCACCACCTCTTGCTCATAAGCATCTTTTCCTAAGACATATTTCTTTAAAACGTTATTAACATTGTCCACTGCTGTCAATACACCTTTTCCCGAAAATCTTTTGGGGTCATTATCCCTAATCTCAACTGCCTCTGCGTCTCCAGTTGAAGCCCCAGATGGGACTGCACCAGTTGCAACAGTGCCATCATCCAAAACAACAGTAACTTCAACAGTTGGAAAGCCATTTGAGTCCAATATTTCGATTGCATTGATATTTTTAATATTCATATACAGAGCAGATAAAATGTTAGATAATACCCATCATATCATTTTTTACAATACATTTCACTCAACAATGGGTGGAGGTGATATTGGAGATTTATTGTTGTCATCGATTTCTTCAGCAATTATATCCTCAATTTTCACTTTTTTAGATTTTACTTTTTCTATATATTCGTTTTCTTCATCACCTTGAACCGAATCGACTGATAAACAATCAAGTATTATTCGTTCAGCTTCAAAAATATCATCACTCTTTACAACGAATGATGCCCTTGATGATTTTCCCTTTAAAAGATATTCACCCAATACTTCTACTGCATCAATATCAGAATCATTGACCTCCAAAACTCCATAAATGTTATTATCACCTCCTTCATACAATATAAACGCCATTCTATAATTTGCAGTTATATTAAAAGGTATTTTGCCACCGATATCGAAGTCTTCTTCATTTATCCCTGTATCAGCAATGTCATCTCTCGAAAGTCTGGACCAAATAATCTTTGCATCACTATCTACCTTAATATTTTCAAACAATTTACTTACAATTCCGACATAACCAGGATCATCATATAAATAAATACTCTTCCACGCATCCTTCACATTGTACCCTTTTTGCACTAGAGTGTTTATCCAGTCAAAGGTTTTTACGGGAATATGATTTCCTTGCATTATTTCCACATAGGAAAGCATGCCTTCAAGTAAAACATCACCAACTATCTCCTCAACCTTGTTATCAGTTTTTTCTAGCAGAGAACTTCCAATTCTATACACTAATTCGGATAAAGCTTCTCCCGAATTTTTGATTACATTTCCACCAATTATTACATTATCCCTATTAGTTAGTATCGTTAATTTTACATTTTCAAAAAGATACTTATATGTAGTAGTAAGATCCTCGATTTGATCTTCTGAAACGATGTTGAACAAAATAGTTGAATCATACACAGCACCAACTTGCTCAATTGTTACTCTATCAAGATCAAACTTTCCCTTTAAAGGAACAACATGAAAAGAAACAGTATCCTGATCAACTTCCCACTTTAAATCATCTATCTCAGCACCTTCGGTATCGGCATATTTTATCTTAATCACAAATTCAGGTTTTTTAAGGGAAGTAAGATAACTAACTTCACTTTTCTCAAGCACTTTTTTACTTTTGCCGGTCGGTGGATTTGTAAACGCGACATCAACCCGACCTATTCCTAAATTGGATAATATTTTATTAAAACCAACGAGTGCACTTACTGTGTCATAATCAGCATACTCATCAACAATCAAAAGTACTCTCTTTTTAGATATATCTCCTCTAAATTGATCAACAAAGGAATTAAACGCACTATTATTTGACATACTACCCATTTATTAATTTATTTTATGGGGCAGTATATTCATCTTATTACATTCAGTATAAACTATACTATAAAATATTGCAACAATCTTTATAGTAACTTTTTTGATTTGAAATGTAATTGATTATGGGTATTTGTTCCCAAATTTTAAAGTTTGTATTATGAGGCTTACAAATTATAGTTGATTTTTTATTTATGAATTCTTAAATATTTTAATAAACTAGAGGTTTAAAGGGGCGCCGAAGGCGCCCCACAATATAAAGCACATTCAAATGCACATCTTTGATCTAATATGGCTTTATACTTACTAGATACAAGAAATGTAGCCAAAATTTTATGCAATTGGTATGCTCTTTGGTTGTGCTTTTTCTATCTTAGGAAGAAAAATATGTAACTCACCATCTTTAAACTCAGCCGTAGCACCCGTTGAATCTACATCTGAAGGTAAGATACATGACCTAGTGAAAGTACTTTGAGAGTGTATCTCTTTCTTATAATATTTCTTTTTATCTTCTTGTTTTTCATCCTTTTTCATAGTTCCAGTAATAGTTAACTTGTTGCCTTCAACAGAAATTTTAACCATTTCTTTAGTATATCCAGGAATTTGTACTCTCACACTAAGCTTTTCCCCCTCATCAACAATATCCATTGGGGGTAATATTTGTGAAAATGAAATATCATCTTCATCAATACCTTCCCAAGGAGATACAATCCAGTTCCAAGGATTAACAACTGATAATCTATTCATATTTTTTATGTAATAAATTAGATACATCGAAGAGAGTGAGTCACTGCATTAGTAGACACCCCACATCGATTGCTAAAATTGTACCAAGTGATAAAATCACTTGTCAAGTGTCTTTATATTGACATACTTACAAAACTATAATAAAATGCAATTAGCAATAAATTCAATCATTTGCTAAATATGGATAAAACAACAAATGATATTAGTGACCGACAACTTGATATTTTAAACGCAATTATTATCGAGTTTCTAAAATCTAATGAACTTGAGATGATCCCATCAAGTTTGATTGTTGAGCAATATAATGTCGATGCTTGCCCTGCAACCGTGAGAAGTGAGATGGTTAGGTTAGAAAAACAAGGATTTTTAACGAAACCACACGTCTCAGCAGGAAGGGTTCCGTCAGACGTAGGAATTAAGTATTATGTTTCAAATTTGATGGAGGAAGAAGAATTACCAATTTCAGCGAAAGAGAGAATAAAAAACGCATTGTTGTCACACACAGACAATATTAATCAATTAATATATAGAGTAGCTGAATTGTTATCTTCAATAGCTGAAGAACCGGCGGTTGTAAGCTTTGACAATATAACAGTACAAAGAGGATTGTATAGGCTTCATAAATATAGGGAATTGTATTATGCTTCGAACATATTTGAAAGTCTGGCCTATATTGAGAACCCTACACATATAATCGATAAAGTCAGAAATAGCAACAATCAAGTTTTTGTTTTAGTAGGAGACGATTTTGAACAAAAGGAGTTAGGAATGTATGCGATTGTTGGGATGCTTGTAAAGGGATATCAAGATAAAGAAGGACTTATCGGCGTATATTCTTCTAAGAGAATGCATTACCCAACAATAATCCCAATTGTGCGATTTATTGGATCACTTTTTAGCACAACTCTTAAGAAATGGAGTTGGTAACATAAGAAATCTAAAAATTTAAACCTAGATTATTATTTAATAAGCGATAAGCGTAAAAAACATGAAGGATAAAAAACAAAAAACTAAACAAACTGGTGGAGGTTCAGAGAATAAGATTATCTTGGAGCTTGAAGCCAAGATTGAGCAACAGAACCAACAGTTGGAACAAATTAAAAATTCACTTACTCGTGCCCTTGCTGATTATGATAACTTACAGAAGCGAATGCAAAAAGATGTTGAGCAACTAATTTTTAATCGAGTTATTGACGTATCTGAGGATTTAATAGAAATTAAAGACAATGTTGATCTTGCGCTTAAAGAAAAAAACAAAGTTAATGAGGGCTGGATTAAAGGGATAATTGAAATTGTATCCCAAATTCCTAGATTGCTTAGTGAGTTGGGAATCACTGAAATTAATCCTAGTAAAGGAGATGTATTCAATCCAGAACAACATGAGGCCATTATGGTCAATAGAGATAAAAATGTAGATGGAAAATTTATAAAAGAGACTTTACAGCCGGGATATATGCTTGAAAGCAAAATTATTCGACCTGCCAAAGTTGTTGTAACAATGAAATAAAATTTTTACGTTTTCATCCAACGATTTAGCAGACACTTGACACGAGTGCTAACAATATGCTTTAATACTTAATAGCTTAATTTGTAAATAATTTAAAATAATTAAAACATGAGTAAAATAGTAGGAATTGACTTAGGTACAACTAACTCAGCTGTAGCTATTCTTGAAGGTGGGAAAGCAACAATTATCCCAAGTGCAGAAGGATCGAACTTATTTCCATCTGTCGTAGCAATTACTGATGAAGGGGAAATCGTAACTGGTATTCCAGCGAAATCTCAGGCAATAACAAATCCCGAAAATACAATTTATTCAATTAAAAGATTAATTGGAAGAAAATATAATAGTACTGAGGCACAAAAGGATATCAAAAATTTCCCATTTAAAACTAGAGAAGCCAAAAATGGTGGAATAGAAGTTAAATTTGGTAATGACTGGAAAACTCCTCAAGAAATTTCAGCATTAATTTTGCAAAAAATAAAGCGAGATGCTGAAGAATACATCGGAGAAAAAGTAACAGATGCAGTTATTACTGTTCCAGCATACTTTGATGACTCACAAAGACAAGCAACAAAAGATGCAGGAAAAATTGCAGGACTAAATGTTCAAAGAATTGTAAACGAACCGACAGCTTCTGCATTAGCATATGGTATGGACAAGAAAAAAGAAGGAATTATTGCAATTTATGACCTTGGTGGAGGAACTTTTGATATCTCAATATTAGAGATCGGTGATGGAGTTTTCGAGGTTAAATCCACAAGCGGTGATACCCACCTAGGAGGAGACGATTTTGATGAAAAAATAATTGATATGTTAATAACAGAGTTCAAAAATGAAAATGGTATTGACCTCAGAGAGGACAAAATGGCACTGCAAAGACTTAAAGAATCAGCAGAAAAGGCAAAAAAAGAATTATCTCAGAATGAAAAAGTAACAATAAATATTCCATTTATCACAGCAGATTCTAAAGGACCAAAACATTTAAAGAGAGACTTTACAAGGGCAGAACTCGAAAAATTAGTGAAAGATCTCGTGGATCGTTCAATAATTCCATGTGAAAAAGCCTTAAAGGATGCAAAACTTAAAAAAGAAGACATAACCGAAGTTCTATTAGTCGGTGGTATGACAAGGATGCCACTTGTACAAAAAACAGTTAAAGAATTCTTTGGTAAAGAACCGCAAAAAAGTGTGAATCCTGACGAAGTCGTAGCTCTTGGTGCTGCAGTACAAGGAGGAGTTTTAGCAGGTGATGTAAAAGATATTACCCTACTCGATGTTACTCCATTGTCTTTAGGAATTGAGACTGCTGGAGAAGTAATGACCGTATTAATTCCAAGAAACACAACAATACCTGTTGAAAAAGTTGAAGACAGATTTACAACTTATGCAGATAACCAAACAGCCGTCGATATACGAGTTCTTCAAGGTGAAAGACCAATGGCAAAAGACAACAAAGAACTTGGGATTTTCAAACTTGACGGTATTCCACCTGCACCAAGAGGAGTTCCAAGAATTGAAGTTACATTTAAAATTGATGCAAATGGAATCTTACAGGTAAGTGCAAAAGATAAGGCTACTGGAAAAAAGAATGATATAACGATTAAATCAACAACTGGACTTTCTGAAGAAGAAATTCAAAGAATGGTTGATGAAGCAAAAGCACATGCAAGTGATGATGAAAACAAAAAGAAGAGAGCAGAACTGAAAAATGACTCTGACATGTTAGTGTTTTCTGTTGAAAAAAGTATAAAAGATCTTGGGGATAAGATTGAAAAAGACAAAAAAGAAGAACTTGAAAAGCTTTCATCTGAATTAAAAAGCATGATTGAAAAGGATGATTTTGATGAAGAGGAAGTAAAAAAGAAAAATGAAGAATTAACAGCAAAGATACAAGATGTTTCCAAGTCTGTTTACGAAAAAATGTCAGCAGAGGAAAAAGAAGACTTAAAGAAAAAGATGGAAGAAGAAACGAACAAGGACAGTAATTCCTCAAATAATGAATCAACAGGAACTGATAACGAAGCGAAAGATGGAGAGATTGTTGAATAAGACATATGCTAGATGATAAGTGATACATGATAGGTGATAAATATTGGAAAATCATTTCTATCATGTATCCCTTAACCTGAATGACTTACATAATATCCAATTGAGTTTGTTTATATTCCCTTAAATGGATTCTTCGGTAATTTCTCAAAAAAAACACTATCTGTCTTTTTAGCCTGAACTACAGTATTCGCATTTGAAGCTAACTTATTTTTATTGGTTTTAACCGTTTCAGTCATCTGTAACAAAACAAGATCAGGGTTTGTATCTTGATTTGCAGCCGTGGTGGAAGTGATGGAATCATTTCTTGAAGTATTTTTATCATCTTTTTTCTTACCGAAAAGCCCCATAAAAATTCAATGTAAAATATTACTTATTATTACCATACAATCTTTCAATAAGTGTTTCGTTATATACTGCTGAAAGTTTATTTACATCTTGTTCTTTTAAAATTCCATATTTTTCAAAAATCTCAACATCACGTGGATTTGTAGTCATTAACCTGTGTTCTGCCAAACTAGAAACTGCCTTAATTGCAACGTGTTGATTTCCCGCAAAAAACAGGCCCTCACCTATCCCACATCTTAACAAAAAGGTTCGCTCACCGTTTGTAAGTTTGAAAACATTTTGAATTCTATCGATTGCTGCTTGACTTTGTTTGAGCAATACCTGCAAAGAACTGTTATTAATCACTGCTTTTCCATAATCCGTAGATAAAAAGTCATCAACATCCTGACTAATGGTTGTTAAACCCAAATAATATTTTCTAGCTCGCTTTGCAACAGAATACATAAATTCTGCTGATTCAAATCTTTGCATCATATACCAAGCTTCCTCTACTACCAACAAACGTCTTTTCCTTACTTTTCTAATATGCGTCCAAATAAAATCCAACATAATATACATTGCCAGTGGCCTTAACTCTTCCTGTAAATCTCTAATTGAAAAAACAATAAAAGGATTATCTAAACTAACGTTCGTTTCTTCATTAAAGATACCAGCAGCACTTCCAATAATAAATCTTTCTAAACGTTTTGCAAGGAGTTGAGCTTCAGGTTCAATAAAACCTTTCAAAACCTTATATAAATCCTCCAATAATGGTGGCTTATTTTTTTGAGTCTCAGGGTCAGTTGTAATACCTTTCTCATTATAAGTCAAAAGGATTGCTCTATCCAAAATAGCCTTTTCAATACTAGACAATCCTTCAAACATGATATTAAAAAATCTCTGCAATGAAAGTATCTTTTCACGGAGCTGATCAACTCCTTCTTCTAACTGTACACCAGGAAGTTCAAAAGGATTTATTTTCATCCCAGAATCCTGAGAAAATGTAATATATAAACCGTTTAACGATTCACACAATTTGTCATATTCTTTTTCAGGATCAATAATTATTATTTCAGTTCCCAACATAAGATTTCTGAAAATTTCTAATTTTACAAAGTAACTCTTGCCAGCTCCAGATCTTGCAAATACAACAGCATTCGCATTTTCAAGTTGAAATCTATCAAAAACCACCAAGCTTTTATTGTGTAGATTAACTCCATATAATACACCTTGATCCATTGTTAATTCTGATGTGATAAAAGGGAAGGTAGTCGCAATGGATGTTGTATCGAGATTTCTTACCAACATTAACTTATCAACTCCCTGTGGAAGTGAGGACTCAAAAGCTTGCTCCATTTTTAACGTTACTGGTTCTGCTTGCATGTCAAGTGCAGAAACAGTGGAAACGACATCACGTGTAATTTTATTCAATTCTTCTAAAGAAAAAGCCTCAACAGTAATATATAGTCCATATTGGAAAAGTTTTTCAGCACCCGCCGCAATTGCGTCTTGTAAAGTTTGAGCGTCCTTTAGGGCTACTTTTGCTCTAGGGTCAATAACTTTTCCAGATTCAATTTGTCCCATAAGTGTAGCTTCAAGCTCCCCCATTTTTTTCTTTAATTTGGAGAGTACCTCACGAATATCCATTGGATAATAAAAAGTACTAATTGTAAGTGAGTGGTCAAAATTAATAACGGAAGACAGCCAATTCATCTGCACTACTCTGGGGTATTGAGCGATAAACAAAGTTCTGTAAAATTTTCTTCCAACTTGAATATGGTTAAAATCTATTTCTACAAAAGATGGTGCTAATTTATCAACCAAAGTTATTTTATCCTCGTTTATGTCTTTATTTTCCACTACCTGCGATGTATTATCCTTAACAATTCGTTGTGGCATCTTTTGCGGAGTGGGTTCATTCTGTACTTGAGGAGGAATGCTAGGTTGAGGAGATGACAATGTTTTGTCAGGAGTAGAAGAAACAGTGTTAGAAACAGGAGTTGTACTCTGATTTTTTTTCTTACCAAAGATCAGTTTTCTAAGCTTATCAATTGGTTTTTCTTTTTGGTCATTCATGTCAATTATTGTATAATTCGTAAAATACTCTCAATAAATCATCACTTTCTAGATGTTTTCCTTGTACACCCATTTTATTCAGTTGCCTAATAATGTGATCACGTTTTGGATACAAGTTATTTTTTGCACGTTCAATAAGAAGCTCTCTGGAAACTTGAGTCTCCTCAGATGAGGGTTTATTTTTTTTACCTTTTATTAAATCTACAGGAGAAGTAATTGAAACAGCTGGAGAACCTCCAAAACTAACAATTATATAAAACTTTTTGTCCAAAATATCATTTTTAACAATCAAATTCTGAATAAATTGAAGATAAATCTGCATGGAATATCTTCTTCCTTCACTCATTGGTTTTTTTAGATAATCTCGTAAGAAACTTAGATACGAGGTGATATCAACCTTTTTCGTTCTAATCACAATCTGCAGTGGATAATTTATAGAGTTAAGAAGCCCAGCAAAAGCATGAATTCTTGAATCTTGCTCATCCTCAGATAGTAGATCGAAGTTGACAGCACTCGTTTGTATTATTAAAGAAACTTTTCCTCCTTTTAGGATAATCATATCATCTGCAATATCTACTATATCTACGAAATCCTGCGTAGAAAATTTAATCGCTTGTTTATTTGGATTAACTGCGTCCATAATTGTAATTTATATTGACCTTATTTCAAAAGAACTTATCATTTCACCGTTTATAACTAAATCAATTAACGGAAAAGTATAACCTTTTTTTTCTAAGGAAATTTGGTAATTTCCATTGGGAATTGGGCTAAACTTTACCTGTCCAAAAGCATTACTTTTGGAAGCTTGAATAGGCAAGCCATTTCCTCTTTTAAGGATAGCAACTACATCGCCAAGCATTTTGCCTGCTTGATCTTTTGTTATAAAATTTGGTGCATTTATACTAGACTGTAAACCAAATTCTGAGCTAGCATATTGCTTAGCTGTCGTAGAATCTATGGTAATCTTAGGCAATCCTGAAGATGGTTGATCTGATTTTCCAACCTGCAACTCCTGTAACTTTAAATTCAGATCACCTATTACTTTTTTAAGATAGGCATTTTCATTACCAAGTTCCTCTATCTTTTTTTTCAATTCACTTATTTCATCTTGCATATACAACTAATTCAATTAATAATTCAATTTTTTATATTAACTTTGTCAAAAAAACTACAACTCAGGCTCAACAACTGGCGTTGGTTTTGCTTCTTGTTTTGCACCCATTGTATCAAAACGACCTTGAACATAAGTATCAGAAACCGTATCTGTACCAGTAATTGATTCAGAAAGATGAGGTGCTATTATTGACAATTCATCTCCAGTAGTTAAATTTTCATTTGTAGTAACAATGACAGGTGTTTTTTGTGAATCAGAAAGTTCTTTCTCAGCAGCAGAATAAATCTTTCCCTGCTCTGAAACCTTTTTCTCAATATCCATTCCTTCTATTTCTGGATTTGGAATATTCAGTCCACCAATAACTTGTCCAACAGTAGTTTCTGTATCAATTTTGATTTGTTGTGGTTTCAATAAATCAACTGAAATACTTGAAGGAACTGCTGATGGAGTAATTCCCTTTTTCATCCAAGCTCTTTTAGTAGGACTTCTAACAGCAAGTATGAAACTTATTAACCACTGATCCAAAGACCTTCCTTTAAATGGTAACAACCCAAAACTTAATCCAGCTAACACTGAAAAAATAATTATTGGCCAACCAAAAATCCCAGGAATAACTTTATCCCTTGTTAAAATATAGGTTATATAAGCAATTGCTGCACCTGCAGCAACATAAATAAACTGTTTAAGGTTCATAAAACCGAACAGTTTAAAGTCTACATCCATTATATTGTGAGGTATTACATGCTGCTTTGCCATAGCTATATATTAGCATATTTATCGGATAGTGAAAAGCGAAACAATTGACAAACTAAGGTATGAAATGGTAAACAGGAATTGATTCACCTTGGCGAAAGTTCGTTAGGTTTTCATTTAACGTTACTATGCCAAATTTCAAATTTATACAGACCTGATTTTATTCCACCACCCGTACCTACGGATATATCACCAGAAATCACAATCATTGGGATAACCATACCTGTCTCTTTATCAACATAATACGTCATCTTCATTAGATTAATAGTGATCGTCCTCACAATCAATTCATCATATTGCAAATCAATCAAATATGCATAACTTCCATCGGAAACATAATCTGCCGAACTTGCCAAGTCTATATTTACTTTAAATATTTTCTTGTCTATATCAGAATTTTTCATATTACTAATGAGGTCATCTTGAGAATATCCTACATATGTACCTACCTTTTCCAAGTTTGGAATAAACCTTTTAATCTGTAGAGACCTAATTGAACCTGCCTCACCTAAAATAATTGTAACAAAATTATCTGTCCATCCTTCAAAAAGTACTGAAAAGTTATCAATTTTATATACACCTTCAACCTTAAGTAACGATTCCCCAGAATTATTTTCAAACTGTTCAACAGTAAACGATATTGTTTCAAATTCATGTCCTAATAAATTACTTAACTCTGTATTTAAATAGTTATTTCGAGATGATTCTTCTTTAATTTTATCTACCTCCCAATATATGTCACTTTTTCCAACAGTAACTCTTATACTTTCGTTGTAAACAAATAAATTTCCCCAATCACCAACCCATTCTTCAAAAGTATCATCAGGTCCTCTTTCATTGAGTCCAAATTTATTCGCAATAGAATAAATATCTAGCTCTGAACCAAGATCCATGGTTTCAAAAACTCTATTAACAGCAGGCCATTCAACGATTGTTGCATCTCTTCCAAGATAAATCATTGCGTTCTCAAATTCAAACTCCGATGAAATGTCATCAAGTGGCGTTTCAACGTCACCGAGCGCCCTATCCTCTTCATATTCTTTATTTTTGGAGATCCAATCAAAAAGATACACAGTGACTAATATTAGTATAAAAAGAAATGATAAAAGCACAATCCATTTATTGTCTTTAATTATTTTCAGTATATTTTTCATATCCTTTTAATTATTACTTGTATCACAAAGATTAGCATCTATCTTTATAATTTCATGTAAATTACTTACACCGAGCCCAGCTTCATTCGTTGCATAAATATGAATATGTGGACCGGTCCAACATATATTATTACTGTTAGGACACTTAACATCAACATTTCCATCATTTCCATATAACTTACACAAAGCTTCACCTTTACTGACAGTATCTCCCTTTGCCACCCTACAAGTATCAGCATCAATATGTATCATATAAAAAGTGATACCATCACCTTGAATTTCAATTCTGTCTAATGACTCATAATTTTTTATAATTCTTGAAACCGTCCCATTTACTGGAGAATATGCTGTATTATCAGTACTTCCAGACACATCAATGGCATACTTACCTTCTTTTGCTACCAAATTACAATGACTCCAATTACAAACTGGGTCACTTGAATTACCAAAATACCCTTGTGTACATACTTGATTATTTAAAATACCTCCGGATTCTATCTTGGTATAATCAAAAGGGACACCAGGTCCAAGATATTCATCCCCCCCCACATCTTCTTCTCCTCCTCTAGGATTGTGTGTCGTTAAATCCTGCCCCGGCAAAAGCATCACAGGAAACATGTTTTGTGACTCCATAAAGATCCCACAAACGAACATAATTATTATAATTATAATTGCAATCACTAAGAACAGTAATTGAATTACTATTTCTAAAAGCTTCCACATAAAACTGTCTACGACAGTCCAAACCAACTCCCCAACAATCCAGCCAAGTATCGAACCAATTCCGGGCAATAGAACAGTTCCTAACCATTGTCCAAGTTTTTTAAGCCCAAACTTTGTAAGAAGTTTTGCAACTGATTCTCCTGCTTTTTTAAACGCAATTTTTACAGCTCCTTTAGCCCAAGATCTTGCATACTCATCAAGACCAATCTTAAATACATTTTGAACTTTTTTTGCAAGTTCTGGATTTAATTGTTCTAGCTTTAAAAGAAGCTCTTTTAAACCAACTTCTCTTAGTAACCTATCTCTGAAATCGTTTATATTACCTTTAATACCTTTTTTCAAAAATTTCGAAATCTCTTTGTTTGGATCCAAAAGTTTTCCAGCTTTTAGCTGAGCTTCCAAAACCTTAAACCAATCTCCATCCCAAAACATCCTCGCTATCGATCCAGGATGAAATAAAAAAAGAAAGCCTGCTTTGCCACTAATATTCATTTCTTTAAATTTGGGGTCAGAAACCAAGCCACTAAACCAACGAGCCATACTTTTACCTTGGTCATTTGAGCTTTTACCCAAATCAAACCAGAGAAGAGCATTTCCATTTAATATATTATTTTTAAAGGATTTAGAATAACTACCAATAAGCAACAACTCCCTAATGCCATTAACAATAGCCAATGGAGAAAGATTATATTTTCCAACGTCAAAACTTCCCGCCGACAACCCTCCATTATCAAGTAGCTCTTTGAGCTTTATAGCAATCTTTTTAGAATCACCACCTTTTGATTCAAGCCTTGCAAGCCTTTCTTTATATGCCATAGTTATTAAATCGTTATCAGATGCATCAAGAAATTGTTCTACGACACCTCCAAGTTCAGCACCTTTACTAGTTTTTAAAAGCGCCTGCATAGAGGAAGTTGAAGAAGCTTCGCTTGCCAAAACATCTGCAACTCTCTTACCTCGATTATAATAACCACTTCGACCACCGGCAATTTTTGCTTTTCTGTAAATTTTTTGCCTTAACCCTGTACTGTCCATATTATTCAACATATTTCCCAATGCACTTGCAGATGCATCATCGGCTCCATACTTCTTAAATTCCGAAGCAACTACATTTGCATACGCACGCCTACCTTCCTCTCTCAGTGAATCTGGAATACGAGTTACATCAGCATTCAAAGCTTCCAATAATCCATTCTTCTCATCCTGTGACAAAGCACTAGATGATTTAATCATAGATTTTGCATATCTTTCACCAAAGCCATTCATCATCCTACTCCAACGAGAAGTAGATGTCCAAAAATTCCCCTTCCTACCACCAATAGTTCTACCAACATAATCTGCTGCTGAATGAGCTGCTGCATTAGGATCATTTAAAGTATCAGCAATCCCTTGAACAGATAATACTGGAACATTATAAGCCCCCCCTATATTAACATTGAATCCCCCGGTCGAATATAAACCTATCGTAACATTACCCATCACGTTTTTCATTGCACCCTCCGGAACTGCAGTAATTGCATTCATCGTAGCCCCCACATACCCAACGTCACTTGCGTAAAATTCTGGCACATCAATAAGAGGTCTACCTCCTCCACCCCTTCCTCTTCTTTGTCTAGGAAGTAAATTGTCAGCTAAGTTTGATAAAAGACCCATTTAGTAATTCTGACTATTCTTTAAGCAAAGTTCCAAAGAATGGAACCTTTTGAGTCGTTCCCATTATAGCAGCAGCAGTTAACTGCCCACTCCTTGTTTCTTGATATTTAAGCATCTCTGCAATTAACCTTTCTGCCGTAGTTGCCACCAATATCATTGCATATGCAATAAATCCTGTAAGATTTGTACCTTGTGAATCAATAATTGAAGTAGTTAAGCCACTTGGAAACTCAATAGCACTTCCGCCTAATGTCGGATTTCCAGCAACAGAGATCAAAATTGCGAGATTAATTATTATGAATGTTATAGGGAAAACAAGCGAGTCAATAAGAATTGATTTGTAAGATTCAATTATTGATTTTTCTTGACCTGGGAACATTCCTAACAAAGTAGTTATTGGCAATGCAATAACTTTAAGGAAAATTTGAGCGTATGCCTTGATAAGATTAAAGAAAATCTTAAACACTGCAAATATCAAACCTACCAAAAATATTAGTCTAACTACTAAAGCTCCAAAACTTAGATCCACTCCTTGTGAGAAAAACGACTTCCATACTGTTGACAATCCGAACGTTGCAGGGATCGAATTATAAAAAGCACCTGCCTTACTTCCAAAGAACATACTGTCACTATCCACAACTACAGGACCAATAATCCATCTAAACAACCCCCACCAAAGATGGAATGGACCACCTAAACCAATTGTTTGAATATCAGTAATTCCACTGATATCCTTTATCGCATTACTAATTGCCACCTCAGATACAGCCATCAAAAATGTTGAAAGGCTGAGAATAACACTTGCAATCCAAAAGCTAAAATGGATTAAAACAAACCCAATTAAAACTCTTGGTAAGGCATTCGTTATCGTAACAGCAACTTGTCCACCAACCTTCTGCCTAAACATAATCATAAAAGAAATCACAACAATAACTAGAACTGAACAAACATAAGCAATTCCTCTCACATATTCATATAATTTTCTTATCGGACTTAGTATCTGAGTTCCAGAACTAGCTGCTTCCGCCTTATTCATCCTACTTGGACTCCAATCTTGATATATTGCATTTCCCATCGTAACGTCTCCAGGATAACTATACAAAGCAGTTTTAAGACCGTTGTCTAACCTCCCAATAACACCATCTCCTAATCTTCTAGCAGTAGGATTTCTTTCATATAAAGCATCAAGACTTTCTTCACTTAATCCAGTACAAGATTCACCCTCTACAGAACATACAACGACTTGTAATGCAGCTACCATATTGGCATTTTGTACCATAGTGACATTTGTACCAGGATCCATTCCTTCTTCCGTATATACCAAACCCAAAAGCTCGGAAACATCGGTAAAGTCAGTAATATCACCATCCGCAGCATTCACACTTCCACCCCAAAACGTAGAAATTATAAACAATGAAAGCAAAAAACAAGAAACAACTTTCATAACTTTATTAAAAATCTTCTCCATCTTTCACATTTTAAAATTAAATAATATCTTTTATAAACTATAAAAATTTCATATACGATTCCTCAATTTTTGACCCTGGAGGTGCCAAAGCCGAAGCCGCACTTCCGTAACAAGCCATTGACCTTGCTATTCCTAAATAATACAATTTCACTTCATGCTCTTTTCCACATATTTTTGCTTTAGCCAAAGTTGCTACTTCGGTAGGTTCCTCACATTTTATTTGTTGACCTGGTAAACCTACAATTGTTCGCATATGTTTGATAGTAGCTGTTTCTAATGGCTTAAAAAGTTCTTCAGTATAAAACGCAATTCTATCTACTTCAACTTCACATGAACCATTAATAATATCACGCCATGTTTTTACTATTGGATCAAACTTCCACCAGAAACTATCAATCTCGCAGTAATCCAAACCCTTTGAAATAATAGGAGTAAAACCACCATCACATGCATTATCTATAAGACTTGTAACTTGTCTTTTTCTTGTTTCATATTCGGTAGTTCCAGGCAAATCATTCGAATAAATCCAACGTGCCATTTTATAAATAGAAACTGCCTCGTCTTCAACAGCTCCCTTTGCAACATTTTGTCCGGATTCAGGAGAAAGAGTAAAATTTCCTCCACGGCTATCGACTTTAATACTAAAAATTGTTTTTTTGTAAGATGTAGGTGCTTCACTTGCATATATTGGATTAGAATTCCAACAAGTCCCAGGAATTATACAAGGAATATAACCCAAATCTCCCAACCTTAACCTTACGCTTAAAAAAGTTGTACCTATCATTCCATAGGGTTGATGAGCCCTAGAAACAGGTAGTACAGAAAGTCTAACGTCACAGTTACAGCTTACTACTTCAGGGGGATTTGCTGGATCAATGTACTGATCGGATCTCATATATCCATCCACAGTATCGGAGCATTTCAACTCTCTCCAAGCATTGCTTCCCTTACATTTCGGTAAAACATTACCCCATTCAGGATAAATACAGACCCCCTTTCTTCCAAAAGTTGGAATTCCATTACAACAAGTCCAATAACTACTACAAATACATTCAGTCCCACAAGTAATTTGTTCATAGGGATAGCTGCAAGTGTCGCAATTACCAATTCCAAGCTCGTTAAGCATATAATCGACAAGTTCTGTTCTTGTCATACTACGTATCCGCTCAACGTCAACATCACAGCCCATATAGCTTGCAACAGCAACCAAAGAAGACATACCCACAAACTGATCACTAGCAGTTCCTGTGGCAGGAAGTTTATAACCAGAGCAACTTTGGGCTCCACCTGTAGCAAGCGGATCATATATAAGCGGAGTTATTGCAACAACATTACCCATCTGCGAAAGTTCTTTCCATGCTTTTCCCAACAACCACGCAGAATTTGGATCACCGTACTTTGGAACATCTTCGATATAACCCAATTCTGTTACGAAAATTGGTAAATTCATTAATGCACCATCACCACCAGTACTCGCCCTCTGAATATCTCTTAAACAGTCTTGCATATTACTTCCACAAGAACCTCCACCACCAGCAAATAAAGTTACAGGGCTACCAGCATACATATGTAAAGAAATTCCTGCAAAGCTAATTCCAGATTCAGCTAAAATTTTAGGAGCAAGAACCGCAGGATCAATAGTTCCAGAGTTTGGATATGCATTCATGGATGGAAATAAATAATTTGCAGGAAACTGTTCATTGAGAGTACGTATATATAAACCCAATGCCCTAGCTACTTCATCTGGATCTTTATTATACTGACGCATTTCTTCTGAAATCCAGTTGACCTCATTGTGTGGCTCTATATATAGAGGAACTCCTTTAAAATCAACTGCTTTAAGACAATTCGCCAATCGAGTTGCATCTCTTGTTTCATACCCTTTATTCAAAGAACCTCCGGGATACAAACGAATTATAAGACCACGACCACCTGCAGCAACAGCATCAACAATTTCCTGTATTGGAATATCACTATTAGGTTGAACACAATATTCATTCATTTGGACATTTACCCAACCTCCATTTTGAACAGCCCAAGCCAAAACATTTCCAGAATCCCCACATCCGTATCCTCCAATATTATATCCAACCTTATTATTAACTGGACCACAAGTTCCGCCAGAAGTAGGTTCAGTAGTTGCTGGTTCTTGTGCAGAAATACCGTTTTTATGAAGATCAATACCTAAATAAACTATACTCAAAAAAAGCAAACCCAAACATAGCAAATAAGTGATAAGTTGTTTTTTATCAAATGTAAATTTCATACAGCTAATTTTAACAGACAGATAATATAAATACAACTTGCAACTTAGCCTAAATTTATAGTATTATAAAACATGAATTAAATTTAATTACTGCCCAAATGTTTGATTGGAAAAGTTTCATACCTCAAACATCTGAAATATCAAGAGCTTCTAAGCTTTTTGTATTCGACAGAGATAACGACAAAATCGTTACATTAATCACCCTTATTGGCTCAGACCGTTTCAATGCACACACTGTAGCTGGAATGCTCAATGATAAAATTAAGGAGGACTTTTTAAACACAGAAGAATCAGATCCCATTGCCCTAATTGAAAAAAACCTCAAAAAAGCAAGACAAAATTTAATAATATTTATAAGAAACGAACCTGAAATCCAAGACATCGGAATAGATATGCACGTAACGATTTTGTGGGTCAGAAACAATACGTTTTATGTTGGCACAGCGGGTGATAATGACATCATGCTTTTGAGGGGAAAGCCTATCAATATTGGAGAACTGATTTATAACGAACAAAATGTTTATCATGTTGGAAGTGGATTATTGGAACAAGGAGATATTTTGTTACTCGGATCACCAAACACTGTAGACGCATTTATAGACACTTCTTTAGCTGGAGAGGAAAACCCTAATTGGGCAACAATACAAGAAGAACTTAACGCAATTAAAGACCAATTAACAGGAACTCAAGTTATTTTTTCTGGAAGACTAGCAAGTGAAACCACCCCAACCGAAGAAGTTATTCCTGCCGTTCCCATGCCAATTTCTACCCCCCCCTTACCAACATGTCAAGGCACCAATCAATCGGATTTTAAAGGGAAAATTGCTTTATTAATTCAAAAAATTAACCCTTTCTTGATGAAGATTAAAACAGAGTACTTCCCAACTGCAAAAGAAAAGATAGTCCAACTTTACTCTAAGGCAACAGCTTTCATAAAGAAAAAACTAAACCCAAATTATCAAGAAGTGGACTTAAATACACAAAATGAAAAACAACTCGATCTGAATGCGACTCAATTACAAAGTGAACCTACTAAACCCTTATCGCCTTGGCAAAGAAAGTTATTAAGTAAGTTTAGTTTCCTTCCAATAAAACCCCAAACGACCCTAAGCAAGATAAGACCTGGGAAACCTATTCCAATATACCAAAATCCATTATTTATTGTAGGAGTAATTGGATTTATACTTGTGTTAATTATTGGATTGAGTATTAATAAATCAATAAAAAATAAAAAATATACCCAAACAGTAGCTGAAATTGAAACTACTTTTAATGAAACACTTAGCAAACTTGATAACTTAAAGAAAGATGTGGCAAGTGGAACCTATGATTACACCTCTATTTCCAATGAAATCAACACGATAAATCAACAAATAGACAGTATTGACCTTGAAAAACTCAAAGAAGAAGACAAAAATAAAATTAAAACCAAACAAGAAACTGCAATTAATGATACACAACAACTTTACAATCAAATTAACCTTATAATTCCAGTAAGCGAAAATAACAATCTCGTTTTTCTTATGGATACTGTAACAGATTGTGAAGGTGAAACCTCTCCGATTGAATTTTCAAAAACCGGTAACTATATAGCATTGATAGGAATAGATAAAAATGCAGTGTGTATCTACAACGTTAACACTCAATCTGGAACGTTAATTGACAAAGGAAAAGAAAATATTGAGGAACCTGTTTCGTTAACATCCTATCCTGATGGATTTTATGTTCTGGATAAAAAGAATGGAGTAATAAAATTGGAAACACAAACCGATGGAATAGCCAAATCTTCCCCTTCAGAATTTGTAATTTCTACAGTTTCCGCACTTTCGGCAAGATCTGTTGGTTCTGCAACAAAAATTAAATGGTATGCAAATAACCTTTATTTTCTGGTACCTTCAGAAAGTAAAGTGTTAAGAGCAAGGGGCAATGAGGGAGTATTTAACGTACCAGAATCATACAATAGTATTCCAGACAACAAATTCACATATGCTACAGACTTTATTATTGATGGATCAATCTACGTGATAACTAATTCCAAACAAGCCGATAGTCCATACTTCAATCCAATTTTAAAATATTTCGGTGGAAAATCTGCAAAACTTGAAATTAGTGGACTTCAAACACAGATTAACGAAGCAGGAACGGGTTATACGGCAGATGGCGAACTTACACCATTATTGCTAGTTGATAAACAGCCAGATTTTGAGAGAATTATTATTTTTGAGAAACCGTATACCAAACAAGAAGAAGAGCAAAAAGTAATTGTTCACCAGGATACTTTAGTAGTAAAAAATCAACTTCAATATCAAGGTAACAAACCAGATGTATTCAAAAAAATAAATGCTATTCTCTCAGATCCAAGCCTGACAACAATCTATGTTCTTGATGGATCAAAACTAATTAAAATCAACATGTAAGAAATGAGTTTAATACGAAACAGAGGCATTGAAAAACATTATGAAATAATAGATAAATATGAGGCAGGGCTTGTTCTAAAAGGTGCAGAAGTTAAATCTCTAAGAAAAGCACACGCTTCATTATCAGGATCATACGTTTCAATTGATAATAATGAAATGTATATTGTTGGTATGAAAATATCAAGATGGAGTCATACTACTTCAGAGGTAGATGAACTTAGAAGGAGAAAACTACTCTTAAAGAACCAAGAAATCAACAGAATACAAAGTAAAATCAAACAAAAGGGATATACCATCATTCCAATTAGTGTTTACCAGAGCGGAAAGCACCTAAAAATGGAAATAGCTTTAGCAAAAGGACTCAAGAAATATGATGTTAAAGCAAAAGAAAAAGAGATGGAAAAGGAAATGAAAAAAGAGGCTAAGCAAGCGAAAGCAACATACCTATAATTCCCCCCACTAAGCAAATAAGCAACCATATCATCAGACAACCCTGAAACACTTTTCCTTGAGCTGTTTTAACAACACGATCTAAAGCCCCAATTCTTAACTTAAGAATAAATATCCACATTACTAGAAACAAAAACAAAACTCCTGTTATTGTAAGCGTAATAATTTTATTAAAAAGTGTTAAATCCATCAGTTTTATAATACACAATAAAATTAGTCAACTTCGATACCTTGCGCTTTTAATTCCATTAAATCTCTTAGAATATCCTGTATCATTCCGGGATCACGTATTTCTGTAAATTCAAAAAAAACTTGAGTACCAGCTGTTTGTATTTTTATGCTCCCATAGTTGAACATTGCACCCCACACTCCGGCATTAGCTATAGACACATCCTCTATTTTCTCTATTCTCGCTTCACTTACACGATATGAATTTATACCCAAAAAATCAACGTCTACAATTCTCTCTGTCGTAATTATATTTAAATGATAAAACCAACTTATTACTGCAAAAATAATATTAGTAATAGCAACAAGGATACAAAGTAAGGAAAATGCAAAAATTACACCCGTAACCTTAACATTTACGAAAGATAAGAAAGGATATACTAAAAAAGCAACTAATATTAACAATACTGATGTTAAAAACTTAGGAAGAATAGTAATTTGATGACTTCTAAATATAAGTATAATTTTTTCTTTAGATTCCTGTCCATCCAATTCAATTCCGCTTGGATAAGAATATGCATGAGAAAAAAGTGAACCATTCTTAAAACGGTCTAATCCTCTTCTAAATGTTTCAACCTTATGTGAAGATAACATAGGTCTCTCAGATTTCAATTGATTCACATAGGAACGTCTATCCATTCTTTTATTTTCAATAATATTATCATCAATAACTATATCTTCTTCTTTTATTTCTACTGCCACCTTATCTTTCCTAAGAGGTATTACCCCTGAAACCCTATCCATATACTTGGATTATATCACATTATTTATTATATTTTAATATCATTGCTCGGCAATACTTATTTCATCTCCAGAATTCAATGAATAACTCGTTCCACTTCCAGAGGAAATTGTACCTGAAGCTTGAGTTTTTATTATAAAACTACTAGGTATTTTTGACAAACCTATTCTAATATTACGGTTAGTATCATAATCCCCCATGGTCGTTCCAGTATAATAATGTTGCAATATTTGAGTATATGACTGACCACTAATCGCTCTTCCATATGCACCATATTGACTCAATCCCACTCTGTGACCATATCCTCTAGAAAAAAACTTTGTATTATTTGTTGAAAATTCAACATCCCACATTGTTGACCATAAAGCTAAACTGCATTCAGAACGTACATTATAAGACTGTCTAAAACAATTATCTCCATTTGAACACAACCCAATTGTATAAGTTCCAGCAGTTCCAGTAACGATCAATTGCTCTGTTTTCCTCGTATCGCTGGCGATTGCCGGACCATTATTATATATATGCTGTAAACCTGTTATTGTGCCAACCTTATTTTCAATTGAATTGGCCCCAAGAAGTTTTTTTAACCTCTCACTTGAAGCACCTCCTCGTTGAGGTTTACGTACAATTGCACTGGTCGTTGGATTAACCCCATATAATTGAAAATAAATACCTCCATCGATTAAATCTACTAAATCCGCATAATCAACAACTCCATCACCGTGATCACAAGTCGTTCCACCTCCCCAATTACGCCTGGTATAGGGAGAACCACCAAGACTATCATAACTCTGTCCTGTACCTACATCCGTCCAATCTGAAACCGCCTGAGCATAAACTCTATACCCACCCCAACGTTCTTGACTAGACAAAGTATGACCAGAAGCACTCGAACTATAGTAAGTTGGAATTGGACTTCCGTTATACATCACCACTTTTCCACTAGTCTGATTTACAGCATTAACCCAATAACCGGAAGATGATCCTATTTCTTTATTGTAACCCTCATAATTTTGATCGTCCACACTATCTAAAAGATTGTAATTATAAGCAACCCTTTTATTTAAATTGGCAGCTGCATAAGTTCTTCCAATAATTGCCTGAGCCTCCAAAACCGCCATTCCATTTACTCCCCAACTAGAAGGTACCTCGCCTAAACCTCTTACGTAATCCTCAAAATTTAATTCGTTAATAAGATAAACATTGGTATCTTTTCTAGCCTCAAGAACTCCACGATAAAGCCTACTATTATTAACAATCAATGGAGAGCCAGAACTAACTCTTACTGGGCCTTGTAAATATTGGTCATACACAACACTCCCCGCCCTTCTTACAGTAACTTTGAAAGCACCAACACCAGACCCCACAGGTTTCGAGCCAGTTCCCCCTCCTGTAGATGGAGCAGGTGGATATTTTTCAGCAATAATCTTCTTGGCCTCAGCATCAAGGTTTGCAATTTCTTTATTTACTTCTTCTAGTTCAGCAAGAACTCTACTCTTTTCAGCCTTTTGTGCAATTAACAAATTCTGATATTCAGCTTTCTGTACATCAAGATATCTTTGCCAATCCTCCAATTCAACCTCTTTTTCTGAAAGCTCAACTAACGATTTGTCCAAAATTTCTTTACTTTCAATAAGTACCGAATATTTATCCTGGAATTTCTCTACTTCATCGTACAGGTTGTTTTGAAGAGACACAAAAAAAGTAGCATCATCAATATTTGAAATTGACGAGAGAATATAAACAGTTGAATCGTTACTATCATTAACCATTTTATACAAAGAACTTACGGCTTGAGCATGATCATCCTTTACGACTTTGTATTCTGCATCTAAATTACTTACATCAACTTCTAATTTACCAACTAATGACTCCAACTCTTCACGCTCCTGTTTTATTGCTTTAATTTCTTTTTCTGCAAGAGTAATACGTGATGAAACATAATTGAGACTACCGCTTGTACTATCGATAGAATAATTAACTGAATTCAATTCCTTATTTCTTCTATCCTTCTCTTTCTGTTTTTCGTCTTTCTGTTCGTTAATCTCATCCAGTTCATTCGCAGACACAGAAAGAGAAGAAACTATGCTGGTTAATACGAATAAACATAATCCAAAAACAAAGGTAAAAATAACAGATTTTCTTAAAATTTTCTTCATATTACCATTATACTATTAAGCTTAATTCATTTGCAAGTTATAAGAAAATTTAAACATAAATAGAGGTTAACAATATAATCCCTTACATAAATTTATATTAAATTTCATGGAAACCATTTCTGAAGTAAATAAAAAATAGAGATCACAACTTTACAATATTTATTCGGCATATTAGGAGCATTAGCAGGTGGAATAATTTTTACAATAATATCAATATTAACTAAAACTCACATTTGGTATGCAGGCATTTTAATTACATTCGGTTCAACATTGCTGGAAAAAAATACCTAGACATAAACCACTTTTTACAAAAGGTTATTCTAATATTAGTAACATCAACAATATATGTTGCAAGTGTAGTTTTGGTAGAATTTGTATTATATGTTCAGATGGAATCACTCAAACTGTTTGACATAAATCCATTATATTTTATATTTTCAACGCCACTTGTTATTGGATATATACTCACTAACATTTACCAACTACTGTTCCTTGCAAGTAACCTGATAATTATTCTTACAACTAAAGACAAGAAAAGTATTATTTAACTTCTGTTGTACTGACAATTTTGTATTCACCTTCTTCTTCTTCAAAAGTCATAGTTAGTCCATTTTTTGAAAATTCTATTGTAGTCTTATCATCACCAGTATTTACTGAAAGTGATTCTCCCGAACTTAAAAGCATTATCAAACTCTTATCTTTTAGGTCTTCACAATTATAATCTGAGGGGAAGAAATCAGTTACTACTTTTTTAGCATCATTAAAAGTATTTCTACTTCTATAGTCAGTTGAAAAGTAATCTTCATAATCTGATTGTGAGAAATTCTTACTGGCTTCACACATATCATATATTCTACTCTCTCTAACCTCAAATCCTTCCTTCATTATTGATGAGAACAATAAAATACCACCACCACCACAAGCTACACATAGTAATAATAGCCCAACCAACACACCCACAATAATAAGAACTGTTTTCTTTTTCATTATATTATTTAAAATAAATTAGTTAGATATTATTATTTAACTCATAAATCGTAGTTTAAAAGTTTTGCAAAGACGAATAATTATCCTTCTTTATGTCCATCATTTCTCAGGGCTATTAGCTCCAGTCCTTATTCGCAATATTTCACTTATTCCTTATCACTTATCATCTAGTCTTGCTCGCTTCCATCGCACTTGCTAAATCCTGCACAAGTTTATTAGCTCCTTCTGGAGAAGGATTCATAAACATAACTTTTGTATTATTTGATGATCCCACATCTTTTATTGTATCAAAATACTGTGAAACAACAACGAGATTCATAACCTCATTAGGATCTAAACCTTCTATGCTCTTTAGATCATTAATTGATTGCTTTAAACCTTCAATAATTGCTTTCCTTTGTCCTGCGATACCCTCACCCAACATAATTCTTGCTTCCTTGTCGGCTTCAGCTTGTTTAACTACTTTTACTTTTTGAGCCTCTGCCTCATTTTGTGCAGCCTCTCTAAGTCTTTGAGAAGCTACTACCTTACTCATAGCATCAGTTATTTCTGTTGGAAAGCTAATATTAATAACCTGGAAACTCACAAGGTGAATGCCCCATTTAATTAGAATATCGTCTAAACTATCTATCAAAAACAATGAAAATTCTTCTCTTTCTGTAAGTAATTCCTCATGGGTTTTAGTCGCTACGTGACTTCTCATATAGTTTTCAACGTAATCTCTTACAGTCCTCATAGCGTCGGATAATTCATAATAGAACTCTTTTACCAAATCACGCTCCACATTATAAACTAGGTTTGCTTCAATCTTCACTACGACTTTATCTTTTGTTACTGCATCAATTTCCTCATGCAGATTTTGAAGGGATAGACTGACCGTTACAACAGCTTTATCCAAGAAGGGAACCATTATATTCAAACCTGTATCCAAAACTCTGTGAAATTTTCCAAATCTTTCAACAATCTTAACAGTATTTTGCTGTACCGTTTTAAAAATAGAAGGGACCAACGCTAAGAGGAAAAATCCACCGCAAATTAAACTAAAAATGAGTAAACCACCAAACTGTTCCATGGACGTACGCATTAAATTATTTACGTACGATAATAGCAGAAAAAGAAATAAAATGCATTAGTGACTAAAGATTAAGTGATAAATGATACATGATCTTAATAATGTTACTATATAAAGCTTTAATAATATGGTGGAGATGGCGGGAATTGAACCCGCGTCCAAAAATGTGCCACCCTCTACGAATTACGACAACTATCCAATTTTATTTTTTAGTTCATTCTTACCTAGAAATTGGCAAAATAGTTAAGAATGAACGTAACCTGTTATAAATTCATATCTTTTCCGGTGACCCGAAAAGGTATATATTCGATGTTATTTAACAAGGTTCTGCGTGACCCACCGAAGAAGTATCACAAAACCTCTCAGTTAATTAACTACCCAAAGGTAGCTAGTTATGCTGACATGAAGTCAAAACGAAACTTAAAAGCATTTCTTACATTTCCGTAAGCTGTTTTAAGTTCGTCAACTGCACGGGTAAATGCTGTTTTGGCATTTGTTTGTTTGCCCAAAGAGTTAGCCTCAGGCACCTATTGTCGCATAAAGCATGACAAAATCATTCTTGTCGAAGCCTATCATCCCCATATTGTAAAAGAGCAGTACATGTGAATTTTATATAGAGTATTATATCAGATTTGGGTTAAATTTTCAATACTTGTAAACTTTTTCACCTCATATTTTTCATATATTTTTAGTCCTACAAGAGCTAAATTTTACTTCTAACAAATTTACATTTCCAGAAATTAAAAGTTTAGTGATAAATCGACATTTGAATCCTTTGAGAACAACCAAGAATCATTAGTTTTTTTCTTATAGAAGGAGAATCTATTGTAATTATACACCTTGATAGCCTTCAAATATTCGTTAATAACATGTCCATAAGTAAAGATTAATTTTCAAACGCTGTATTAGATTATTAAATGTAGACAGAATAAACAATCAAATATATAATAAATGTATTACCGTAACACATAATATTATAAAAAATAACGATTCTATTTACCCTTATGTAAGCTTGAATCCAGATGAACATATGGAACAATTGTATGAAAGAGAAAGAATTTTTTGTAGTCACGTCATCGAAAAGATTGAGGATGCAATACAAAAAAGCCCAAAGTCAGAAATTATTATATTGTTTGATATTGATGATACAATTGCAAAAGTCATAACAAATATTGACATTAGAACTATAAATGCTCTACGAGCGAGATCCCAAAAAACACCAATAGGAACTACTGGTTACACCTCAGTACGTCCATCTTTTATAATGCTTGCACAGTATATAAAAGATACATATCCCAATGTCAGAATTGGAATTATGAGTACCCATTCTCAAATATAGGAGGCCATGGAGGGAAAACATTCTGTTCCAACGCTCAATTTTGATCAAAATATGCTCCCTTACATTGATAACAGAATAATTTTTGATGGTGAATTTATAGAGAATGCTGGTTCAGAAGAATCAAATATCCGTGAGGCTGTACAGCATTTTGGACAAGATACAGTATACATTAACTCAAATATGAAATCAAAAACTCCAGCAATAATAGCAATACAAAGAGATTATCCAAATTCAACGGTAATACTAGTTGATGATTTAATAGTGGAATTCCAGGTACATCCTAATCTACTAAGTGTAAAAGACTGTATATACATAGTAACCTAGAAAACCTCAAGGGTTATTTTTTTAAACCAAGGGTAGTTGCAAAACTTGTTAACTCTTCAGTTATTACTTTATCAAATTCTTCACTTCCATAAGTGATACCTTCTTGCATCAATCTAACAGCAATCTTCAACTATTCTCTACTAAAAACAACCAAAGGTGCAAAGGGATTGTCTGGAAACATTTCTTTTAGTTGGGCAGAAGATTCAACAACATACCACGATTGTGTATCTTTCTTTATCCTTTGACCATTTGGACCCCTCATTTTATCTTGTCTATTTTCCAAATAATAAGTTAACCCAGTAATATCCTTCAATAATTTTGTCGGAACTTCATATCTAATCTTGAATTCATCATTATTGCCACAAAAAACATTATTATATTCACTATTCGAAGAACCAACTAACCCATCATAATAGGCGTTAGCAACTACTGCATCTTCAGAACCCGGGAACAATAACCAATACGAATCAGCTATATCAAATTGTCTTACTCTTAATAGAGGATAAGCCCAATGAGAAGTTGCTAATCCTTCCTTTTCGTTTAAAAGTGCCCAAATTTGTTCAGGTCTATAACCAAATGATGCTAGAGACGCCAATTTCGAAATTACCTGTTCGATTGAATCCCATCTTTCACTTTGATCATTGCTTCTTAAATTTTCATAAGATTGTCTTAAAAGCTTTATATCTTTATCTACATTATCCAGATCCCTAAAATCCCCTATTTTCCGATCGTTTTCTGCCGCAGGAGCAAATAAACTCTCCCAGTCTTTCCCTATAAACGCTCTTGCACCACTCACAAGAACACTACTATAAAATTCATCAAGTCTAAAGTAATACATCCCGCCATTAAAAACGTCAAGAAATCAAGCATAAACTTTTCTAAGTTTCTATCATCAGATATTCCTTCTCTAATAAAAAGTGCAGCTTCCATAGATTGCACCAACCTCCTAACAGGGAAACCCCTCTCAAATTCTAAGTCCCCAAAAGAATTACTATACTCTGTCATTATTTAATATACTAATAAATAAAATTTCACTTATAAGTATATTATTAAATAAAGATACGTCAATATTAGCATTCCTTTATCTAACTTGTCATAAGTCCGATATACCACAATTTCTAAACTGCAATACCCTTTATCATATGTCACTCCCGCCTAATTGTCCTTGTTTTTATAAGCGAGCGGGCAGGTATCATTTAATTTGTCTCATCCATCTGACTATCCCAAATACCTCCCTTTCTTTCCATGGCCTATCGTGTTTACCAAAACACCAAGCCACCTCTGCATAACCATTAGGATCTCTTCCATCAGTTGGTATTTATCATTCAGATAAACAATTGTTTCATATGCAATTTCGGGATCACTCATCCACTCAATAATTTTCTTACCCCAATACATTCTTAAATATCCATACATATATCCATTATTTACCAAATCCGTTTGAGCTTTATTCCATACTTTATCATGGGTTTGTGAATTCTCAAGTTGTTCAACAGTATAATTATGTAACCTTTTATCAGATTTATGTTTCACCAATGTTTTGATAGCCCAATTAGGCAAACACCTAAAGTTAGTATAATTCTTATTATATGAAACAAAGTTCATTGCTAGATGACGTCTTATTAGTAATTGTTCAAGAAAACTCTCAAGGTTTTCGTCACGCTTTAATCCTAAACTATCACATAATCTATAATCTTTGCTAATAATTGATACTTGATTATCAGTACTATATTTAGAAATCAAATTTCCAACTAGATATATAGGGGATATTTGCCCAAAATGCAGATAAGCACTCATTCTAGATGTATTTTCATCGGTGTAATTATTTCGATTAGTCTGATATGTTGATAGTCTTTTGTTCATAAAATCATCAAACTGTTTTATCGCCTCATCCTCCCCACTACGAATCATATTTTTTGTATATTTTACAGAGTCGTCAGTCTTTAATGTTGAAATAATACTATTAATCTCTATGTTCTTAAACGAAAGATCCTTTAGTCTTTTGTTTTTTGTATTCCAAAGTTGTTCGGTATTCCGTTCATATTTGTCGATTTCCAATTTACTAATAAAATCTCTTACGACCTTCAGATATTTGATTCTTAATGTAAATGCAGAATATTCCTCTTTTGTAGATACAGCATCGACAGGTATCAATTCATTGTCTTCAACTTGATAAACAGGACAATATGTTTTAAAAAATAAATCCTCATACCAATTACGCTGAACCGCCAAATAGCCTTTATCCAAGACGAGTAAGCTTGCATCTTTACTTAATTCGACCAATCTTAAAATTGGGTCTGCAACTTCAACTATGAAAGTAATTCCCATTAGTTCTAATTTACGTTTAATTTGTAATATATTTTCAAGCATAAAGCTATAATGCCTTGAATTCGCACCGTTGTAATTGGGAACGACAAAGAATATTACAACCAAAGGTAAATCTAAACGTTGAGCCTGAAGAATAGCATAATCTGAAGCAAAATTATATTTAATTCTTTGACTTGCTTGCATCCAATATAAGACGTATTTACCGTTAGTATTATCCTTTTGACCTAATTTTTGTATTCTTTTTTCAATAAAATCAATCATTGTTTTACATTTAATGATTACAGATAGTAAACAATAGCTTGAACATACTTTCAACCAAAGTATACGTTTAGTGAACTATTTTTTTTTACTTTGTTTTAAATTTTTTAAAAGGCGTCATATCTTCACCCTTTTCCCATGCCATCCAAAATAATTGTTTTTGTAAATTCACTATTTCTTCATTATAAATCTCAGCTCCAAAATATTCTCCATTTTCGTAATGAATCATAGAAAAACATTTTTCATAAATAAATGTCTCATGTTTAATGGCTAAAATTTTAGGATCAATATATCGAAGTTTGTCATAAGACAAAATACCTTCATTATTTATACTCCAAACATCACCTTCTTCCATTAAGTTGGTTAGTTCATAAGTATGATATTTCTTATTTATCCACTCTGCATACAAAGTGTCTGAAAATTCCATACCTACAATATCTTTCCAGTATAAAAAATTGTATCCCAGAACTTCACCTTTCTTAACAGTTTTTAAAGTGTTCCACATAACCTGCTTAATCCCTTCAATCCCAGAATAAAAAGTTACATATGATTTCATCTTTCTTTTTAGACCAAACTCTTCGAGAGAATCAATAAGTTGAGGAAGTTCTTCTGCTACTTTATGTATCCTTTTCTCCTTTTCTTTAAGCAATTTATTTAATGTGTTAGGAGACTGAGCCTTAAAAATTGTTCTCTTTCCATCAACGATACTTTCAACTAAACCTTTTTTTATTAATTGTTCTATGGCTCGATAAATAGCAGGTCTAGAAAATCCAGAATATTTAGCTAGTTGAACAACCGAAGAAACACCATACTCAGTCAATAAAATATATATACGATACTGTCTATCAGATATCCCTATACTTTTTAGTGAAACATCTTGATAATTGTTCGCCATACCGTACAGCAGTTTATAATTTATTAATTTATTATATATAATCACCTACGACATTACAAACTAAATTTTTGAAAACACAAAATGAAAACCAATACAAAGTCAAAGAAAATTCTAGAATGATTTGACAGATACCTTATACCCACCGTTGTGTCTATAATATCATCAATATCATTAGCCATGATTCTACAAGCCATTTTTAATAACAGAATAGTTACTGCACTTGGAGGAACATGGGGAGATAATCTGGGATTTTATGGTTTGATACTTTTTAAGGATATCAAGGAACGTAGAGCAAAAGATGAAAAAGTAACAATAATCGGTTTGCTGAAAGTAATAAGAAACGCAATTGCAGAGTTTGGTGTTGGTGAATATTTAGATAGTTTTGTTATTAGACCCTTTTTAATGTATATGGCCCCACAATATTTAAATAACAAAGCTATTGCAATAACAATTGCAAAATTATTAACTGATGTAACATTCTTTTTGCCAACAATTATAATGTATGAAGTAAGAAAGAGAGTTTTTAGAGACTGAATTACAAATGATAAGTGATACGTGAAAAATGATAAAGGTTGTAAGCTAACAAATGAACCCCTCTGCTAACTGACTGGATTATATGAAGCATCGGGATAAACGAGTGAAAAACGTAAAATTAAATGATAGATGATACGTGACAAATGAGATGTTGGTAATGAGATAGGAGGGCGAAAGTACTGGGAACAAGTTAGAAATGTTGACTGCTGAATGTTAAATTTTAAATCATTTTACCTTTCGAGAATTCAGATCGCAGATGTTCGAAACTCAAAGATCAGGCTTCGATTCGATAATTTAGAATTCAAAATTTAAAATTTCTAAACGTTCTGTGTTCTGCGTTCTGCAAACTGATTTCAAAAATCAATTGTCGATAGACCTTGGCATTTCAATATCTTCTATTTTCCATTTCAGAGAGCCATCTGTTCCTATAGCATTAAATGTGTATTTATAATCGGTAATATTACTTTCAACATAAAAGATAGTATTTCCATCATATGCTATACCTACTTGGCCCAAAAAGATACCACTTGTAGAATCAAAATTTGTAAGCTGTTGCAAGCTATTACTGTCCATATCAAAAGTGAAAACGTTTAAATAATAATTTGTATTGTCTGTCGCTATAATTCCCAATTTCTTCTTGTTTTTACTCATTGTCAATAAGCTTGGCTCACCATAATCTGTATATGTGCTAATCAGAACACTAGTATTCTCATCTGTTAATTCCGGATCTGCCAAAACGACTCCGTCATACCAAGCAGCATGCCCCTCGATTGGATATGAGCCAACAGTAACTCCCTTTTCATCATCGACCCAATAAAATCCACTCTTGCCAGAAAAAAGTCGATTAGTATGGTTATATTCTTTTACTAGATTACCTTCTAGATCAATTACCACTATCTTTCCACCATTTGCTACCCCACCCCATGCATCTGGATCTTCGATAGTACTTCCGATTAAAAAAGAAATATTTCCATCCCCTTTAAACGTAGGATCAATCGGTATTTCCTGACCATCTAATCCATAAATATCTTTCATTTCTTCACCATCCTCATCAACTACAGAAATATACCAATCATGGTCTTCATCCCATGCGCCATCTCTAACTACTAAGACATCAGAATAGTTTGGCATCCATCTTCCTGAATAGAATGAAAAATTTTCACCCCCATATTCAGCTTGTGCAATTTCAGGATGTAATACTTCTTTATCTATTTCTCCATCCTCTTTAACGATTATCCATCCATTATACGTCATCACAAGTATCCTTGGATCTTTTTGTCCGTCATAAAATATATTATTACCCGTTTTGTCATCTTCTTCGGAATCTTTTTCATCATCGTCACTTTCTTCATCTTTGTTTTCATCTACACTCTCTTTTACTTCATCTATTTTCTCTCTAATTTGAGAATTAAGCTTTCCTAAACCTAATAAAGGCAAAACAAACATTACTACAAGAATCAATATTCCACACAAAAGGATCACTCCACAGCTTATACCAAGGATAAGAGGGACTTTTGACTTTTTTACTGGTGTAATACTTTCGGGCTTAGTAGTAGTTTCTTTAACTTCTGTTACTTGCGGTTTAGCTTCGGTGGTTACTGCCTCATCAACTTTCACTTCATCTGTTGCCATATTAAGAAATAATAAATTAAATATATAGTCTATTTCCCTTTAGTTTTTACTCTAACATTCTCACCCTTTCCCATATATACCCAATAAGATTTATTTGGATATACCTCAAAATCAAAACCAAAAACCCTACCATTTTTAACGATATAACTCTCAAATCTTCCTGACTTAAATTGAGTCATTGTATCTATTGAGCTGTTTTGTTCTGAAAACATTGAAATTACTTCACTTGACATAAAATAATCAACATCACTATGGTATATTCCTACCAAGTTCCATCCTGAATTCAATATTAAGTCTAAACTTCCATTAACTTTACGTCCCGCTAATGAGACCTTTTTATTATCTAAGCTATAAACAATATATCCCTCTCCCGGCAAAATATTAAAGTCTTCTCCCAGAACAATACCCTCAGAATTATCCATATGTCTTGTTGTATAAACCCAAAAAACACCATCCCTTAAAGCAACCACATGAGAAACTACAACACCCTGCAAGCTAAATTCTTCAATCAAATCAGAAGCTGTTTTTATATTACTTGTTCCATCTCCTTCCATCAACATTGGAAATGAGACAAAATTCCAACCAACAGCCAGATCATATTCTATTACCTCTGATACTTTTTTTAAGCTAAGTTCAATACCTTGAGATTCCATAATATTAAGATAAGGTTCATCATTTTCTTTTACTCCATTTCCATTCTTATCATCAAAATATACAACTTGGTCATATTTATCTTTAATGTAAATAACATCTGTTGTAATAGATGGATTATCCACCTCGTAGACACCTGGATATAAATTAATAATATCTTGCGTTTGGATCTCGTTAACATATTTTTCATATAGAAGATCCCTTTTACCATCAACGATCGGATCCCCCTCTAAAAGTATTGATTTTGTTTCTAATTCAGCATATACTTTCCTGTATTCAAAAGGATGTTGAATAACAAAACCACCATTAGCTTCATTAACTCCAACAGGAACAATATTTTCACATGGGAACACTTGTCCAAAACGATCCGAGGTACAGTTCGAGTCGTTTGTTAATGTCCCATCTCTTAGTTCAACATGAGCATGATCACCTGTTGAATTTCCAGTTGTACCGCAACGCATATTTTCACAGGCATTCGTAGCACAAGTTTCGCTAGTGTAATTTAAATGTCCTATTAAGACGCCACATCCTTCAACATAACAACCATAACCACTACTATCCCACCTTGCAACACATTCGTTACAACCTTCTGGGAAAAAACCACTCAAATCCTTATTATCCACACATGAGGCATCAAGCGAACATCTCCTCATATACGTATGCTCTGCAGGAGTTTGGGTGACACGACGAAGATTTCCATTTCCATCAACGATAGCCATATCACAACATCTACCATCTATACTATACCCAGATGAACATGAACTAGATGCAACGACATTATCCGTTTGCATCGGCCCGGATTCCAAAGTAACTGTTTCTCTCTCATCTTTTACAACTAAAGGGTCATCAACATTGCATCTGTCATTTTTTCCAACTGAAGCAACATAGCAACCTGAAGTACAAGTTTTTTTTAATCTACAGCTATTTTTAGCAGAACAATTATATAAATTATCAGATATACAATAATCACCAGCACCTCCCCAATTGTTATCTGATATGAATTTTTCAGAATCTGGGACTTCTTGTACAACAACACCATTTTTAGGAACCGACGTTGGAGCAGCACAACCACCAGGAGGACAAGCATCATTCTTTTCTGAAGCAGGACTCGGAGCAGAACAAGCAGGACAAGCACCACCACAATCAGTCCCTTCCTCTAAACCTTCATCCTTTGTACCATTTTTACAATGATCCGAAACTCCTCTTTCACTTTGAATAGCACAACTTCCACAAACACTATTTCCACAATCAACACCGCTTTCACAATTTCCAGTATTGTAACCTTCACAATCCCTTATCCCATTTCCATTACATTTACTATCTAAACCTCCACCTCCACAATGACTTGCCTCGTGCTCACAATCACTAAATTTATAATAAAAAACTCCTGTTGATGCGTCAGAACATTTTCTCACTTCTCTTGCTTTTCCATTTCCACAACATTCACCATAGACTTGAACAGAGCTATCTCCTGCGGAACATGCAGGTGAATCTTTGCCAGCGGAAACAGAAAAATTTAAAATAGAGGATGTTTCATTATTGCTTGAAGTATATTTACCGTATTGTAATCTATCACCCTCAGTACCAACGCCTCCAATTGGTCGATCGTATCTACTATCAACTCTCCTTACTATTTCACCATATTTACTCCACACGTAAATATTTTCCCAGTATTGCTCAGGCAAGGATATTTGTGAACTTAGATCTTCACTCCTAACCATTCCAACATCCAAAGTAAAAGAACCATTATCTGAAACATAAACTGCTAATGGTTGCGAAAATTCACCACCATCTTCGACATATAACAGTACAACAGCATCATTTATTTCCATTCCCTCACCATCAAAAACGTAACCATAAACTGGATCTGGATCCTTTATTTCTTCTGCAACTGAAGCAGTTTTAAAATTATTAACATCAGAGATAGTTTTTACAAAATCATGTTTAATTTGAAATTCATATTCACGTTCTGCTTCTAATTTGGGGACAGTTACATAGTGTGTATATCTCTTTCCGGGGTTTTTGAGTTCATATTCACCTAAACCAATTTCTTCAATGTCCCTACTATCATAATATTTATAGCCACCAACAATTATACTTCCCTTTACAGGTTTGTCTGTTTGCCAAACAATCGTCGCAGAACTTTCTGTTTGATTAGTAATAATTATTGAGGTAATTTTAGTATTACGGTTATAAATAAAGAGATAGCCAAAATAGATTGACATCCCAAGTATAATAATTCCCAGTAAGGAGAAAATAATTATTAAAAATTGCTTTCTATTGGGCTTGGGTAGTTTGAAAGAAAATTTATTCATTTTAATTGTTTAAATATTTAATAAATGTACATAAACTTTAACAAATAACGTTATATATTGCAAGCAAATAAGTGAACTAACGAACAAATGAAAGAATGAATGAACGGAAGAACATTCAATTTTTCACTAGTTCACTTGTTAGTTTGTATTTTTATTTTTAACGAACTCACCTGTAAATAATATGTTACTTATCATATATCATGTAAAAAGGCTTCTAATTAATTATAAAAGGTGTTAGAATTGTATTGAAATAATTTTTCACCTGACCCTTTATGAATAATTCTTCTGATAGTATCTTCTCCTCTTTTACAAATCAATATTCACTTTCTAAGACATTAAGGTTTGAGTTAAAACCGATAGGAAAGACACAGCAAATGCTTGATGAGGCACAAGTTTTCAAAAAAGATGAAATAATTAAGAAAAAATATGAAGCTACCAAACCTTACTTTGATAGGCTTCATAGGAAATTTGTAAAAGAATCTCTCGAGAGTGCAGAAATACCAAAACTTGAAGAATATTTTAAAATCTTTAAAAAATGGAAACTTGATAAAAAAAACAACGAAAAAGAGCTTCAACGAAGAGAGACCGAATTAAGAAAATTCATTGTATCAAAATTTAATGAAAAAGCTGAACAGTGGGCAACTCGATATCCTGGATTAAAGAACAAAAATATTGAAATCTTGTCTGAAGAGTCAGTATTTAAATCATTATTAAAACCACTTTACGGAAATGAAGAGGAATCCTTCCTAAAAGATGAAGAAGGAAATTTCATCGTTGATGAACAGGGAAATAAAATTTCAGTATTTGATAGTTGGAAAGGTTTTACCGGGTATTTTACAAGGTTTTTCGAAACTAGAAAGAACTTTTACAAAGATGACGGAACGTCTGCTACCATAGCCACTCGTATTATTGAACAAAATCTTAGACGATTCTGTAACAATTTGTTAATCTTCGAAGAAGTAAAAAATAATGTTAATTTCTCAGAAGTTGAAGAGAATTTTGAAATAAAATTGTGTGATTTTTTTTCACCAAATTTCTATATCTCTTGTCTTTTACAAGACGGTATTGAATTATATAATAAAATACTCGGAGGTGAAACTCTTAGTAGTGGTGAAAAGAAAAAAGGTTTAAATGAATGCATTAACCTTCACAGACAAAAAACCGAAAAAAAACTTCCGTTTTTTAAATCTTTAGATAAACAAATTCTAAGTGAGAAAGAAAAATTTATCGATGAGATTGAGACTGACGAAGAGCTTTTGGATGTTCTAACAACTTTTTATAAATCAGCGGAAGAGAAAATATCTGTTCTAAAAAATCTCTTTGACGATTTCGTTAAGAATTGGCACACACACAATCTCTCACAAATTTATATTGAAGAAAAAGTTTTTAATCCTAACTCTTGCAAATATGTCGACAGAGAGAATCTTGAGTCATTTCAGGAACTACTTTTTATAGCAATGAAAGAAGCAAAGATAGTTTCCTCATCTGCAAAAAAAAAAGACGGTGAATATTCGCTTCCTGATTTTATTCCACTTTCATTTATAAAAGGGGTACTTGAAGATTCTCCAAATGAAAATTTCTGGAAAGACCGATATTATATTTCGGAGGAAAATAAAAGAGGTTTTTTGTCTCTCACAAGTAAAGAAAATATTTGGACACAATTCCTGAAAATCTTCGACTATGAGTTTTCAAGTCTTTTTGAAAATGAGCTCCACAACACTCAAACAGGAAAATCAGAAAAGATCGGATACAATATTTTTAGACAAAATTTTAAAATAGTTTTGGAAAATTTCAAAAATAATACAGAAAATAAAGTTATTATTAAAAACTTTGCCGACTCTGTTTTAACAATTTACCAAATAGCAAAATATTTTAGCCTTGAGAAAAGAAGAGTTTGGAACGAGAGCGGTTTAAATGAAGGAGATTTTTATACTAACCCAGAGTATGGATATCTGAACTTTTATGAAAATGCCTATGAAGAAATCGTGCAAGTTTATAACAAGATTCGAAATTATCTAACCAGAAACCCATATAGTAAAGAAAGGTGGAAGTTAAATTTCGAAAATCCAACACTTGCTAATGGCTGGGATAAAAACAAGGAATCAGATAATTCAACAGTTATCTTAAGAAAAGATGGAAAGTATTTTCTTGGAATTATGGCAAAAGGACATAACAAGATTTTTGATGATAGATTTAAACAAGATTTTAGCAATGGATTGAAAGATGGAAAGTATGAAAAGGTAATATACAAGTTTTTTCCTGATCAAGCCAAAATGTTTCCTAAGGTTTGTTTTTCAAAGAAAGGACTAAACGTTTTTGAACCATCAAAGGATATCTACTCATTATACAAAAATTCAGAATTCAAGAAAGGAGAAACCTTTTCATTGAAAAGTATGCATAAACTTATTGATTTTTATAAAAAATGTCTGACAAAATACGAAGGATGGACCGGTTACAATTTCAGAAATTTAAAGCCAACTGAAAAATATAAAGAAAATATTGGTGAATTTTTTAAAGATGTAGCTAAAGATAGTTATAAAATTTCTTTTCAGGAAATTTCTGAAAGCTATATCCATGAAAAAAATCAAAAAGGCGAGCTATATCTCTTCCAAATTAAAAATAAAGACTGGAACAAAGGTACAAAGGGAAGAAAAAATTTGCACACACTCTACTTCGAATCACTCTTTTCCGAAGAAAACATTTCTCAAAACTTTCCAATGAAACTTAATGGACAAGCTGAGATCTTTTATCGACCGAAAACAGATATTAATAAATTAGGTACCAAAAAAGATAAAAGAGACAAAACCATTGTGGACCACAAAAGATATAGCGAAAACAAAATATTTTTTCACATTCCACTCACAATTAATAGAACGAAAGGTGATGCAAGATACTTTAATACTCAAATTAATAATTTTCTAGCAAACAATAAGAAAGTAAATATTATCGGAATTGATAGAGGAGAAAAACATTTAGCTTATTATTCATTAATCAATCAAAGCGGTAACGTTATTGATAGTGGTAGTCTAAACATAATAAATAATACTAATTATGAGAATAAACTTATACAAAAAGCTATTAATCGTGAACAAGAAAGAAAAGACTGGCTAGAGATCGAGGGAATCAAAAATCTTAAGAAAGGTTACATTTCTCAAGTTATAAAAAAAATAGCAGATCTGGCAATTAAGTATAATGCAATTATTGTTTTTGAAGACCTTAATATGCGCTTCAAGCAAATCAGGGGAGGTATTGAGAAATCAACTTATCAGCAACTTGAAAAAGCACTGATAGAAAAATTGAATTTTTTGGTTAATAAAAATGAAATGAATCCCCAAAAAGCTGGTCACCTATTAAAAGCATATCAATTGACAGCACCATTTTCAACCTTCAAAGAAATGGGGAAACAAACTGGAATTATTTTTTATACTCAGGCAAGTTATACTTCTAAAATTGATCCAATAACAGGATGGCGACCCAATCTGTATCTTAAATATAGTAGTGCAGAAAAAGCTAAAAATGAAATATTAAAATTCACTGATATCAAATTTCATAATAATAGATTTAAATTTACCTATGATATCAAAAACTTTAAGCAACAAAATGAATATCCACAGAAGACCATTTGGACAATATGCTCAAATGTAGAAAGATTTAGATGGAACAAAAAACTAAATCAAAATAAAGGAGGTTATGATCATTATGAAGAGATGACAGACTATTTCATTGATCTATTTGAAACCCATGAAATAGATCTCAATAAAAATATACTTGACCAAATAAAAATTCTTCAAGCCAAAGGAAATGAAGAATTTTTCAAAAAATTTATTTTTTATTTAAATCTTGTATGTCAGATTCGAAATACTGATGAAAAAGCAACTGAAATAAATAAACAGGACTTTATACTATCGCCAGTTGAGCCATTCTTTGACAGTCGTAACCCAGAAAAATTTGGTAAAAATCTACCACAAAATGGTGATGATAACGGAGCATACAATATAGCAAGAAAAGGAATTATTATTTTAGATAAAATTTCAAACTATGCAAAAGCAAAAGGAGATTGTGAAAAATTAGGGTGGAATGATTTATATGTATCACAAACAGATTGGGATAACTTTGTGCAAACCTAATGTATGAACTAATACAAATCTCAAAAATCAATGACTTTCTCTTCTGCCCCTACTCTATTTATATTCACGCCATCTATGAAAACTTCAATACAGATTTATACCATGAAAAATATCAAAAACAAGGAAAGATAAGTCACGACAATGTAGACAGTCAAAAATATAGTTCATCAAAAAATATCCTACAAGGACAACCAATTTATAGCCAAAAGTATAAACTGATAGGGAAGTTTGATATCTATGATAAAAAGAACAAATACTTAATAGAAAGAAAATATAAAGTCTCAAAAATTCATGTAGGATACATTTATCAACTATATGCAGAAATGCTCTGTTTATGTGAGATGGGCTACGAAGTTAAGAAAATGTTTATTCATTCTCTAAGTCAAAATCAGAGATATGAAATAGACCTACCTACACGAGAACAAAAGCAAATGTTCAAAGATCTAATAGACTCAATTTGGGGATTTGATCCCCATCAATTTAAAAGTCCAGATAATCCGATAAAATGTACAAAGTGTATATATAATGTATTATGTGATAAATATGTTGACTCTTCCTGATTTTAAAGAGAAGAAAATTTTATATATAAGTAATATCGATGATTCATTACCCAATTTATTAAAATTTCACAATAGTAATATTCGCTTATATAAAGATAATAAATTTGTTAATCAAATATCAATTCACTTAGTATTTTGTGTATTTATATGTGGAACCACTTCCATAACCACACCACTTATAAGAAATTTACAAGAATATGGAATCTCCATTTTTTTACTTACCGAATCCCTGAAACCCTATGCACAAATTAATGCTCAGGCAGAAGGAAACTATATCCTACGTAAGAAACAATACACATTAGCCGATAGTAGTAACCTAGAAATTGCAAGAAGTATCGTAAAAAATAAGGTTCAAAATCAAATATCGCTTTTGAGGTTAAACAAAAAAAAACTTCCAGAATCAATTATTAACATCAATTCAAAAATAGAAAAAGTAAAAAATATCCAAGAATTATTAGGACTAGAGGGAAGTTGTGCATATAAATATTACTCACTAATATTTAACAATATAAGCTGGTCACGTAGAGCCCCAAGAACAAAAGAAGATATTCCAAATTTACTATTGGATATCGGATATACATTCTTATTTAATTATGTAGGGGCACTACTTAGACTCTTCGGCTTTGATACATATAAAGGCATCTATCACCAACTGTTCTTTCAAAGAGAATCCCTTCCATGTGACATTATGGAACCGTTAAGACCATTGGTAGATCAACAATTAATTAAATCATATAATCTAAAACAAATAAAAGAAAAAGATTTTAAATTCAAGAATGGACAGTATTTCATGAATATTAAATATAATCACCATTATACAAATATATGGTTTACTATGATTATGAATAACAAAGAGAAAATATATAAGTACATTTATGGATTTTATAGATATTTTATGGACAGACAAAAAAATAAATTTCCAATATTTCAAATATGATCATAGTTTGTTATGATTTTGTTTCCAATAAAAAAAGAGCAAAATTTTCAAAATTCCTAAAAAAATATGGATACAAAGTACAATATTCCGTATATATGATTAGAAATAGCAGGAGAGTTTTAAAAAATATTTTGACAGAGATAGATTTAAAATACAAGAAGACGTTTGAAAATACTGACAGTATATTGATATTCTCCATTTGTGAAGGATGTAAAAAAAATATTTTAAGGTACGGAAGTGCTTTACATGAAGAAAGTGATGTAGTATACTTTGAGTAATGCTCATTAACAATTGAATATGAGGTGGAAATCATCTGTAAGGAAAAAACGGTATAAGACTAAACCTTTGTCCCTATATTTTTTGTTAAAAGTAACATAAACTAAAAAAGTTATTTTAAATTAACAAAAATGAGTCCAATTCAAACCAAAAGTCCTAAAACATTTTATATTTTTAGTTGTATCTTTTTTGCTGGATTGGACAAGAAAAGGGCTGTCTATACCTTATAGGAGATTTCTACTTTTGTAGATGTGGCTATAGTCTAGGTAATTAATGTCTATACCTTATAGGAGATTTCTACTTTTGTAGATTGTTGGTTGTCGCAAGAACGATAGGTTGTCTATACCTTATAGGAGATTTCTACTTTTGTAGATTACGAGATGGGATTGGTTT
>DAOOWV010000003.1:0-53449 GCA_035371485.1 Candidatus Dojkabacteria bacterium | reverse complement strand
GCTCATATTGTTGCAAATGCTGGTCAATTAGGAGCTGTAACTGTTGCTACTAATATGGCAGGTAGAGGTACAGATATTAAACTAGGCAATGGAGTAAAAGAACTTGGTGGTTTACATATAATTGGTACCGAAAGGCATGAAGCAAGACGTGTTGATAATCAGCTAAGAGGTAGATCTGGAAGATTGGGAGATCCTGGTTCTTCAAGATTCTACGTCTCTTTAGAGGATGAGTTAATGAGGAGATTTGGTGGAGATATTATGCACAGCATGTTTAATAGTTTAGGAGTCGATGAAAATATGCCAATAGAAGCATCAATGATTGCAAGAGCTATTCAGTCAGCACAAAAGAAAGTTGAAAATGTAAACTTTGAAATAAGAAAACACCTTGTAGAATATGATGATGTATTGAATAATCATAGGAATATTATTTATTCACTAAGGGATAAATTATTGGATTTGTTGGATAAAGAAGCTGAACTTCACGCAAATATTATTAATAGTGGTAAGTCGCTTTCACAAAATTATGCTGAAGTATCTTTTGATTTAGTTGATTTTGAATTATTGGGTAATTTTTTGGAGGATTTTTCTTTATTAGGTGAAAATTGGGGAGTAAATGGGATTAATAATGTTTATCGTTTTGATGCGGGTAAGTTGGAAATGGAAGTAGGAGAGTGGAAAATTGAGGACAATTTTGTGTTTTTACCGACAAGAATATGGGTTTTACAAAAAATTGTTCAAAGAATAATGTCAATTCTTGACGCATCTTATACTGGAGATGGAAAAATTGACAAAGATGAAGGAAAACAGATTGTAAAAAATATTACTGCTTTGATTCCAGAGGAGAGACTTAAAAGTGGTCTTAACAAAATAGATCTGAAATATAATAATTTCGAAGAAGAGGTGTTAAAACACTTGATGTCAAAATCAGATAAGAACAATGACCATCAACAAGCTTTACAAGAGTTATTGATGAAAGTTGTGTTTGCAGTTTTTGTATCCTTTTTTGATGAATTTCGCTTAGTTGCAACAGATATTGAGCGTATGATAATTGTATCTGCAATTGATAAACTATGGACTGAACATTTAGATGCAATGAGTATATTAAGAGAAGGAATTTCTTTAAGAAGTTATGCACAGAAGGATCCTTTAACAGAATATAAAAATGAAGGGTTTAGGTTGTTTCAATCAATGTTGGATGATATAACTGAAAATATAGTAGGGCGTATTTTTAAAGTTAAAGTTGAAGGTGATCCCGAAAAAATCTCACAAATCTTGGCAAAAAAAATAGTGGGAGGGAGCAAGCTAAATGTGAACAAGTTAAGCAACGAACAAATGAAAAATGAAAAGGTGAAGAATGAAAAAAATAAAAAAGAAAGTTCTCCTACGGTAACTCCAACTAAAGTGGGTTCATCTATTGTAGCTTCAGCGAAAGTAGGAAGGAATGATCCTTGTCCTTGTGGAAGTGGTAAAAAATATAAGAAATGCTGTGGTAGAAAGCAGTAATTAGGCTATTTTTCCAGCAATACTTTGTCTTAGCTGATCAATTTGTCGAAGGTCAACAAGTTTTGTTTGATCTCGAAATAATTTAGTAATGATGTCAATTACCATTGCAGCTTCTGGCATTGATCTTTCATCTACTAATTTTTGGGCTAGTGCTAATCCTAATTTTATAACAAAAATATCCCTTTTTTGACTTGCAATTTGTCTACTTGGTAATCCCAGTGCTTCTTTGAAATTGACCATGGAGGGTCTTTCTGACTCAAAAAGCGAAGTAAATTCCTGGGGAAAATCGGCTTGTTGCGCTATTGCTTTTCGCATTCCAAGTTTAATTCCATTTGCAATATTGGCAACTTTTTCCTGGAAGTCTTGACCGAATTTTTCTTTTGCCATTTCGTATAACATCTTTCCAGCATAATGTTTTAGTCTATGAGCATTCGTCTTTTCACTTGCTTGTTGATTTACTTTTCTTTCATAAGCTGCTCTTATAGTTTCTCTAGCAAACATTGTTGCTCTTCCACCATATCTTCCTCTTTCCGATAATCTATTATCGGGGGTATACATTTCTGGAGAGAGTAACATAGCCATACCGTCAATAACTCTTATCACTTTTGCAGGTAGAATACTATGTGTTTTATTAGGCTCTTCTAGATCTTTAATGTAGGTTAACGCTCTTAAAATTATATCTACTTTCCTTCGATTGATATCTACTGCATTTTCTAATGTTTCTGTTGCATTGTCCGCAGTGAATGTATCACAAAGTAAATAACAAAGAAATCTATGGTAATTGCCTTGTTCTAAATCACCTCCAAACGCGGGTGAATAGTATCGGAGTATATCTACCAATTCAGCTATATTTGTCGCACAGAATGCTAACTGAAAAATTATTTGATCTTCAGTTGTCATTGCCTGGACAATATCGTTATAAGTTAATGATATCCTGGATTGGTCAAATTCTTGATCTTGAAATCGCGCAATGAAAACTGATAATTTAGCTTGGCTTTCAGCTGAAAGAGTCAGTGGAAGAATAATTTGTCTTTGATGTGGTAGCTTTATATTTGATCCAACGTTTTGATAAGCTGATTGTGGAATATCCTCGTTTAAAATTGCTCTGAAATCAGGTATATTCGATAGCTCAATTTCCGGAACTGTTCTTTGGCTCCAAGGACCACTATTTCCAATGCCCCTCGTTTGACTGATTACACACAATGTTTGATAGCTTTTTAGTAATCTGAGATGTTGTGACCTGGTTCTTGCTACAGGAATGAATGCAACTTGAGGTAGATTATTTGGCCCTAATAATTCTTGATCTATTTGTTCGCTTGTAATAACTTTTATTTGACCTTCAGTTAATGTTATTTTATCTGTTGTTACTCTACCTCCATTAATTGCTTTTAGTAATTGATCTTTTTCATTCCTTGATAAAACTAATCTTTCAACTAGACGTTCATCATCAGCAGGGTTATTTCCCGGTATAATATTTTGATATTTACATAAACATGAAAATTTCGATATTGTATCCTGAGTTAGTATTTCTGGCGTTAAAGGTTCTACCATATTGATATAATTTTAGAAGAAATAAAAATACGATTGGGTTATTATATCACAAAAGGGGCGTTTGGGCAATACTAATCTAGTTATTTAAAAGGATCATCCACCAATTACACTAGACATTTCAAACATTGGTCCATAAACAGCAAAAGCAATGAAACCGACAATTACACCCATAACAATTAACATTATTGGCTCCATCATTGCAGATAAGTTCTCGGTCATTTGCTTGACTTCTCTATCATAATATTCGGACATTTTTTCAAAAACTACCTCAAGCTTACCAGTTTCTTCACCAACAGCAATCATTCTGCTTACCAAAGGAGGGAAAAATTCAACTCTTGATATCGGTAATGCTAATGGAACTCCTTTACTTACTTCCTCTGCAGAATCAAGTAACCCCTTTTTAAACCAGTAATTACTTAAGACATTGCTAGTTAATTTTAGTATGTCAACAATGTCCATTCCACTTTTAAGGAGTAATGCCATTGTTCTTGTATAATTTGCTACTTGCACTTGTTGAATAAAGTTACCCCAGATAGGAATTTTCAGTAATATCCTATCAAATGCCTTTTTACCATTATCTGTGTTGTAATAATATCTAAAACCGAAACCCCCACCAATAACTAAAGCCAGAATAATAAATTTATATTTAATAATAAAATTACTTATCCCAACGACAATTCTTGTAGAAAAAGGGAGTTCTCCTGCTCCAAATTCAGCAAACATTTCAACCATCTTTGGTACCATAAAAATCATCATTACAGCAACTACTCCTACTATAGCTATTAACATTATTATTGGATAGATCATCGCGGATTTTACTTTTCCTTGAAATTCTTGTTTTTTCTCTAACTCTTCTGCAAGCTTAAGAAGAATTTCTTCCATCTTTCCACTTTCTTCTCCCGCTCTAATTAAAGAGATGGTGATACTGTCGAACACTCCTTCTTCTGTTTCCAATGATTTTGAGAACGGAATACCTTCAGATACACGTTTTGCTACGTTGCCAACAGCTTTTTTAAAACCAGAGTTTAATATTTGTTGTTCGAGTATTTCCAAAGCACCTGATAGTGAGATTCCAGCTGAAAGAAGAGTTGCCATCTGTCTCATGAAAATTACTTTTTCTTTAAGTGGTATTCCTCCAATATTTATACTATTAAGGGTCTCGGAATTGATAAGAGCTACTTTTTCATCTATTGAAATAACTTTAAAATCTGCGTTTTGTAATACACGTACTGCATCATCTTTGGTTTTAGCTTCAACCGTTCCTTTTTTAGTGACTCCAAGGTTGTCGATTACTTTGTATGAATATTGGTTCATAAACTATTGTAAAAATTTAAGGTCTATTTTAACAGACGTAATACTTCTTCAGGATTGATAGCATTTAGTTGTGCATCTTCAACTGAAATAAGTCCTTCTCTAACCAGGTCAACGAGTGATCTTTCAATTGAAATCATACCCACATCGCCACTGGTTCTTATGACATTATCAAGTTGATAAGTCTTTCCTTCTCTGATTATATTTCTGACTGCAGCAGTTCCCATCATAACCTCAGATACTGCTCTTCTTCCACCACCGTTCAGTTTTACAAGTCTTTGAGCAATGATTCCTTCAATAACGACAGCAAGTTGTGTACGAATTTGTCCTTGTTGGTGTTCTGGAAATACATCAATAATACGATCAATTGTTTGTGAAGCACTATTTGTGTGAAGCGTTGCAAATACTAGATGTCCTGTTTCTGCGATAGTAATTGCCGCAGAAATTGTCTCATAATCTCTCATTTCACCGACTAATACAACATCAGGGTCTTCACGTAATATACTTTTTAATGCAATATCCCATGAATGGGTATCTTGTTTCATTTCTCTTTGATTAACAAGTGCTTTTCCAACAGGATAAACATATTCAACTGGATCTTCAATTGTAATAATATGTAAAGGTTTACTTTTATTGATTTCGTTAAGAATTGCTGCTAGTGTTGTGCTTTTACCATGACCAGTAGGTCCAGTTACTAAGATCAATCCTTGCTTTAAGTTTACAAAGTTCTGATAAATTTTAGGAAGATTAAGCTCTTCCATAGTTTTGATTTTATTGGGAATAAGTCGTAGTGCTGCTGACATACTTCCAGTAGAATGATAGACATTTACACGAAACCTTGCAATATCCTCATATGCATAAGCAATATCAACTTCTTTATTAATCTCCGCTACCTCTTTATTTTCTTCTGACAGTATCGAAAAAATAAGATCTTTGGCTATTTCTGGAGTTATAATTTGTGTGCCAACTGGTTGTAATTCTCCGTCAATACGAATTAGTGCTGGGTAGTTTGCTCCGATATGTAAATCAGATGCATTTTTTTGAACGACAATCTCAAGAAGTTGCTTCATTGTATAAGGATATGCAGAACTAGTAGCATTTAACATGTCTGAACTTTCCAATACATTATTACCCGATACTATTTGGCTTTGCATATTTTCTAATGACAATGCTCCTGCTCCAGCTGTTGGGGTAGAAGGTTGTGCAGTTGGGCCAACTATATTTTCATTTGGGATATTGGTATTATTTTCCTGTATGTTGGGCAAAGGAGGTGTTAAATCTGCAGTTGGTGCAGTAGTTGTTACATCTTTTGTTGATTCATTGTTGATGTCCATTTCAATTGGTTGTGGAAGGGACTCAATTTCTGGTTGAGGTATTGTTGAATCTTTAACATCATCTGCTTTTTCCAAAGGAGGCAAAGGGGGAACATCAACTTTTGTATCATTTTCCTGTGGGGTCACCTCTTCTTTTTTGTTAGTTTTTTCTAATGGGGGTAGGGAAATATCAGTGTTAGTAATGACCTTCTCTGGTTCATTTGATGGTATTGTGGTTTGGGGTCGTGGAGTTGTTAGATCCTTAGTGTTGTCTGTATCTTCTAAAGGAGGCAAAAGTGGAACATCAATTTTTATATCTTTTTCCTTTGAGTCTACTTCTTCTATACTTTCTTTTTCGTTTGGTTGTGGTGGCGTTTGAGGTTGGGAAGTAACTGGATCGGTTGGTATAGGTTGTTGAGATTGTGGTTGTGGGGTTGAAGTGGGATTCTTTGCAACATTGGTTGGTTGGCTTGTAACTCCAGTTGTGTTTAGTAGGTCATTTATATTCATACTTTGGCAGTTAAATTAAATTTTTTATGTATTAATAACTCTCATAACTTCCTCAATTGTTGTTATTCCATCAAGTGCTTTAATATATCCATCTTGTACCATTGTAATCATCCCATGTCTTACAGCCTCTGCTTCAATCTCGCTAGAGGGTTTGTTTTTCATTAAAAGTCTTCCAATTGATTCATTCATTCCTAATACCTCAAAAATACCAATTCTACCTGCATAACCAGTACCATTACACTTTGAACATCCATTTCCCTTATAGGTATAATATGTCTTTTCGCCATTAATAACTTCGGGACATTTGTAATATGCTGGAAGATTACCTTGTTTACACTTTGCTTCTAGATAACTTTCTGTGTTGAATCCTTCAATATTTCCAAGAGTTGTATTAATATCAGAGATTATTTCTTTAGTAAGGGGTAACGCAGTAATACAGTCAGGACAAATTGTTCTTACGAGCCTTTGGGCAACAATTGCTTTAATTGTTGATGCTAAAAGATAATTTTCCATACCCATATCAACAAGTCTTGGAAGGGCAGAGGATGCATTATTTGTATGCAATGTTGCAAGTACAAGATGTCCTGTTAATGATGCCTGTACTGCAAGTTGAGCTGTTTCGGTATCTCGAATTTCTCCAATCAAAACAATATCTGGGTCCTGTCGAAGAATTGACCTCAATCCTTTTGCAAATGTTAAACCTGCTTGTGGATTAACCTGAACTTGATTTACTCCATCAATTCTTATTTCCACAGGATCTTCCAAAGTTATTATATTAACTTTGGGATCATTGATTCTTAAAAGTGTGCTTGCTAATGTTTGTGTTTTACCTGATCCTGTTGGTCCTGTAATTAAAATTATACCAACAGTAGAAGTAATTGCATCCAAGTAAACTTTAAATCCTGGTCCTCTTAAACCACTATTTTCTAAGGCAGGAATTTTGCCTCCTCTTTCAAGTAAACGCATAACAATTTTTTCACCATAAACTGTTGGAAGCGATGAAACACGAAGGTCAAAGACTCTGTCCTTATATTTCATAGGGATACGACCGTCTTGTGGGGCACGTTTCACATCAATCTTCATTGTCTTGGTCATTATTTTTATACGTGCAACCAACGCTTGATGGATCTTTTTAGGGAGAGAAATTTTTTCAATCATTACACCATGTATTCTGTATCTTACCCTTGTTTTGGTCTCTAATGGTTCAATATGTATGTCTGAGCTTTTGTTCTTTGCTGCAAATTCGATAATTGTATTAACAATCTTTGCAATTGGAGCGTTGGATAAATTGGCTTCAGAAGCATCAACAGTTTCTCCTGAATCTTGAATCTCCATATCCTCTCCTTGATAATCCGAGAGACTTTCCTCAATGGATTCACCAATTAATGATGAACTTTTTCTATCAATTATTTCAAATATCTGCTCCCGAGATGAAATGTAAGTTTCAATTCTTTTGTAGTTGGGGTATTTACTTTTCACATAACCAATTGCTTGAATATCAAATGGATCTGACATCGCAACTTTCATCACAAAGCCCTCTTTTTCAAACACAATCATTTTGTAACGCTTCATTGTGTCAACAGGAAGCATACCTAATGATTCATCAGTTACTGTTACTTGTGATAAGTCAACAAAAGGAATATTGAAAATTTCAGCTTTTATTTGCACAAGCTCAATTTCTGTTATTATGCCTTTTTCTATCAATAATACATCGACATTCTTCCCAGTTTGAGCTGATTCAGTTTTGAGATTAGACAAAACTTCAGAAGTTATCTTCTGTTTTTCGATTAATTTTTGCAGAATCTGATTTTCATTCATGGCAGTAAAGGGCAGGTAATTTTAACAACTATATAATAATATAAAACCTACAATAATGCAAACCCTATGAGATTGTAAATTATAAATTTTGAAATTTAAATTATTGAACGAAATTTCGTGGAGATTATTACTAATATTGCAGTTTGAAATACATGCTATGTGGTATATAGTAAGTAGTATGTATTTTACCTCCTCCCGCTTACTGTCTACTTACAACTATTTCAGACTACTATAGTAATTACAATAATCCTTTATTTTACATTCATCACACTTGGGTTTTCTGGCGACACATGTTTCTCTTCCGTGAAATATCATCCAAAGAGATATATTTCGCCAATATTGTTTGGGAATAATTTTCATCAAGTCAATTTCTATTTTTTGTGCTGTTTTATTATTTGTAAAGCCAAGTCTTTGGGATACTCTTATTACATGAGTATCTACGACAATACCTTCTGAAATGTTGAGTCCTTCATTTAAGATTACATTTGCAGTTTTCCTTCCGATTCCTGGCATAGCTATAAGCTTATCAAGAGTCTCAGGAATTTTATCATCATATTTTAAATTAATAGTTTTTGATACTTCGATAATATGTTGTGATTTAGTTTTGTAGTAGTTTACACCTGATATAATTTTTTGCACATCCTCAATATTTGCATTTGCTAAGGATGAAAAAGTTGGATATTTTTCAAAAAGTAATGGTGTAATTGTATTTAATCTTTTATCTGTCATTTGAGCTGATAAAATAACGGCAATTAACAATTCATATGAGTTACGGTGTAATAAGGGTGTTTGTGGATTGGGATATTTTTTTGCTAATATTTCGATAATTTTCTCTAGAATTTGATTATTCACGTTGGTTTCTTATAAATTAATTAGCTAATTTAATATATGTAGTAAAGTAAATTTTGATAAAGTGTATACTAAGTTGTACTTATATTTCAAGGATGTTGATTTATTTTTGTTTAGAATTTAATATTAGTAATTAATTCTACAACATTGTTTCAAAAAACTAAATTATTTAATACATAAATTTATACCAAATTATATGAAAGATAATAAATTAATTGTGCCTTTATTAATCTTGGGTTTTATTTTTACTCTTGCTGGTGGGCTTATTATTGGGTTTCCTTATGGAAAATATAGATATTCCAAGGTAATAGATACTGGTGAGATTACAAGCAATAACAATTCAAATAATGAGAGCAAAACTGATTCCCAAAGTGATGATGATAAAGATACAAACATTCTTTCCCAAAATTCCAATGCGTGTAAAAATGATTTTTGTGAATATAATAATGATGTCTGGGGGATCTCCTTTAAATATCCAAGAGGTTGGTACATTGAAGAAGGTGATCAGGATGATCTCATTGTTGTAACAGATGGTAATTATCTTTGGGAACTTTGTGCAGATCCTATTTTTACTGGTGGAGGAACTGGCTTTTATATTGACGCTACCATAAGACCTAATATTGAAATTGACTCAGAAAATCAGGTTGTAACTCCGGCTTCTTATGAAGGTTATATTGTAAATAGCTATGTAAAGGGGAGTTCTATACCTGATGAAAAGGCAGGTGAGGATGAAAAGGATAATAACAAATGGTATTGGAATTTTAGTCAATATGTTGTTTCCCCGAATAATTTAAATATTAGTGGCTTCGGCGAAGGTGAGATGTACGACGAAATTAGTTATAACTTTTTTACCATATACTACAGTTACAAAGCCTCTGAGTATTTTCCTAATGATACATACATGTTTTATCTTCCACCTGAAAGAAATTCAGAGGAATTAAATGAAGCCTTGTTACTTATGGATGGAATAACGAATTCAGTTGAGATTAACTAGTAAAATAGGGATTATGAAAGCAAGTTTTCGTAATTTTTAACATGTAAGGAAATATTAGGCTATGCCTTTCATAATCCTATCTAAATCTTTATCAGACTTGTATTTGATGACAATTTTTCCTCCTTCTTTAAGAGGAACTATTTGAGTTGGGAGTTTAAGTTTACTTGAAATACTATTCTGTATTTGCTTAGCTTTTGCAGATAGAACATATTGAATTACTTTTTTGGTTTCGATATCGTCTTCGCTATCAGCTTGCTTAAGTTTATTAACCAATCTTTCTACCATTCTCACGTTCATTTCATCACGAATAATCAATCGTAATGCATGGTTTTGTAGAGATCTAGACTCTAAAGGAATTAAAGCTCTTGCGTGTCCTTCAGTTATTTCTTTTTCCTGCAAAGCTTTAAGTACTTCGGGACAAAGTTGAAGTAGTCTGGTTTTATTAGAAATATATGGGATAGATTTTCCAATTTTTTTAGACAGATCTTTGATTTTTACTCCATGTTCTTTCATTAGTTGTTCATAAGCATTTGCTTCTTCAACTGGTGAGAGATCTTCTCTTTGAATATTCTCCAGTACCGCCATTTCTACCATATCAGAATCAGCAATTTCCTTTACCATAACGGGTATTTTTTCAAAACCTGCAATTTTAGCTGCACGTAATCTTCGTTCTCCAAAAACCAAAATATAGAAATCACCCTCTTTTTTTACAAGCAAAGGTTGGAAGACACCCTTAGATCTTATAGAATCAGCGAGTTCAATAAGTTTTTCAGGATCAAATTGTTGTCTTGGTTGATAAGGATTGGGTTTTATCTTTCTTATGTCAATTTCCAAAATTTGCAATGAGTTTGAATCTGATAATTTATCTTGTGCTTGTTGTGATAATAGTGCACTTAACCCTCTTCCCAATCTTTTATTTTCATTTTTTTCAGTGATTTCCATATATCTATTATTATTTTATTTAGGAGGGAATCTTTTTATAACTTCTTTTGCAAGTTTGTGATAAGTTATTGCTCCTGTTGACTTCTCATCATAATCCATAATTGATTTACCATGCGATGGAGCCTCAGATAACCTTACATTTCGTGGAATTACTGTATTAAAAACCTTATCAGGTAAATGACTTCTTATCTCGTTTGCGACTTGTTCTGAAAGTTTTGTACGTGCGTCAAACATTGTTAATATAATTCCACCAATGTCTAAGTCTGGATTTACTTTTTTAATCATCTTTATGGTTTCAAAAAGCTGTCCAATTCCTTCTAGTGCAAAATATTCACATTGTATTGGAACCAAGACATGATCAGAGGCTACGAGCGCATTAATAGTCAGTAATCCTAACGATGGGGGAGAGTCAATAATTACATAGTCAAATTTTTCAACAGCTGTAAATGTATCGAGAGCATTTTTCAAAATATTTTCTCTTGATAACAGATTTATCATTTCAACTTCTGCTCCTGCTAGTGACAGATGTGATGGAACAACGTACAATTTTTCATTGCGAGTTGGGGAAAATATTTCAGAAATTTTCTTGCCATCAACCATTACATCATAGACGTTAGGATAAATTTCCTGCTCACTATTGGATTTTCTTTCATAACCAATTCCTGAGGTAAGATTGGCTTGTGGATCCAGGTCAACTAACAATACTGAATATCCTTCTTTTGCAAGATATGCTCCAAGATTTATAGCTGTAGTTGTTTTTCCAACACCACCTTTTTGGTTAGCAATAACAAATTTTATCATTAATAAGGAATATTTTAGATATTATATTTTGGTCTTGAGATTGTAAAGACTTGTTTTTTTACTCCACCAGAAAAGACAATTACAGCCTTTCCTTTAAATAGTGAAATGTCTTGTGGGCCAAAATCTCTACTATCGGTGCTTCCATTTCTATTGTCACCAACAACAAAATATTTGTTTTCAGGAACTATTATTTCATATCTTTGTTGATCTGTACTTGTTTCCAGGTAACTTCCACCCAATGTGCAAACTGAATTCGCTAAATAAGCCGATTCATCTAAAGGTGAATCATTTATGTATATTTTACAATCTTCAATTCTGATCTTTTCACCAGGTAATCCAATTACTCTTTTTATATAATCTCTTGTTTCTGTTCTTTTAAAAATAATTACATCTCCTCTTTGAGGATCTCCAAACTTATAGGCTAGTTTTGCTGCGACTACAAAGCTTTTATCGTGTACGTTTGGTTCCATTGATTGTCCGAAGACTTCATGAGGAGTTGCAAGAAATAACCATGAAAAGATTGCCAATAAAAATGAAATAATAATAGGTTCAATAATTCCAAGTACTTTTTTCAAGACATTTTTACCTTTGCTTGTTTTTAAAACTTCGTTTGTTAGTGTTTCGTCCTTAACTAATTCAAAATCTGACATGGCAGTAAATAATAAAATATTTTTATGTTTCTGGATTATTCATTAATCCTTTTTCATTATAGAACTATAATAACAAAAATTCAAGCAAATGAAAATGATTGAACAAATTTTCTTGCCAAGTTTTTTGTTTTCGGGTATAATCCATCTGTTAGTTAATGATAAATAGTTACTATTTAATTGACGCCGCTATCGTCTAACGGTTAGGACATCGGATTTTCAATCCGGCAATCGGGGTTCGATTCCCCGTAGCGGTATTTTGTTAAGTGATAGGTGATAAGTAATAAGTCTTTTATATGTTGGATGCTACGGTTAATCGAACCGTCCTTTTTGTTCCTGCATGTATTCGGAACGACTTTCCTCGATAAATATCGAGGCCAGCCTGCGTAAGGAAGCAGTCTCCCTTTAGCGGTATATTACAAGTGAAAAGTGAAGAGTGAAAAATGAAAAAGTTTTGGTTGATCTCTATTTGAAAATGGTATAAGACTTAGTTGGATGTGATTGTAATTTTCTGAGTTTCTGTATTAAAGCTGTATTTTCTTTTACATACACAGGTAATAGGTATTTCTTGTGGTAAATTTTCACTAAAGATCTTTTGGTCATTTGCAGTAAAAGATAATTTTGCCAAACAAAAAGGACAATGACCCTTCGATAATATTTTGTTTCTGAAAACTTTGATAATTCCCATTATGGATTAAAGAATCTCTTCTTTAGAAATTTTCATAGCTTTCTTTCCAATTCTGTCTCTCATGTAGTACAATTTGGATCTTCTAACAGTTCCTTTTGATACTAGTTCGACTTTTTCTACAGATGGACAATTAAGGGGGAAAACTCTTTCAACTCCAACACCGTAACTTACTTTTCTGACAGTTATACTTCTATTTTTACCGGATCCGTTTTCTGCAATTACTAATCCCTTGAAAAGCTGAATTCTTTCCTTGTCTTTCTCAACGATCTTAAATGATACGGTAACTTTGTCGCCAACAGTTATTTTGGACGAGGTTGCTTTAGTTTCTTTCATTTCGGTTTTATGCTAATATTAAAATATGAAAAAGTAACGTGCACAATTTGTTGTTTTTCAACAGAGGAATGTTAACACAGATAGTATAAAAAGTCAAAAATAGATGAAGTTTGTATTTGATATTTTAAAATAAGAAAATTAGGAATGAGTCAATTAAAAAGACCAATATTGATGATTATTCTTGATGGGATAGGTGGTACTTTTGATAATGATGGTAATGCAGTAACAAGGGCAAGGACACCCAATCTTGAAAGACTGTGGAGTGCTTACCCCCATGGATATTTAAAAGCTTCTGAAGAATTTGTAGGGTTACCCTCTGGAACGAAAGGAAATAGTGAGGTGGGACATGCTAACTTAGGTGCTGGGAGTATAGTATATCAATCATTATTAAGGATAGATAAAGCAATCGAACTAGGAGTTTTAAATACCAATAATGCAATAAATTCTTCTATTGCTTTTGCCCAACAAAATGGTGGAAGATTACATATAATGGGATTACTAAGTGATGGAGGGACTCACTCTCATATTTCACACTTCTTAAAAATATTAGAAATAATTGGACAAAAAGCAAAAGGAATTGAGGTTTTTTTTCATTGTTTTTTAGATGGAAGAGACTCCGAGCCCAAAGGTGCAAGTAAATATTTAGAACAATTAGAAGCTAAGATTTCTGAAGTAGGGGTTGGTAAAATTGCATCAATTATTGGAAGAGCTTATGCAATGGATAGAGATAAAAGATGGGATAGGATTGAAAAAGCTTATAGGTTGCTTGTTGATGGAAAAGGAGAAAAAGTTAGTAATTGGAAAGAGGTTTTAGAAAAGGGTTACTTGACGGCTACAACCGATGAATTTATTGAACCTTTTTGTATTGAAGAATTTGGGGTAATAAAAAATGGTGACTCGGTCTTATTTATGAATTTTAGAGCTGATAGGGCAGTTGAGCTTACGAAATCATTGATTGATCCCTTGTTTGATGGTTTTAAAAGAGACTATATTGGTGACTCTATATTTTTTGCAAGTATGATGTCCTATCAAAAGAATCTTGAACAATATAGTAATCTCATTTTTCCTAGAAATAATATTCAGTTACCTCTTGGTAGAGTATTAGCTGAGAGAGGTTTAACCCAGTTAAGAATTGCTGAATCTGAGAAATATCCTCATGTAACTTATTTTTTCAATGGTGGCCAAAACCTAAAATTTCTTGGTGAAGAGCGTATTAATATTCCTTCTCCAAGTGAAGTTGTTACTTATGATGAAAAGCCTGAAATGAGTATTGTTCAGGTTACAAATTCCACATTATCGGCAATTAATATGGACAGATATGATGTTATTGTTTTGAATTATGCAAATGGAGATATGGTTGGACATACTGGTAATATATCTGCTACTATTAAAGCCATTGAGTATGTTGATTATTGTGTAGGACAGCTAGTAAAGGCGATGTTGGCAAGAGGAGGAATTGTAATGATAACTGCTGATCATGGTAATGCAGAAGAAATGAAAAATATTCAAACAGGAGAGATGGACACAGAGCATTCAATCTTTCCAGTTCCATTTATGATTGTTGGAGATGGTTTTGCTCCTATTACATTACCAATTGGAAAACTTGCTGATTTTGCACCAACAGCACTTGGTCTCTTGAATATTCCTGTTCCTATTTCAATGGGAGGAGTTAATCTTTATAAATAATCTGCTTTTGGTTTGTCCTTGTTATTGAATGTAAATATTCGCTAATTAACTTTCATGATGGTATAATCACCATGTTTAAGATTATTATTTTTATGGCATGAAAGTAAAAGTTAAAATTCCAAGTTGGATAAAAGATTATTGGAGGGATGTTAAGAAATCTTTTTCAGTACTTGGATCAACAGGAAGTATAATTGTTTTTGGGTTTATCTTGACCCTTATATTGTCTGTTTTTATTGTAAGTTTTATTTCTGCAAAAGATCAGAAAGAATTTGAGGATATCCAAAATCAAATAAAAATGCAAAAACAATACCAAGATGTGATAAATAATTATAATCTTGATATGGATGCTAATGCCATGGTTACTAAAGACGCCACTATTATTAATAATTCTGGTTCAATTAAAGGAAGCTTTAGTCTTGAAGTAGCAGATAATGATGTAACGAGAACTAGCGGTTTGTCTGGCAGAGATTCAATTGGGGAGAATCAAGGAATGTTATTTACTTTTACTGAAAATACTACAGGTGGATTTCACATGAAAGATGTAAAGTTTCCCCTTGATATTCTATTTTTAGATTCTGAGAATAAAGTTTTCTCAATCTTTAATTCTGTACCGATATGTGAGACTGAAGAATGCCCAATTTACGCTCCAGATGGAAGTTATTATTCGGTACTAGAGTTACCAGGTGGTACAGTTGAAAAGTTTGGAATCGTTGAGGGTGATTTGTTACAAATTCAAGAATAATTTTGCAGTAATATTTAAAATTCTTTGACGGATTATATTTTCCACAAATTGGCTTTTATTTTTATTATTGTTAGTCCAACAATTGAAGCAGTCTCTGCTCTTAAAATGTTTCCATCAAGAGATATTTTTAGCATATTGGGAAATGTTTTGAATATTTCGTGATCATTTATTCCCCAACCTCCTTCAGGTCCGATAAAGTAATTGATTTCTTCAAAAGTGGAATAATTTATAGACTGGGATGAAGATGAATCAGTATTATCAAATATGATATTTAGCGAAGTATTAATCAATTCAATTTGTTTTAAAGTAATTGGATTATTAACCTTTGGTATTGTAGTGCGTTTTGATTGTTTTGATGCAACTTCACAAATTTTATTAAATCTTTCATTTTTTTTAATGAATACTTCTTCAGCAAATTGCGAATGTTGTGAAACGATTGGTGTAATTGAAGTAATACCAATTTCGGTGCACTTTTCACAAATTAATTCAAAGTTTGATGGTTTAATTATAGATTGAAAAAGATTTATTCTTATTTGATTTTGTGATTGTTGTGGAGAACAAGACTTATTAATAATCTGTATCTTTATTTTGTTATCATTAAAATTCAATATCTTACCTAAATATACATTATTGTTTGAGACTACCTCTATTTCGTTACCAATTTGTAACCTTAGTACATGAATTATATGATGGATATCACTTTCTTTGGTGATGTAAAGGGTATTATCTTTTATTTCTTGTTTTTCAGTAAAAAAACGGAACATGCTTTAAAAATTCTGAATTTTAAATTATATTTAATTTAAAACTTAAAACTCAAAATTTCTAATCCCAATATTTTCTGTCTTTTAACTTGTCAGGCATACATTGTTGATCGGATTTCTTGTTTTCAAGATTGTGGTCGTATTCATAATTTTTACCATATCCAATATCCTTCATCAATTTGGTTTCTGCATTACGCAAGTGAAGAGGTACCGGTAAATTACCATGTATTTTAACATCTTCTCGTGTTTTTTGTGCAACAACATAGGCACTATTATCTTTGGGTGCTTTTGCCAAATATTGAGCAAGTTGCATTAATGAAGCATCACATTCTGGCATACCAATTTTTTCAACGGTGTTGTAAACAGTAATAGCTAAAATTAAAGCTTGAGGATCAGCATTCCCTATATCTTCACTTGCAAACCTTACCATTCTTCGTGCTATATAACGTGGATCTTCTCCTGCTTCAAGCATTCTCATTGTCCAGTAGCAAGCTGCATCGGGATTGGAGCTTCGTAGCGATTTGTGAATTGCTGAAATTATATTGTAATGCTCTTCGCCATGCTTATCATGGTAAATCTGTCGCTGAACAGCTTTTTTTATAGTTTCTTCCGTAATAGTTTTACCTTTTGGAGTAAGTGAAATAGCGATCTCCAATATACTTAAACTTGATCTTACGTCTCCATTTGCTAAATCTGCTATCATTCTTATTGTTTTATCTCCAATTTCAAGTCCCTTTTCTTCTTTTAGTTTATTTATTACTCTCTCTAGGTTGGTAGTGATATCTTCAACAGTTTGTGGCTCAAAAATGAATATTTTTACTCGTGAAAGTAAGGCTGAATTTAGTGAAAATGAGGGATTTTCTGTTGTAGCTCCAATTAAGGTAATGGTACCTTTTTCAACAAAAGGAAGTAGTGCATCTTGTTGGGCTTTATTCCATCTGTGAATTTCATCGAGAAAAAGGATGGTTTTTTTGCTAAATAAAGTTTGTTGTTCTCTAGCTTCTTTTATAAGTTTTAGTAATTTGGATTTACCACTACTAACAGCAGACATGTAGTGGAAGTTATAATGTAAATCTTTAGAAATTATGTAAGCCAGCGTTGTTTTGCCAGTGCCAGGAGGTCCCCAAAAAACCATTGATGGGAGAACTCTTTTTTCTATAAGAGTACGTATTGGTCCATCAGGTCCTATTAGGTGTTTCTGTCCAATAAAATTTTCTAAACAATCCGGCCTGAAAAGTGAAGCAAGTGGTTCCATTATTTATTTACTGTTTTTAAGTACATCAAACACTTCTCCAGCAACAATGTAATCTGAAAAATCTTCAGTGGCTATAAAGATTGGTGGAATTGAAAGCTGGCTTTCGGATTTTAACATAATTTGAGAATGTTCTCTATCTAAATAAAAACGTTTTATGTTTGCATATCCATCAATAATTGATAGGACATAATCACCGTTTTGTGGTGACCGTTTTTCTCCATCAACTAAAACATAATCACCATTATCAACTGTCTTACCATTAATATTTGCTTTATTCATAGAATTACCGTCAGCCTGAATTGCAAAAACCTTATTTTTATTCTTTAGTATGCCCCTGGAAACGGTTAGCATCCCTTCAAGATTTTCCTCTGCAATGTGAGTTGCTGGTCCGCAATTTGCGGTACCGACAATCGGTATATTTACAAAATCAATATTAACAAGTGCTTTACTTCCAAATTCTGTATGAGCTTTATATTTTAAATTTGAGGCAAGAAGCCCTTTACTTATTAATTGACACAAGTGATGTTTTACATTTTGAGGATGGGGTTCGCCGATTAATGCTCCAATTTGACGGAGTGTCAAGTTTGAGAGGTCGGTAGTTTGTGAAAGTTGAAGTAAAAGTGTTTGAGTTTTGTGCATTTTAGCTGACACTGATTTTATGTACAATACCATTCTAACAGTGCTTGTAAAATTTGTCAAGAGGGTTGACAAGTGTGTTGTTCTGTAATAAGTGAATAGCTAATATATTTAACTATTTAATGATAGATTCTGACCAAAATTTCCGCTATATTCAATAAGATAGAGTTGGCTTTTTAGTTTTTCAGAAGAAATTTCTTCATCAGTGATCTGAACAATTGAGGTAGGAGTCTTATCAGTTTTGACTAATAATCTGAATTTATCAGTAATTAGACCAGTAATTATCGAGCTGGAATTAATAAATGTTTTTATGTCCTGTGCTGACCAATATGAATAGTTGTATTTTTCTGTAAAATCCTCGCCAATATTTGTTGTCTCATTATTATTATATTCACTCGAATTGTGTGGAAGATGTGTATGAAGGTGAAATAAATATAAAGGTTTATCTATGTTTTTAGGTACTTGTTTTTGAGAGACTTGTCGTTGAGAATATAATTTATCGTCAATCCATATTTTTCTAAAAAAGGTAAATGGAGGTTTTTGATCTTTTAATTCATATGCTACTCGTATCTGTCCCTTTATTTCAACTTTTGATGAACTACCTTTTATAGTTGTTGCGAATATATACTTTTGTTCCCATAGAAAAATAGAAATAGAACGTTCAAGTTTATCTGAGAGTGTTTGTTTGTAAAGAGTGATAACCTGTTTCCAAAAATCATTAGGAAAAGAGATGAAATTGGGTAATGAGTATGAAGTGGGGAGGGTCTGGGTTTTTGCATGAGCCTTCAATTTTTGATGTAATGAATAGAAAGTTATTATGTCACTAGGTTTAAATAGTGTTTTTAAAATACTATTTAGCGTCTTCATAAATGGTGAATTATTTAATATTACTTTAATTTTAGCACAATAATGGTTTGACTGCAGTTTTTTTTATTATTTGACAATATTGTTGAAAGAGTGCTATATTAAAATAACTGATTTTGGTGTTAAACGTTAGTTTTGAGAGTATTTTTATAGACAAATTTATTATGTAAATACGATCAACCTATTATATGACAATGCTCTCATTTTTTTAATTTCATTTTACAATAATGAATATGCCATTTCCAGTTGAAGTGTTTAAAAAAGGATTAGGGGTAGTATCGAGTATATTTAAAGATTTATCTTTACCCAAGGCAACCAAGGTTATAAAAGTGGGAGCTGAGAATATTGCAAAGTTTGGAGAGGTAGTTAAAAACAGTGGAAGTATGGTAGCTGGTGTATATGGGAAAGTAAGAGATAATCTTTCAAAATTACCTGAACCTCCAAAGTTACGTGGATTGTGGGATAAAATTTTTCCTCCAAAATCTAAAAATTTAATAAAGAAAGATATTCCTGTTACTACTGAAAAACCAGTAATGGCAACAGGAAAGCAAAGTTCAATAGAAAAGGAAGTAAACTAATTCCAGAGGATGGGGTTACTCCAGTTTCCAAAGAACCTCTTTCTGATGATTTAACTCGACTTGGTGGAACAAAAGATGACAAAATGATTGAAGAAGGTGAAGATGGGCCAAGTGATGAAAGTCCAGAAGTTGTTGAAGAAGAGCCGTTTGTAGAAACCAAAAAGGAAGTAAGTTTAGATGAAGTATTAGCAGTTTCCAACGGTTTGACTTTAGATGTTCCATTTAATTATGGGTATGAAGGTTATGATGCATTAAAAAATGTTGGGAGGTCATATTATTCAAATGATGTTTCTGAAGCTAATAAGTATGTTCCTGTTGCTTTTAGTCCATGGGTAAGATCAAGGATGACTGAATCAGTAGTAGATCAATTAAACAGTCGTGGAATTCCTATAGATTTTGTTATGTCAATTGGTATGCCTGAAAGTGGTTTGATTCCAATAAAATCCAATAACAGTGGAGCATGTGGGCCATGGCAAGTTATGCCTTTTAATGTTTCGACTGGTGATTTTATTAAATTGGGGAATAATTCAGAGCAGAATGAATTAAATATGTTATTAAATGACAATAGTGAACAGAGTGCTTTTAATAGGGGCAATGCACTTATTAAACTGATGTAGTTATTGCCTGCTTCAAGTAAAAATACAATAGTGCAGCCCGATGGTTCTTAGCTGATGCCAGATATCTTTCTACTTTGAGTCTTGATTCAAGAGTATGGATTGTTTCCGAGAATAACCCAACTCCTCGTCAATGGCTAAATGTTGAGGGATTATTAAAGTGGTATTATGTTTTGGCAAATAAAGATTCCAATCTTGTTGCAAATTTAAGCAAGTTTGAAAATAATTTGCCATATGTGCTTGACGTTATGGAGGATTGTCTAAATCAGGCACGTAAATTGGTTCGTGAGTCGTATGGAGATGATTTTATTGATAAATATCCAAATCATCCAATCGTTCTGATTCGAGTGGCTGCGATGTATAATGGCGGACGTAACGTTGTCGATACGTATGAGGACTTGGAGAAAGTATATGGAGAATCAAAAGGAAAACAAATACAGCTTTATTGGGATCTGTTTAGAGCTCAATTAGATTATCCGCATATTGCTCGTGAGCTTCATGCTAAAGGTTACGATGATAAGGCTATTGTAGAAATATTGTTTGATTTTAGTAAAAATATAAAAAGTGATGAAATTGTGAGGGTAGCTCAAGAGTATTCACATATACCAATTCCACCTAACGTGGCATTGTTGCTAATGAAAGGCCGTAAAAATTCATTTTTTCCGGGAGTAGCGATATAGAAGTTTCAGAGGTGAAAAGGATAAATAGTGATAGTAATGAGTGGCTAAAAGGAACTGTTGGGGTACGAGATACTCTTGAAGAAATGGTCCAAGAATTATTTGAAGTAGGAGAAGATAACCTTGAAATTTCTAAAAAATATGATATGACGCAATGGTTTAAGGATGAAGAATCTCCACGTACAGCGTATAGAAACTGGATGATTGGAACTTATTTTCCTAATGGCGGTGTGGAGGCTTCTGATGTAAATAAATATTGGCATTCAGAAGAGCCAGCTGAAAGGGTGGTGCTTCATTGGACTACCGCAGAGTCTCTAGATCCAGTTGTAAATAGATTTTTGTATTCAGAGGATTATGCTTGTACTAACTATTTGGTTCACAAGGATAACGTTGTGTATCAATTTGTAGAACCTGGATATGCCACCTTAAATGTAGATAGTGTTGCTTCAAACGTTGAATGGAATAGTGCAAAGACAGTTTCAATTGAAATCTCTGGAACTTATGTTGACACAAATGAAAATGGATATCCTGATGCTACAGATGGTTCTACGATCAATGAACAACAAGTTAAGATATGAGCAATGTTGATTAAACATTTAATTTCCACAGGTAAAATATCAAAAAATGCTATAATTTGTGGACATTTGGATGCTCCAAGTACCAGTAATGTTGATCCTTCAAGAGCGATTGTTAATAAAATCGGTGAGATTGTAAAATCAGGTGTTTCAACAATCGAAGTTACTCAATAACATTTGTGGAATAGTTATTGGGGAGGTTTAGGGGAAAAAGGAATTATCAACAGATATTACTTGGAATATTTTGGTAGCTTAAATTCTGTTCCTAGTTTTAAATCTTCGAGTATTTGTTTTCTTGTAGGTTGTAACCCTCTTTCTTCATCATAGTAGCCTTTTTTGATTGGATGAAAATTACCTTTTTCATCAAATACTCCAGGAACAGAAATAGGTACTAATCCTTTTTTTTCTGGGGCATCACTTATAAATGGGCCGTTTGAAACCTCTTTATATTCCAAATTATTTCTAACTATTAATTCTTGTCCGTCTTTTGTAACTATATAACGTTCGCTCTTGGTGAGACTTAGGCTATCAGGAATACCAGGAACAGGTTGAGTGTTGTTGGGGACCTGTCTTTCTTGAACCCTATATTTTTGTCCATCTATTTCAACATAATCCACTGTATTTTCTTCTATTATTGGTTCTCTAATAGTGAAAGGAGTACTGTCTGGATCTGGGCCAACACCTTCTACTTTACTATTTGATGGTGTGGCTAATATTAAATTCCCATTCCTATCTTTGGTTCCATTTTCAATCGTGCCTACGGCACCATCTTCAAACTTGACTCCCATAAAAAAATAACCTTCTTCTTCACCGCTTGGTTTTTTCTAGTACCAGTCATCAATTCTATGGGAACTTTACCTCCATCTATCTCAATGTATCTTTTTAATATTTGATTCTCAGGACTTTGGGCTTCATACGCCTCTCTTGAAATAGGATGTTGGATATACTCAACTTCTGCAGGTTTTTCTTTTTTATCTGATTCAAATGTGAGTTTAAGTCCACCCCTTGGAGGTCTTGTCTCAAAAGGATCAGGTCTTTCCATAATTCTGAAATTTAAACTTATACTGGACTAAAAACCACGCCTTCTTGCAATTTTTGATCCCACCATTTAGAAAAATTATCAAAACTGAATCCAGGTTTTTCTTCTTCAACTTTGCCAAAAATTTCACCAATTAGACCTGTAACTCTACCAATAAGTTTATCTGAAGTATTAACTCCCCTTTCAACAACTGCTCCTATAATTGGCGTATATTTTCCAAATTCAAGAACTGCTTGTACAGTTGCAGGGTTTACAAAATCTCCAATAGCTCCAGCAGGTATAAACCCAAGCGCGACTAGTGCCTTAGTTCCAAGCCCAATTCCCTCCGAAACCAAATTTGCGGTTCCACCGATAAAAGGTTTGTTAGTTCTATAATCTTTATTTGCAACCTTTGAAACTAAATCTCTAACTTTCTCGTCAAACTCATTGGCTACCCATTTAAGCCCCTGATCACTCACGAATTCTAGAACAATACCAAGCCATGGAACCTTATCAAATAGGGCGACATTGTCTCCAATAGCTCCAGCAGTTCCGATGCTTAAGGCAATCATTAAATCGAGAATTGCTCTATCTAAAGTCAACTTACGGCCTCTAATCATAGTGTCTAAATGTGTAAGAATACCTTTCTTTGTCTCTTGTTTGTCTTGAGCATCTTCAACTATAAGATCTTCTTGAATTTCTGAAACATTTTTTAGAGTCTCGGCACCTAACTCAGGTAAAGGAGGTATATCATCTTCAGTTTTTTGAGGTTTAGTTCTGGCTGGAGAGTTAGTTTCTTGTGCAAAAGAAAATGTTTGTCCAGATTCGCTATCAGTGTCCTCAAGTGTTTCCGGCTTTAGCAGTGTCATTTCTGTTAATTAGGAAACTAAGTCACTAGTTGCCTTAGTTATTGCATCTTCTAATACTTGAGAAGTGGCGTTTGCAATATCAATATCTTTTTCAGCAATCTCAGGTATATTTTTAAGTTCTTCTCTATATTTTGCAAATTCTTCTTTAACTGCGGTGTTGTACTTTGCTACTCTTTCTTTTGTTCGTGCATTATAACCTTCAATTTCTTCAACAATTTTTGCACGAGCTTCTTCACTTAAAGAATCTACTGCGTCAACAATCTTTACTTTCTCTTCGTCAGTAAAGAGGGTAGTTGACAGTACGGTTTTAATGAACTGTTCTCTACTGGTCATATATTTTTTTAATTAAATAAAATATTGTTCGGTTTTAAATTTTCAAATTTCTATGCTTCTGGTGGTGAAACCTCTACGGCTGGGGCTGTACCAGGTGCTTTAAATTCGTCTTTTCTTTCAGAAACTCCACCTATAAATCTGTTCATATCCTTTATAGCTCTTAAGGTAGCTGCAACATCGATGGCTCTTATTCCAAATCTGAATATTCTTGGAGTAAATGCAGTAACTAACGTTGCCAAGGCGATTGCTTTGTGTTCTTTCCAGTTTGCGGCTATAGCCAATCCAGTTTCTAATGCACCAACTCCTCTGTCTATCAATCCACCATTTCTTACTCCTAAGGTACCTCTTGCAACTCTTGATAAAACTGCTGCAGCTGGAACAAGTTTTGCAAGACCTTCATTAGTAAAGTTTTTCTTACCTTCATCAACAATAACTCCCAATATTCTTCCAGCTGTTTCTCCAGTGTCTTTAATGTGTTCGACCGCAGTTGAATTACCTAATCTCTCAATTTTGTCACCTAGATTATGCCATAATTCCAGTGCCTTTTCAGGAACTTCTTTTACGGCCTCTGCGACATTACCTGGGACTTTTTTTGCAAATTCCCAAGCATTACTTGCACCGCTTTCTATTTTTCGTCCAAATTCTCCAAGATTCATAACGATATTTTATTATATTATATACCGACTAAAATAGTCTATTACATTTTGTTAGAAAAGTCAAGAGTTTATCTGATAGCTCTCAATGATTAGTGACCAATTTCATATCCCAGCACCAATAAATAATATCCCTTATCACCTATTACTTATCAGTTATCACTTAAATAAGGTTTGCTCTTGTAACGATCTCTTGCTCAACTAATGATTTTTCCTTTGCGATATCTCTTCTTGTTCTTGCAATAATATCATTTGCAATCTGTTCGTTTCTTGGGATAGCTTGTATTTCATTCCAATCGTAGGCTACAGTAAATGCTTCACTTGGTCTTCCCTCAACGAGTAATTTTATATACATATTACCAATTGCATTATTAGACAAATCAAATTCATTAACAATTGGATGATAAAATGGGGCTAAATATTTTGCATCATCAATTCCTACTCTGAAAGCACCCAATGTCCCTACGTTACCGAATATTGCATTTCTAATATCTTCTCTGATTTGACTGATATATTGGTTTCCCATTACAAGTGATAATCTATATTTTCTTGCCTCAGACAATATAGATACAAAATCATTAGTAGTGAAATTTTGGAACTCGTCGACATATAGATAAAAATCTTTTCTTTCTGGTTCGGGTATATTTGCTCTACTCATTGCTGAAACTAATATCCTTGGGATAAGAACCATTCCCAGAAATGTCATGTTTTCAATTCCAAGAGAACCCTTTGAAAGATTAACTATCAATATTTTTTGTTCATCCATTATCTGTCTAAAATTGAAACTTGATTTCGATTGCCCAATTATATTTCTTATTGTTTTATCTGTTATAGAACGATCAAATTTTGAAACGTAATATCCTAATGCTTCAGATCTATGAAAGTCGGTTGTTTGTGCCATCTGCTCTGTCCAGTAGGTTTTTACAATTGGATCTTTTATATTTGGTATTTTCGTTTTGGCATATTCTGGGTTTGTAATCAGTCTTAATGCCTCAATCAATGTCGATCCGGGCTCCTCCATTGCGGTAAGCATTACATTTCTTATTGTTCTCTCAAGCATTGGTCCCATCATTCCAACTCTATTTGGGTCATATAGTTTGTAAAGTAAATCAATGAATGAGTTTATTATTATATTTTTGGCTTCATCACCTTCAACATCCATTATGTTTAGACCCATAGGGTATTGTGTATCTCCCGGATCCCAATACACAACATCATTTTTGCGATGTCCTGGGATTTTAAAGAGTATATCTTCGGCGACATCTCCATGTGGATCAATGAAACAACATCCTTTTCCAGAATATACATCCTGTAAGAACATCTGTTTCATATATTCTGATTTACCAACACCGGTTTGTCCTATTATGTAGAAATGTCTTCGTCTGTCATCTTCTTTTATAAATATTTTTTTACGTTCACCCCTATAGGTATTGTATCCCAAAAATAACCCTTCTTGAGGGATATCGGCTGGAGCAGGCTCTTTTTTGTATCTCTGCCATTCTAACTTAGGAATTCGCACTTCTACACTTGGGAGGTGAAATAAGGTAGCAAGTTCGGCTGTATTGGTTATAAATTGTTGTCTATATATTGGTAGATCAAAAAATGGTTTTATTCTTAATTTAAAGTCACGAAGGAAATTAAAAGTATTAATTTTGTACATTGTTGTTTCAAATTGTGTCATAGGAGGAAGTTCATATTGTGCAAAAACCTTACCCACACTTTGTAAATTTGTCGTTGCAGTCTGTTTATTTTCGGCTACAGAAATTATTCTTATACCAGTTAGAAATCCTTTTTTTGACATCTTCTTCTCAATTCCGGAATATAGTTCATTATCGATTATTGATCTATCTTGTCCTCCGGATAATACTGTATTATTAATATCTCCGGCAGTTTGTGTTGCTGTTCTCAATGCAGAATGGGCACTTGATCTCCATGAATCGCCTACAGGAGTACTGTAAAATTGAATGGCAATTTTCTCTTTTCCGTGTAGATCTGTGAGTTTAGCTAATAAAGTATTTAGTGTGTCACCACCTAATGTTTCATAAGTTCGAATTGGGGCATATGCTGGTCCTGCAAGTCTTATGTATCCATAAACAAAGGGATCTTTTGTAAACTCGTCAAAATAGTCGTTTACTTCCACTATTTCTGCTTCAGGATGTGTACCATATATTGTTCGTTTAAGTGAATCTTTGAATTCAGGTGAACAGTAAATAAAAAAAGAAATGCTTTCGGCTGTTGCTACGATTTCCATAGATATAGTCTCCCCATATCTGAAGAATCTTCTCAAATCATCAGGTACAATTCCACGAAGTTCAGAAAACATTTGTTCGGCAGATTGTTCATTTATTTGTTCTTTTTGGACTTTTTCTGTTAAGGAATCAAGGGGTCTTGGATATCTAGGCAATGTTACTTTAAGAAGTTTTAAATTTTTACGATTGTTTTTAATTTTTTGTCTTGAGATAAAACGGATGGTTGCGAGTATAAAAAAGACTAAAAAAGTGACGGAAAGTGATATTGAAAGTACAGTTATTGCTGTTGTTAGGATTTCTGTTTCCATGAATCAAAAAATAATATTATATATTGAATTATTTGTTATTATATGTTAAAATATACCACATAAATTAAAGTATGTCGACATGAATTTTACGCCAGATTATGGTAAAAAAATCAAGATAAACTTACCTATGGAAAGAGGAGTGGTGCTCTTATTGGCGCTGGTTTTCTAGGTATTTTGACGAGTTTAGGTTTTAATCCGTGGTTAACTATTCCTGCTGCTGTTATCGGAACCTATGGTCTTTGGCAAGAAGCTAAGATGAATGAAAAGTTGTTAGAAATAGATGCTACTAAGAGGGCAGCGAATGGTTGGTTTGAAAATAGATTTGCTCAAAATTTCCCATTGGTTAGTGCGATAAGTACTGGTGCTAGAACTGGTTTTTGGTCTTTAGTAGGAGCATTTGGGTTGAGTAATACGCACTTGGCTTTATCAGTTATTACTGCAGAAGGGATAAAAGCTTCGGCAATCGCGTTAGGGGCTTTAAATCCTTTGTTTTTAGCAATTGGTGCTGGACTTACAATATATTCGGGGATCGTTGCTTATAATAAAGCAAAGGCAAAAGCTGAGATGTATGAGGCTTATGGGACTTCTGATGCTTCAAAACTTCCTGATGTTCGTAGTTTAAGTGGAACAGGCGGTCCAGGAGCAGCTAATGCATGGTTTAGCGAACGTTTGAATAGCCTCAGAGGAAATATCACTGATCTTTTGGCTACCCCTGCAACAGCATAAAATAAACGAACAAGTTAACAAGTGAAAAAACGTGAATTTGGTTGATATGTGATAGATAAGAGTTCTTAATTTGAAAATGTTATTTAAGTAATTCACGTCTTCCTGATTGCTGTAAGATTTGTCTAACATTTATCTGGAGAACAGTTTAATTCAATATTATAATTTCCAATTTCTTAAGGTTTGCATTTGTCGTAGTCGCGTAATATCCCTCGGGGACTTTATTAACAATGTATGAATAAATTGAATCAAGTTCAAAGGGAGAATATTAGTACTTGGAAAATGGATGCATATTTCAAATTTTTAAATAATTTGCAAAAAATTTAATTTAATTATATTATGGTAATAACTTAATGTTGGTAAAAATTACATGAGTATATTAGATACTGAAATAAACATTTTTCATGAAATTTTAAAAATATTGGGATACTCTACAGAAGAGCAGTATAAAAGAGTTAATGATTTTATTGCCATTTATCAAATGACGACGGTTGAAAAACTTTTGCAAATTTGTAAAAATGAGGGAATGAGTTTTCATCCAGGTGAGATCAAGAATGAACGTGATTTCAATGGTTTGATAGAGCAAATTTCGGAAATTGTTGGGGATAAAAGGGTGGAACAAATTGTTGAGTTGATGGATGATTTTGTTGCAACCGTTTATCCAGAATGTAATGATGAACAAAAGAAAAGAATAGATCGATTAATGATTTAAAATTATTATATAAGTCTCTTACTGTCTATGGGATTTGGCGGAGAAACGACTTTTCCAAGAGTATTTGTGCCTGAAAAACATACTGACGCGGTTGTTGTTGATTTGGATAAGAAATATGCCTCAACGTTTCCAATTGATAAGGGAACAAGTGTCGCAGTTGAGATTTCTGGAGGTAGAAAGGTTTATGTTTGTGGCATTGAACATAATACTTCTAATGATGTAAATGGAAGGTCTGAAATAAAAGGAGTAGCCCCCTTAAATTGGAAAGAACTTCTTAGTTCATTTATTGGTCAGCCAGGTGTAACTGACGTTTTGATAAGTTATCTTCCAGAAGAGGTTGAAAATTTTAATAAATTAGGGGCTGAACAATATAGTAAAGCATATATATATGATTTTTTTGGACACTGCACTAAAGTTGCTTCTGAATTAGGGAAAAGAATAGCTTCAGCTGATATCGCAAATAAAGTTGTATACGAAGTTTTAGAAGTTCTTTTTGCAGCTAACCCAGTTGTTCCCTTTGTTGAAGTAATGGGACTTTGGGGTATAGATGTTCCGAAATCTAAATTTAAATTTTGGTTTGATCGTTGGAATGAATATACCGGACATGGGCACAATGTTACAAATAGAGAATTATTGGAGAGAATGTCACCAAATGATGCAAGAAGACTTCTGCAGGCTGAAGCGTTATTAACCTTAGCCGAAGAAGGTAAATGTCCTGCAATTATCTGTGCACCTGCGCATGCAGAGAGGATAAAAATATATTTGGAAATTTTGTCGTATCATGGTAGGGATCCAGAAAAGTTGGCAATGCAAAAGATAGTACGAAGAAAGCTTGAGATATATAAACGTGCTGCAAGATTGACTGGGCTTAGTAATGAGGTACGATATGCGAACTAACCTTGCAATATGTAGTGTATAATGTTAAAATACTCAAATGCTAAAAATAAATTTATAAACTGAAAAAATGGGTTTTAATAGACCATCTTTTGGGGTAGGTAATGACATTCCAAGGAGTACAGAATCACCAATACCTTCTCCAGTTGTAACTGGCAATCTTCCTGCTTCTATTGATGCTCCTGTCCCTTCACCAGTAGAACCATTTCAGCCAGCAGTTAAGAGTAGAGATGGAGCTACAAGAGCCGAAATTACTCCTGAGATGATTGAAGCTTGGAAAAGAGATTTTCCAGAGATTCATCCAATGGCTTGGAGACTTATTGAACAAATGACTGCTACGGAAGCATTTCAACTCATTGCAGGTATCTCATTTCAGCATCATAGGATGGAGCAACAATTGGCACAACAGGCTCAATCTGAAGTTGACACACCAGAATCATTAACGAAGCCAGAGCATCCCACTCCTGACGAAGTAATTGCTATTGCATCCCATTCGCTAGTTATTCCGTTAACGGAGGATGAAGAGTCAGGTGATAGTTCTGGAATACCACAGGACGAGGTGCAGACTTTAGATTCATTATTAGATCCCAGAACACAAGAATTACTAAGTCTTGCTGAAAAAGTAGGAATGGAAAAGGCATTAAAAATTTTGTTTTTGGAAGGAATGAATGTAGATTTAGAGGATTTTAATAAGGAGGTGGCCAAAAAACAGGAAAGGATTGCAAGGGGTAAACTTGAAAATGCGAGAAGATGGTTCTTTAATGTGGAGCCAGGTGAAAGTGAGAAAAAGGTAGCTATAGATGCATTATTTGATTTAGGAGTATTAATCTACTCTTGGGGCTTAGACTGGGTAACTGGAAAACCTCTTCTTGATTTTTTGAAAGATAAAAAAGCATTGGGATTTTTAGGTTTGGATCTAGATGATAAATTTACAGAAACCATAGTCAAATATGTGACTGATAAACTCAGTGATAAGTTTTTGATATCAAAGTCTGTGGATAAAGCTTATGCCTTAAAAAGAGAACATGAAGTAATTGTTGCTTTGATGGAAAAGGGATATTCTCGAGAAGATGCTGAAATGTTTATTCATTCTGATAGATTCAAGACAGGAGGATATTCAAGGAAGGGAGCGTCATTATTATCGGGAATATTGACTATTTTTGCACCTGATGGTTTGAGAGAAATTATATCTCCAAGTGGGCTTACAGCATTTAGTAGACTAAATGAAAGATTACCACATGGGCATTTATTGAAACCTTTTAATGAATGGCTCAATAGATTTCTGTCCTCAAAATTTGGATTTTTAGGTGACATGTTTGACATTGGAGCTGGTGCTGTTGGAAAAGGAATTAAAGCAGCAAGTACGCCGTAGTGTAGTATTAATAATTTAATGTAAATGATAATGGATAAAACTGCTCAAATCGTTCAGAGTATATCGCTTACTGATAAGCAGAAAAATGATCTTATTTCGCTTATTGACTCTGTTCCTGAAGAACTTAAAAAAACACTTTTGGATGAATTCGGAGATACTGTTTCAGTGCTTGATCAGGAGGTACTTCAGAGTTTGAGTGACTTCAAAAATAAAATTTTAAAAAGGATTGCTTTTTACCAAGGGATGATTCTTGCGTCAAAAGATATTACCAATGAACGTAAAGAAGAACTCGTTGCTGAATCGCTGGAATGGAAGAAAACAATTATAGAAGGGATTGACAATTTATTAAATGAACGAACTAACTAGTTAACTAGTGAAAAACTGCGAGATTGAAATTATGGTATGATTTGAAAAAAATAACCAATCACTCTTGTTCACTCGTTAGTTCTATCTCTTTTTAGTTAGTTTGTTAGTTTTTTCACTTGTTAGTCTGTTCGTTTGTTAATTTGCTCATTTTGTTTTGCAGTTCTTATTGACTTTGTTAGAATAAAAATCAAAACTTTATTTTCATTCTCAAGTATTGAGAAGTTTTTATATGTTTTAGATTCATTTTTCAGCAACTCAATCCAGTATTCTGTCTCAACTGCTTCTTTTAATGCTATATGTAACTTGTGAATGAAATCTTTTTTACTTTCAGCATATTTTGATTCTGATATGTTTGCGCCAATACTTGTAGCACTTTTTAAAAACTGTTTTGCAATTTCATATAGTTTTTGTGAATTTAAAAATTTATAGAAATCGATTGCTAGAGACCCAAATTCTTGAGATTTTGTTTTTAGAATACTCGGTTTCATTATTTTATTATATTATGCTTAGATTGTTTAGTTCAATATAAAATTATTAGCATTATGAGCTTTTTCACTCGTGCTCTTGTTAACTTGTTCACTTGTTCATTCGTTTGTTAGCTTGAATGATTTGACATTTATTTTACTTATTGTTATATTTAATAGAACTAAGTGTTGAAAAAAACAAGTTATTGTGATATAATAACGCTGTGTTTTTTGTTGATATAGAAATAGTTGAAGAATAATTTATTATGTAATAAAAGATGGCACTAGAACAAGGTTCTACGGGGGTAAATTCAGGTGTATCAGGAACCGGTCCAACACGATTACCAGACGCAGTAGCCGATGTAGCTCAAGCGCCAGTAGCAGAATTCCCTGAAGTACCAAGTGTTACCAGGGTACCAGCAGAAGAAATAGGTGCGGAAGCAAATGGAACTGAAGCACAAGCAACACCAGGTCCGGATGTAGTTGCTGCAACGTCTGGAACATTAGAATCTGGTGATTTCTCAACACAAGGAGCAACGGATGCTGAAGCTGGTGATTCCACAACACAAGGAGCACCGCATGCTAAAGAAGATGGTACTGAAGGTGTTGAGTGTGAAAAAGATGAAAAAAGAAGATTCACTGGCTTTGGTAAAGTTATTGCTGTAGCTGGAATTGTTTTCAGTTTAGCAAAAGGAATTTTAAAAGGTTTCAAGGGAAAGGAAGCAGTTGCGCCTCAAGAAAAAGAAGCGGTTGAAGAAATAGAAGCTGATCGTATATTTCAGAAATTTTCACAAAGAGTTCAAGGCACTTTGGATAAATATGCTGATATTGCAAGAGATAAGAGAAAAGGTGTTTTTGCTAAATGGTTAGGAAGAATTGGTGAACAACATAGGGCAAGTGTTGCTGAGGATAATGCTTATAGAGAATCTCATAAAATGAAACCAATTAGTAGTGCACAAAGAATTGAGAGAATGTTGGCTTTAGTAACGTTGGCATTGGTAACTGTGGGTGTTGATGTGATTACTCCAGATTTAACGGGACTTGGAGTTACGGATGTGGTTGTAGATAAGTTTATAATTGATGCGAGAAAGAGGCTTTATGAAGAATGGACAGGGGACCAGATGGAACCAGTGGCAATGCAAATTGCCGAATTAGCATTAAACTTTGTTCCAGGAGCGCGTATGTTTAATCTAATGCTTGGTCCTTTGTGGGAGATTATGATTCAAAAACCTGGAGGAGCTAAGTTGCAAAGATTTGAAGAATATGTTGATAACTCTGCTGCTATGGCTATGGTTAAAAGTTTCTTAGAAGAAGCGTTAAAAAAAGCTAACGCTAAGCAAGAATCAGCAAATAAAGCAAAAGTTCCACCAAGTAACGTGAGCGGAAAAAACTTGTAAATTAAATTAAATTATTTTTTATGAGCAAAACTGCCTTTTTAAAAGCCTTAGATGATTCGTTGCTTTTTACCAGTGAACAAAAATTACTGGCGCTTGATATTGCGTCTGGACTTCCTGAAGAATCATTGATAGTTTATACACAGTTTTTAAATGAGTATAATGAAGTCGATGTTTCTTTGCGTATAGAGTTACTTAAGAAACTTCAGACAATATACGACGAGTATGTATCAGAAATAAGGAGTTCGACTATTCTTTCAGATAAAAAAAAGAATGAAATGATTGATCTTGGGAAAATAATTATGGATGGTTTGTTTAAAGGTATAAAGGAAGTTAATGGATAGTCTATTACCTGGTTAACTTTCGGTAAAATCGATAAGGTACCATAAAATATCAAAGAGGAGTCTCTTGAGTGAGACTTTTCTTTGTTATTTTGATAATTAATTAAAATTTTAAAATACTAATATGACACTTATGAATCCTGGTGTAAATCCTCCCATTGGAGACAGAATAAAAATGGGAGCAGAAAAAGTTGTAGATGCAATAAAGGCACCATTTAGGGCCATCCAAAGATTTGCTGAAAGAGTTGGAGATGCTTTCGGAAGTGGAGGAAAAGTAGATGATTGGCGAGGTACGGTTGATGACAAAGTTGCTAGAGTAGGAGATAAGGTTACAGATGTTGCTGGAAAAATTCCTGTTGTGGGAAAATTTGTTGATAGAGCTACTCCCGTAACTGGCGAAAGCAGAATGTTAAAACCTGAAGATATAAAAAAAGTAAGACCTGGAGTTGTTGAAAAGGTTGCCAAACTGCTTGTTAGACAAGAACTTATGAAGGGGATTCCACAAACGGATATTGACACTTGGAGTGCAGATCCAAGTAATTCTACTGTAGTTGCGACATTCCAAGCTGACGCTGTTGCGAGGATTCCTAATGCTGCTGATCCTGCAAATCAACCAGCTGTTGATCAAGCAAGGGTAGCATTTATGAATAATCGTATTGCACAAAGAATTGTAGCTGGCATGCCTGTATCTCCAGATCAAATTAATGCTAAAAAAACAGAAGCTAATAAAATAGTACCTTTAACAAATGAGCAATACCTTGAGGTAGCAGAGAAATTGAGTTCGCCACATATTGATCCAAGTCAAAAAGAATCTTGGAAATATGCATTAGAAACATTGCGAGAAGAAGCCGGGAAAAAAGCTTTAGAAGACTATCATGGACACAAATTAAGAACTGAATTAAGAAAAGATGGTCAAAGAACTCTTAATGAAGTAGATAAAAGAAATGGAAGTTTATTGAATTCTATTGATTTTGCTGGGGCTATTGCTGATCCCGGTAGAGATGCAAGACTAACAGAGATTGGGCAAAAACTTAAAGCTGATCCAGTTGTAAAGGCTATTGTAAAAAACAGGGACAATTTAACCCATCCAATTACTGAACATAAAGTTGATAACTTAGGGATTCCATCTAATCGTGAAGAAGTAAGAAGAGGAGTGGTTTATGATATTTTAGGTTATGGTCCCGTATGTTATGATGCAACCGGGAAAAAAGTTAGAGATGTTGCTAGTGCAAGAACTTTGATAAATACTGAGTTGAGTAACGTTCATTCGGTCATTGATCCTTCAACTGGAAGGGCTGTTTCCTTAGCAATTCTTGATAAAGTTGCTGTTCCTCCTATATTTTCTAAAGAAGCTTTAGTTGACAAATTAAGTGATGGTAAGAATAGGGAGAACCTTGCTTTGATAATGGAATTGTGGGCTATGAGAGAAGCAGGTGGTAATTTTAGGACAAGTATTGATTCAAAAGCTTATTTGCAAAAGTTTAATGAATTAAAGGGAAAAGACTTTAACACTATTCTTCTCGAATTAGGATTTGTTCAAACTGAGGTTGATAGTATAAAGGCTACCATTCCTGGTTTATTTAATGCTGGTGATCAGCATTTTAAGCAAGAAGTTGCCATTGTTAACAAGCCTTACTTTGACTTATTGGCTGTTGATACTGCACAAGCCTATGAGTTATATATTGACGCATATATGTTGAGTGAATTAAAAAATGTATTAACGATTAAAGGTGGAAAGATAGATGTAGATTCCACTAAAGTTACTCCATTAAATGCAAGAGTTTACAATATAGTTGCACATGATTTGATGAACGATAGAGATGTATTAAACGCATTAGTTGAACAAATTATTGCGGAAAATCCTGCGATGTATAATGATTTAAGCGTATTACCAGGTAATTATTTCCTTACAGAAAGGGAAGCCAAAGGTGAGTTGGCTCCAACATTAAAGCGTATGGAAAGTGTAAAAGATCAGAAAGCAATTGAGCTTTGCTTGGATCTTGGACTTAGTCCTGAAGTAGCAATGAGGGTTGTTAATAAGAAAGAGAGAAATGTACTAAAAGATTTCTTTAAAGGTTCATTTAATGGTGTTGGAAGGGTTTTAAGAGGTGTTGCAGTCATATTAGCTTTAGGTGCTATTGGTGGAACTGCGGGAAATATAATTGCTATTGGTATGGGATTATATGCAGCCTGGAATTTATTAAGAGGAGGAGTTGCTATGGCTGGGGAAGGAATAGACTGGGCAAGAGCTTTAGTAGGTCACCAGGTTGCAAAATTCAAAGGTGATAGAGAAGGTGCTGATAGGTTTGCTGAAGAAATTAAAGAGAGAACAAGAAGATTATTGGGCTTGGCAATTGGTACTACTGTAGGTGCAGCTGCATCATTCGTTTTTGGACCAGTAGCTGCAGGAATTATTCCTTTGGTTGCAATTCCAGGTGGAAAAGCTGTAGAAGCTATTACTACTGTGAGAGAAAAAGGTGAAATTAAAAGAATTTTGGATAAAATTGCTGGTGGTGGTTTACCTGAAGATGAGCGAGCTAAATATGCTGAAAGATTAAAGAGACTAGCAGGAGATAATACTCAAGCTTATATCTCATCAATTACTACTGGTTTGATCTTTGGTTCTTCAGTTATGGCTATGGGTATGCGTTTAACAGGTACAGATAGTTTGATTTCAAGGTGGCAGTCTGGAAAAGATGCATTGGTGGAAGATGGAAAATTAATTGATAAAACTGGGCAAGTTGAGACTATGGATGTGTCAATGGCTGATAGGGTTTTAAAAATTGAAGTTGAACGGAACGGAGAATTGGTAAGATTTGTTGGTGGTGAGGCTTTAAGTTTAGCTCCAGGATCATCCGTTGCACAAGCGCTTGAAAGAATTATGATGGGAGATTCATCTGCAAAAGTTTATGATGGTATCGGAATTGGGGATAAACTTGTAAAAATGTTTGTAAGTGGTGATCCAAACCTTTGGAGGGCTACGTTAGGTGATAAAGGTATTGAATATCTTTTAGAAGCCAACAAAGGTATGAATTTAGCGGAAATAGTAGCTAAGGCTAAATTGAATCCAGGTGGAATTTGGTTTGGTAGAAATATTTTAGAAAATGCGATGCCTGTCGTCGCTCAACCAAAATAAGTAGAATTTAATTTAACTGCCCAAATATATGGATTTAAATCAAGTAAATCAAGCACTTCAACAACAAATTGGAGTAGCTATGACAGAAGAAGAACAGAATGCTTTTGTTCAAGTATTTCAACAAAGTGGATTGGCACAACAACAAACAGTTACTGATAAACTAATTGCCAAATTAGTTGAAAAAGGTGTGACAAAAGAATTGCATGAAGAAGTTGTAAAACAAGCTATGGCTCTTGCAAATCTTTACTTAATGAGTGAAGTCGTTAAAAAATTCACAGATGAAGAGCTAGATAAAGTTTCAAAAGCATTTGTCGAATTAGAGCCTTTGCAGAGTGCAGAACTTCTATCTGCTTTGATGGAAAAGAAAACAGGTATGAATATGGAAGATATGGCTGATGCCATTTGGGAAGAGGTAGTAAATGCTTTTATACATGATATTGATATGTTTATTGAGGAAGCCAAGAAAGCGAGTTAATAAGTATAAAATTGAACTGGTAAAAGTTATCCTTGCTAAGATTAGATTATACTGTTTGCTTCATAAGGTTTATTTACTATTTCTAAACCACATTACTACTTATCACGTATCACTTATTATTTGTAATTTAAAATCTACATCTTTTCCCAATATACTTTTCTATCAAAAGATAATCCGTTATCCAATCTTTCAAGTGATTCTCCTTTGGTTTTATAAATTATAGGTCTTGCCATAGGGAATTCAAGACTTACTATTTTCTCATCTGAAATATTTTCCAAATTCTTAATTATTGCTCTTAATGTGTTTCCGTGAGCACAAACAATTACATTTTTCCCATTTGTTACATCTTTTAATGCTCTGGCCCTGAAGTATGGAACACAACGATTATAAACATCTTTAAGACTTTCTCCATGAGGTGGTTTATCAGCGTAACCTCGCCTCCAGGCTAATACATTTTTTTCACCAAACTTTCTTCTTGCTTCATCTTTGTCCATACCTTGTAATTCTCCATAATATCTTTCATTTAAAGCCATTGAATAATATACTGGGATTTCGTTTTTATCGAATTTATTTGAGTTTTGAAGCCAATTATGTTTATTGGTATCTCTATGTAAAAATATTCCAGTCCTGTTTTGTTTTGAAAGAATTGTTAAAAGTGTTTGCTGTGCTCTTCTTAGCTCCGATGTGTAGGCAACGTCTATTTTAAGAGCCTTAAGGTCTTCAGCACACAATTGGGCTTCAAGTACCCCTCTTTCACTTAACGGCATATCAACCCATCCACTGAATTTGTTTGTTAAGTTCCACATTGAAAGTCCGTGTCGGACAAGAATTAGATAATTCATAAGTTGTGTATAAAAAATAAAATGTAAAGTGATTATCTAAATTATAGTTTATCACATTTGCAAAAAAACGACAGGCTTTGATTTGTGAACTAGGTAGAATTTAGTTATTATCTATTAAAGTTATTTTGCTGGTTAGTTTTTCACCTATCACTTCTTACCTATCACTTATCACCTCTTGTCTCTTGTAACTTATCCACACGTGTGGTAAACTAGTCCCAGTAAATTGCCCTACTTATAATATCACGTTAGAAATAACATGAATGAAACTACAATTTCTTGGGATTTCGTTGTAGATAAAGTTTCCTCAAAAGTGCCTCCTGCTGCAATTAGTACGTGGTTTAAAAGAGCTTCTCTGCAAAAATTCAATAATGGAGTTGTAGTAATAGGTTGTGCTGATTCATTTGTACGAGAATGGATGGATAATAATTATAAAAAATTGTTATGTGATACTATTAGTGAAATTACTAATCAAGACGTTACTGTTACTTTTATTATTGATAAAGCAGTAAGTGTGAAAGGAGCAGCTGGTTCAAAAAAGCAGAAGAAAACTGAAAAATCACTTTTTAATGGGGCCTCTGCAGTGAGTACCCAATCTCAAGGTTTTGAATCAAATCTTAATAATAGGTATAACTTCGAAAGTTTTATAGTTGGTCCGTCAAATAGGTTAGCACATGCGGCAGCTGAGGCAGTTGCTGGAAGGGTTGGTGGAATTTATAATCCATTATTTATTTATGGAGGTGTTGGACTAGGGAAAACACATTTGATGCAGGCAATCGGAAATAGAATGTTGTTAGATGATAGAAGTAAAACATGTTACTATTGTTCTAGTGAACGTTTTTTGAATGAAATGGTTGAAGCAATTAGAGGAGGTAAAACTTCATCATTTCGCGAAAAATACAGAAGTTTAGATCTATTAATTATTGATGATATCCAATTTATTTCAAACTGGCAGGAAACTCAAAATGAGCTTTTTCATACTTTTAATGAAATTTATCTTGCTAATAAACAAATAGTATTTGCCTCAGATCGACCTCCTTCAGAAATTTCCAATTTGATGGATAGGCTTAAGTCAAGGTTTGAAGGGGGAATGGTGGCAGATATTCAACCTCCAACATTTGAAATGCGGATTGCAATTTTGAAGAAGAAAGCTGAACAATTAATGATTTATCTTCCAGAAGAAATAATTGTTACAATTGCTCAATACGTTGAATCAAATATTCGTGAATTAGAAGGAGCATTAAATCGTATTTATACTCAAAAAAGTGTTACAGGGGTGGTTCCAACCCCGAGTGAAGTTCAAGAATTATTAAAAAAAGATATAGATCAAAAAAGAAAAAAAGTAAACCCAGCGATGGTAATTTCGGAAGTATCAAAAGAATTTAACCTTAAAACATCAGATTTACGTGGTAAATCAAGAAAGAAGCAAATATCAATTCCTAGACAAATAGCAATGTATATTATTCGTCATGATTTAGGCTATAAACTTGAAGATACAGCTAGTTATTTAAAGCGTACTGATCACACGACAGTTTTACATGCTGTTGAAAAAATTGAAAAAATATTACAAAATGATTTTGGATTAAGAGAGAAAGTTGATAGGATAAGGGGAAAAATAAAAAGAGAAATGCTTAATTGATATTAAATGAGAAGTGATACCTGCCCGCCCGACCATATAAATAAGGACAGGCAGGCGGGGATGATAAGTGGTAATATGATATGAGTTTGAAGTTATGAGGAAGAAATAGCTAATCACTAAGTACAATTTGTACAATTTAAAATTTCAGAAACTGCATTTGGAAAAAATTGATTCCTTGATGGCTCAATATTTTGATGAGAAAAAAAAGAGACCTCAGGTTCGTGAAAATCAGAGATTAGGTTTTGAGATTGCTCAGAAATTAAATGATACTAAAAATGCTCCGATCTATATGCGTATGGCAAAGCAGGAGAGAGTTGAACTGCTTGAACAAGCAATGAGGTTTGTTATTGATTACAAAAGTTGTACAAATCCAACGGCACTTTTTCTTTGGAAATTAAAAGAATTAAAAAGAGAACATAAGATAGTTCAAGTTACTAATAAGAGATCTGTTGAAATAGCTGTTGAAGCTCTTCAACGTAATAAAGTTATTATTTTCCCGACAGATACTGTGTATGGTGTGGGTTGTCGGCTGTATAGTAAAGTTGCTGTTCAGGCCTTATATCGAATAAAAAAAAGACCTGCTACTAAACCAACAGCAGTGCTTATTGCGTCAAAAGATCAAATCTTTGAGATTATTGGAAATAGAATAGCTCGAGATTCACAGGAATATGAGTCGGTAAAAAGGTTGGTAAATACTTATTGGCCAGGGGCTGTAACGATTATTGTTCCGGTTGCTGATCATAAATTTTATCCACCAAGAGTTTTAAATAAGCAGGATAAATCAATAGGTGTAAGAATGCCAAATTATGATTGGATTTGTAAAGTAATTGAGGAATTAGGAGAACCTATTGTTGCTACATCTGCAAACTTTTCAGGGCAGATGCCTCCAGTCAAATTTACCGATATTTCTAATAATATCATTGATAAGGTCGAGTTGGTGTTCAAAGATCAGCAGATAAAAGTACTCGGAAAGTCTTCTAAAGTCTTAAAAATTGTAAATGGGGACATTGAAACTTTGAGAGAATGAAGCTTGCAATGTATAAAAAATTAGACTAGACTTATTAAATGGTAAGTACCAGGTATAGGTAACAAGAATTCGATTTTTCTTTTTGTTTCGTGTTTATCTTAAGTAGGTAAGGCTGGGGAGAGTTTTATTACTTGTAACTTATTACTTAGTTATCGTGTTCACTCATCTGCATGTACACAGCGAGTATTCTTTACTGGACGGACTCTCTTCCGTCAACCAAATTGTAGACATGGCGGTTGAAAACAAGATGTCATCTATTGCACTTACTGATCATGGCTCAATGTTTGGTATTTTTAAATTTTTCAATACTGCTCAACGTGCAGGTATTAAACCAATAGTTGGTTCTGAAGTCTACGTAGCTCAGCGTTCAAGACACGATAAAGTTGCCAAAATGGATGATGATCAATATCACCTTGTTTTGCTTGCAAAGGATAGGACAGGTTACCAAAATCTTATAAAATTGGTATCTTTAGCTAATACTGAAGGCTTTTATTACAAACCCAGAATAGATTTTGAACTTCTTGAGACATTTCATGAAGGATTAATAGCTACAACGGCGTGTTTGGGAGGACAAATTCCAAGACTACTTTATAATAAGAAAATAAAAGAGGCTACTGAACTTGCAATGAAATATGAAAAACTGTTTGGGAAAGGAAATTATTACCTTGAACTACAGCCCAATCGTATGAAAGAACAAGAAATTGTTAATAAAAGACTGATGCAGTTATCAAAAGATACCGGAATTCCCCTTACAGTTGCTACTGATGCACATTATCCTACAGAACAAGATGCTTTTACCCAAGATGTACTATTAGCTATAAACACCAAGAAAAAAATTAAAGATACTGACAGACTTACGATGGTTGCTACTCCTGATTTCTATTTATGGAAAGAGGATCAAGTATTGGATTTTTTCGGAAATTCAGATGAAATAAAGGAAGCTGTTGCAAATACTGCTCGAATTAGTGATTTGTGTAATGTCGATATTATGAATAAGGATTGGATTTTACCAGTAGCTGATATTCCATCGGAATACAATAAGAATGCTGATAAATATTTGCATGATTTATCATTTCAACGCGCTCAAACAAGACTTGGAAGAGAGTTGAATGAGGAAGAAAGTAAAAGGTTAGATTACGAATTGAATATTTTTGCTGAGAAGGGTTTTTCTTCGTATATGCTTATGGTTAGTGAATTTACAGACTGGATGATCGAAAGAGATATTCCCTTTACAACAAGAGGCTCTGCAGCGGGAAGTTTCGTAGCATTTGCTACTGGAGTCGTTAATGCAAATCCTTTAAATTTTAGTCTGAACTTTGAGAGGTTTCTTAACCCATTGAGACCTAAGGCTCCTGATATTGATCTTGATGTTGCTGCGTCTGTGAGAGATGAATTAGTTAAATATACCATTCAAAAACATGGTGAAGATCGTGTAGCTCATATTGTAACTTTTGGAAGAATGCAGGCTAGAGGTTCAATAAGAGATGCAGGTAGAGTTTTGGACTTACCTCTAGACTATGTGGATAATATTGCAAAATTAATTCCTACATCAGGACAAGGTTTGAAAAAAGTTACGATTAAATCAGCCATTGAAGCCGTAAGTGAGTTGAAACAACTTATTGAAAAAGACCCGAATGCGGGACAATTAATAGATGTAGCAAAACAAATAGAAGGTAAAGCCAGAAATATTGGAATTCATGCCTGTGGTATTTTGGTGACTCCTGCTCCAATTACAGACTATGTTCCTGTAGTTGTTGATAAAGATTCTGGTAGGATGGTAACACAGTATACTATGGATGATATCGAAGAGCTCAAGCTTATAAAGGTTGATTTTCTTGGGCTAACAAATCTTGATACTATTAGAGAAACAATCCGACTTGTCAAAGAAAGTCGTGAGGTAGACATATCTCTTGAGGATATAAAACTTGATGATAATAAAGTTTATCAAACGGTCTGTAAACTTGATACACTTGGGATTTTTCAACTTGAAAGTGACGTAATGAAACAGACGATACGTACTATCAAACCAGAAACTATTTTTGATTTATCAGCAGTTAACGCTCTAGTTCGACCTGGACCAAACCAGTATCAAAAAGAGTACGCCATGAGAAAAGAAGGTAAAAAACCAATAGAGTATCTAGATCCTAGAATGGAAAAGTTTTTATCAAGATCTTTTGGAGTATTAGTTTATCAGGAAGATATTATTAAAGCGGTAATTGAATTAGCTGGGATGGATTGGGGAGAAGCTGATAAAGTTAGAAAAGCGACAGGTAAGAAAAAGCCTGATGTTCTTTTTGAAATGAAGGAAGAATTGATAACTCGATTTGTAGAGCATGGTATGACTGAAGAAAATGCTAACAAACTTTTTGAACTTTTTATTCCATTTACGAATTATGCCTTTAATCAAGCACATGCCGCATCTTATGCGCTAATAACATATTATACTAGTTGGTTAAAAACTTACTTTGAAGTTGAATTTGTTGCAGCATTGTTGAAAACGGAAATAGGAGATAAAGATATGATTACTAAGGTACTTGAAGAATGTGTACATAAAGGAATTAATGTGCTTCCTCCTGATATTAACAAAAGTCAACTAGAATATTCGATTGAGGATAAAACCAATATTAGAATTGGTCTAGGGGCAATTAAAGGAATAAGTAGAAAAAGCGTAGAAAATATTGTTGACATCAGAAGAGAAAAAGGATTAATTTTTGAATCTTTAGATCATCTCTTGCATGATTTGAAACTTGTTGAAGTACCCGTAAAAACATTTGAATTATTGATTCAAGTTGGGGCTTTAGATGAATTTGGGGACAGAGGGGCATTACTTCAGGTTTTACCTGCGTTATATAAAAAATATCGAGATGAACAAGAGCAAAAAATGGCTGGGATGTGTACGCTTTTTGGTGGAGGGAAGGGTGAAGAAAAGAAAATTATTAATAAAACCCCATTACCATCAACAATAATAACTCCCAATACACAGAAAATACAGTGGGAAAAGGATCTTATCGGAATTTATATTACAGAACATCCTTTAATTTCGGCTACCGGTTTTGTAGAAAAGTATAAATTACAAACTACACTTTCTGTAGGAAAAGAACAAAAAAACAAGTCTGTTACCATACTTGGGCAGATAAATAATATTAAAAAAAATTCTACAAAAAATGGCGATCCAATGGCTTTTGTGAAACTTGAAGATTTAGATGGATTTGTTGAAGTTGTTATTTTTCCAAAGATCTATGAGAAGTATTCTTCTCTTTTGAAATCAGGAGGACTAATTGTTGTACGTGGAAAAATCAATGAAAGAAATGATGAGTTTACTTTATTAGCTGATCAGATAAAAGAAATAACACCAGAAGTCTTGGAAAAGTACAAGGTTAAACCCAAAGAAGATAAAAAAGTTTCAGATAATCTATTAAAAATTTCAATACCTAAACAATTTTCTAAAGATGAGTTATTGAAGCTAAAGGAATTGATTGCTCAAAATCCTGGAGACACAAAAGTATTAATAGAAATTGAAACAGAAAACGAACCGATGACTGTTGAAGTTAAAAGTGGGATTTCGGTTGGAGACTGGTGTGATGGATACAAATGCTGTCTTGTTAGTTAAGTAACAAGTAATAAGTAACGAGTAATAAGTGAATTTTTAATTTTCGAAATTGAAAAAATAACCTCATGTTTACATTTTTACGTTGATTATACTATTAAATTTTGTGTATATTATAATTAATAATTGATAATTAATAATCTATCCTTTATTATACAAGTTTTATGAAAAATTTTCTGAAAGAAAGATCTAAAAAACTTTCATTGTTGGTATTTGAAGTGTTTGATGATCTACAAAATCAAAGAGAATTTGTTATATCTAATCAAATAATAAGGAGTGTTACTGCAATAGGTGCGAATATCGCTGAATCTGTTTATGCTGAAACGAAGAAGGATTATATTCATAAGCTTGCAATAGGATTAAAGGAGGCAGTTAAAAGTGAGTATTGGATAGAGTTATTGGAAGAAAGACACTATAGTTTGAGAAAACTTCAAAAATTAAAGGAGAATAATTCTGAAATTATCAGATTACTGGTTTCATCCATTAAGAAATTGAAAAAGATCTGTTAAATTTTAATAAGATATGTTAGAATATACTTCGGAAATGGATCAAGTATTCATTTAATGGAACAAACTTTGAAGTTAATTCATTATTAGTTATAATTGATGTTTGATTTACATCACTTGTTCCTTGTTAATTATTATTTGTTACTTAATAAAGATGGCACCAACTACTCAAATTTTTAAGGGTCAATACATTTTATTTGAAAGAGAACCTCACGTTATAGTGGATAAAGAATTTGTTTCTCCTGGAAAAGGTTCAGCTTTTACTAGAGTTAAAATGAACAACTTAATTACAGGAAGACAAGCAGTTTTTACCTTCAAATCTGGAGAAAAGGTTGATGAGATTGAAGTACATACATTGGAATATCAATACTTATATAATGATGGCTCTGATTATTATTTTATGGATCCAAAATCATTTGAACAAGTTGCATTATCAAAAGAAAAGATAGGTGATTTTGCAGATTTTATAAAAGAAGGTGAACAATATATGGTTGTTATTTATGAAGAGAAACCAATAGCTTTTAAAGCTCCATTAAAAATCGTACGTGAAGTTGTGGATGCTGGGCTTGGAGTAAAGGGAGATACTGCAACCAATGCAACCAAAAAGGCAAAAATTGATACAGGTAACGAAATTGATGTTCCTTTATTTATTCAAAATGGTGATAAAATTGCAATCAATACTGAGACGAGAAAGTATGTAGAGAGAGTAACCTGATTAGTTATGGGTTAGAAGTTGTGAGTTACCGTGCCTGACGTCAGGCAGGTGAGTTTTTGTTAAACATTATAAATTTCAATAATAATGAGTAGGGATTCAATTGGTATACAGGAAAGGACTTTTAAGTTTGCAATTAAAATTTTTTACTTTTGTAAATATATTAGAGAGGATAAAAATGAATTTATCCTTAGTGAACAACTACTTAGGTCTGGAACATCGATAGGTGCAAATGTAAGAGAAGCTCAAAATGCTGAAAGTAAAATGGATTTTATTCACAAACTAAATATTGCTCAAAAAGAAACAGATGAAACTATTTATTGGTTGGAACTAATTAAAGAGACATTGAAAATCGATACTGTGGAATTACTGTTAGAAGCAAACTCAATTTTTAAAATAATTAAAAGCATTATCATTTCTACAAAGAAAAACCTTAAATCATAAGTTCTCTAAAATACAATAATATCTAATTAATAACCTAGCACTCACAATTCAGCACTCCGAACTAAGCACTCATAATTCATAACCCAGAACTTAGAACTCATAATTCAGCACTCGTTTCCTATTGACAAAAATCTTTTACATTGTTATAATGAATTGTGATTACTATTTAATTTTTAACTGTCTATTTATGAGACGAAGGTCAAAGACCAAGGCTTTTACATTAGTAGAGCTATTGATTGTTATGGCTATAATTGGATTGCTTTCAATTGGTGCTATAGCTGGAGGTTCCTATGCTATTAAGCAAGGTAGAATATCTAGGAAAATGAAGAACGTAGATATGATAGCAACTTTATTTCAGGCATATTACGGCGATAAATTGGACTATCCTAATGCGATCGGTGTTACTAAACTTCCTATTGGAGCAACAACTGTAGATGTAGATGGTTTGGTTGCTGACAGTGCACTGGCTTCGTATGCTGAGGGATTTTCATTCAAAAATGAACCGTGTAGTAGTGATGGTTGTTATGCTTATTCGTATGGAGGTGCGGAAAAGTATTCTCTTTGCGTTCAGCTAGATACCGATACTGATATAAAAGAGTCAAATGCCAAAGGAACTGCTGCTAATACAAAAGAACATTGTTATTGTGTTGGTGGAGGAACCAATTATAATGCAACTTGTGAAGCAACAACAGCTAGAAAATAAAAGATGAAGTTTCGTAAACTGCTAGGTGGGATTTTTTCCGCCTTGTTATGTGTAATAACAGGAATATGGGTTTATGGGGGGATCAGTGTATCCCCTCTTAATCTATTTACGTTTCTAGCTATTTTGCTTATCGCAATACTCTTGTTCCTCACAGATAATACACTCAAATTTCTTACAGTATCCAGAAACTTTCTAACCCGTTTGATTATGGGGACTGTTCTTGTTGTTTTGGGTTTTTATGCTTCACAATATATAGCCTCTGGAATTGGAGTAACTTCTACAACTATTGGTAGCATTGATACTGGTTTTGTAATTATTAAAGCTATTGAATTATCGGATACTCTATCATTAATCGTTGGTAGTTTTATAATCTCATTGTTCTATGATATTCATGGTGAGTTAGTTACCTATGGGAAATAAGATAAGTAATAATTATAAATAAATTTCTTAAATATTGACTTGAAAATCAAAGGAAAATAAAGTTGCATTTACTTTAGTAGAATTACTTATAGTCATGGCCATAATCGGACTACTTTCCATAGGTGCAATTGCTGGAGGATCTTACGCTATAAAGCAAGGGAGGATAACTAGAAAGGTAAAAAATGTTGATCAAATTGCATCATTGCTTCAGGCTTATTATAATGACAAGTCAGAATATCCCCGAATCGGTATTATTTCGGATGGAACTCCAAGTACTGCAATCATTTCTAATTCTCAAAGTGGTGGAGAAAGAATAATAACTCTCACTATTCCAATAAGATCTCTCCCGTCTAAGGAGACTCTTGAGGATACTTCTATTACAGATTCAAAAATAACTACATCAGACGATTCATTGATGAATCATTTATCTGTTTATTCTGACGGTTTTAATTTTAATAATGAACCTTGTAAGAGTAATGGATGTTATGCCTACACTAGGTCCTCGGAAAATACATCTTCTTATGCACTGTGTGTGCAATTAGATACTACTAGTCCTGTAAAACAATCAAATGCAAAAGGTGATGAAGGGGAGATTTGCTATTGTACCGGAGGTTCTTCAGATTATAATATTACTTGTGCTGCTACTACCCAAATGAAGTAAATTTTCAATACTGCTTTTAATTGTCACATATTGATTGTTGTGCTATAATCGCTATGTTAACTAAATAATTAATGAATTAGAAATTTATGGCAAGTAATTGGTTGTATATTTCTCACATTGTTGTAACTGTAATATTAGTTTTACTAATTCTTATTCAAAATAGAAGTGATGGACAGAGTGGATTTTTGGGTGGAACTGGTGAAACATTCAGAGCAAGAAGGGGTGTTGAGAAAGTGATATTATATTTAACAATAGGTGTTGCAGTGATTTTTGTAGCATTGACCGTTTGGATTGTAAAGGCGAGCTAATAAACTGATGAATATATAAATGATAGATGATGAGTGATAAGGGATATATTGATTGTTAGGTAGTAAGTGGTAGGTGGTGGACAGGTATAATTTAGAATTTAAAATTTCAAATTTCAAGGGGTTGGTTAATTTCATAAAAAAATTTTTTACAAGTTTATCAAACGGCTTTTATAAGTTTAGAGATTGGTTTTGGAATTATCCCGATTGGTTATTAAATATTATAAAAAAAACAAGACCTTTAAGTTATATTTTTATTTCTAGTATTGTTGTATTCCCATTGATTGGGTGGGCATTCTCTTCCGATTGGTATGTTTATTCAAATGAGAAGCAAATTCTATATGAAGCCTATCTTAATCCTATGACAAGAGATCCAAATACTGGAGAGTTTTCAAAACTAGTGATAAATCCATTGGTAGATGGTAATAATCAAGCTGAGAAGGACATAGAAACTCTTGTTTACTCACCACTTTTTACCGTTGATGAAGAAGGGAAATTAACTTATTATTTGGCTCAAGGTTATATCATTAATAGTGATCAAACTGAATATGTATTTACATTAAGGGATGATGTGCTTTGGCATAAACGTGCACAGGATGAAGATCCAATAAGATTTACTGCAGATGATGTAGTGTTTACCTTTTCACGATATCCAAAGATAGGTGAACAAAATATTAAAGTCGAAAAAATAGATGATTTCAGAGTTAAGTTTATTTTACCTAGTGCAAGTCCTGTATTTTTAGAGACGATCTCTTTGGGAATTGTACCAAAACATATTTGGCAAGAAATAAGAGGTGAAGATAATATTGTTTTAAGTATTTTCAACCAATTTCCAATAGGTACTGGACCTTATATTGTTAAAAGTCATAATACTGATACCGTGGTCTTGGTTAGAAATGAAGAGTATTTTGGAATAAAACCAGAACTTGAAGAAATTCATTTTAGGCTGTTTGGAAGTGAAACTGATTTAATAAAAGAAATAAGAAGAAAGAAGATACATTCTGTTGTAAATCCAACTAAAGCAATTATTGATGTTTTGGAGCAGGAATATCCATATTTTGAAAGACATGTTATTCCATTAAGTCACAATGTTAAAATGATTTTTATTAACGTAGGGGCAACCAAAACCGTTGATGGAACACAAGTCCCTTCAGTGGTAACAGATCCAGAACTTAGGCGAACATTGTCAATGCTTATCGATAGAGATGCTTTAGTACAATATCTTGGGGAGGGTGATTCCCCTGCATATAGTCCAATACCTACTGACTCATGGGCATTTGATCCTAATCTTGAATATTTTAAATTTAATCTTGAAAAAGCAGATAAAGCGTTAGTCTCACTTGGTTGGAAAATAAATGAAACTACAGGTTATCGTGAAAAAAATGGGGAAGTTCTTTCAATGAAAATTTCTTATATGAATAGTGAAAACAATGAGAAAATAATTGATTTCATCGTTAACTCATTTAAAGCTGGAGGTGTTTTAATAGAAAAAGATCCCCAAGATTTTCAAAAAATAGCATCCGAAACTATTCAAACAAGAAATTTTGAGTTATTGCTTTTCGAGGTTGAACAAGGAAGAGATCCGGATCCTTATACCCTTTGGCATTCAAGTCAGGTTGAGCATCCAGGATATAATCTTTCACAGTATGCAAGTACTCAGGTTGATGTAAGACTTGAACGTGCAAGACAGACAATGGATAAAGTACAAAGAAAAAAAATGTATAGTGAAATGTTGGATTTTTGGGTTTATGATATGCCAGCACTCTACCTTTTTCACCCTACTGTTGAATATTACGTTGATAGCAAAATAAGTGGTGTTGAGGTTATGATGAGCACACATTTGGAAGAAAGGTTTTACACAATCTATAAATGGAAGGTAGGCAAAAGAGATGATAGTAAATGATAGTGGAATAGTTATTAGACATATAAAGGTTCGTGATAATAGTAAGTTGATTTGGATTTTTAGTCCAAAATTAGGAAGATATGCTTTGGGAGTTAATGGTGCATATAGTAGAAAGATTTCTCCTGCAATTGGTTTGCTTAATTGTGTTGAAATATCTATACAAGATAAATCTGGATTTCGAACACTTCATTCCATATTAGGTTACGAAGAGCCTAATATACTTATGAATTTAGAAAATCAGTTTACAGTTCTTTATGTTACCAATATTTTATGTAAATTATTACCAGAACAGTATGTTGCAGTTGAAATCTATAAATATCTTTTGAAACTTATAAAAGTCCTTTCTGTTAGAAACATTTCCAAAGGAGAGGCGCAGAAATTGAGAGAGAGCTTCTTGAAAAAAATCTGTGAAGAGCTAAGTTTGGATATTAATAAAATTGAACGTCATAAGTTGCATGAATTTGTTGAGGGTGAATTTGGAAAAAATCTTTGGAAACCGTAGAGGAGTGAGTGAAAAATTATTCTTTTAACCTTTTGCTTTTTGGACAAGAATTATAAAATGATGTAAAATATGTGTATAATTTGTAAATTTATTTCAAATGGCTGGATTTTTAGACTCAACAATTTACAGAATTAATCAGGCCGGTAAAAAAACATCTGTAAAAAGTAAGGAAACTCAAGTCGTGCCAAGGGAAAATGCATTGGAAAATTTAAAATACGAGGTTTTGATGACTTGGAAAGCTCCAATGAGGTTTTTTAGAAAAAGACCCAAAGAAGATTACATAAGAATTGTTTTTATTGCTCTTTGTGCAATTACTTTCTTTTTCATTATAAGACAGTATATGTTAATTGCAGTTACTGTTGCGATGATATTTTTAACTTTTGTTATGTGGAGTGTGCCACCAGAGTTAGTAGAACATAAAATTACAACAAGAGGAGTATATTCAATTGATAAAATGTACGAATTCAGTATTCTTAATAAATATTGGTTTTCATATGTTTCAGGTATTTATTTGTTGAATATAGAAACAGAATTAAGATTACCTGCAAGATTAATTCTGTTAATAGGTGACAAAGAAAATGTTGATCAAATTCATGTTATCTTAAGGGATTTGTTACCTTATAAAATCATATCTAAGCAAAATTGGGTTGAAGAAAGAATGGATGGGATTTATATTCCATTATCTGATGTTTCTGCAGTTGATACCGGTTCAGTATTAGATCATTCAGTAACCGAAGTAAGTAAATCTCCCTGATTCGAAAATATTAAATTTTCTGTGTAATAATTTCAATTTGTATTGACTTTTTTAAATCGCAATATAAATAGTCCATATTGCACATATTACCAAGGATGCAATAATGTTGGTGTATAAGATCGTTTTTTTAATTTTAATCGTTATCGGATTATAATTTGGATCTTTTTTCTTCTTTATTTTTTCTCTTTGAATTAGAAATCCTCCAGCCAAAAAGCTTAGAGCATTCATCACTAGGTTAGTAATCAAAAATACGACAATAATTACATTTGAATAGTCTATTTTTCCAATAATATTGTAAGGTGAAAAACTATCAATTTGAGATAGAAAGAAAAGAAGATAAGCCTCAATAAACGATATTGTAATAATTGATAAAAAAAATGTCATAAGGTTACTATTTTAATATTGAGTACGTTACTTCTGTGAAATTATAATATCAGTAAATTATACTTTTATCAACTAAAACTAATGAACTTTTCAGGTGCAGTATGTATGGAAGATTGCTTCCTAAAAAATGCAATACTTCGTAATTTGGAGATAATATGCGATAAAGTAATTAACGTTAAAGATTATAGTCAACTAGATTATATCGGAAGTGGGGTATGTGTTGTAGATCTTGAAGGAATTGAACGAACTAAATTTTTACGTATGATCCAAAAAAGTGGTCAGGATATTGGTGTATTTAGTATTTGTGGTTATAGCGTTGAAGATATTGGAATTAGTGAATGGTACAATGAATTTATTGTCGAGCGTTTTTGGAAACCAGTGCGTGTAGAATTGTTAATTAATAAAATTGCACTTTATAAGCAGAAAGTTTTATTGCACCATCTTGGTGAGAAATTCAATAAAAAAGTAGTGATTAATCCTCTTATAGGAACCATAAAATATGACTATTTCTCTTTATTTTTGACTCCACTAGAATATAAAACTTTTGAGCAACTTCTTTTAAATGAGGGAAATATTGTAACCAAAGAACAGCTTTTGCTTGCTGTGAGGTGTGAAAATCAATATATCTCATTAGCCTCTCTTTATTCAATTATTTGGAGAATCCGCAAAAAAATACGAAACATTGGTTTTCCAGCTAATATAAAAGCAATGGCAAGAAAAGGTTATTGTTTGATGATTGGTAAAAACTACGGAATGAAATATTTACCTGGATTTGAACCCCAAAACAAGTGAATGCTAGCCCTCCTATATTTTCAAAAAGTAAGGTTGGTCAACTTCTGGTTGAAACGAACTAACGAACAAGTGAAAGAGTGAACGAATGAACAAGTGAATAAATGAACAAACGAACAAGTGGAAAATGAATATCTAGTCACTAATCACTGATTACGTCACACTAAGTGGCATTACAACGTGAATATAATCCTTGTAACTGTCAATTTTGATAACAGAAGCAGAATCTGGTTTGCCCTCAAAAGTTAATTCTCCATCAGCTACTACATTAAAAATGTCTCCGAGAATTTTTGAGCTAAACTTTAATTTTAAATTGTCACCTTCAATTTTAGCTGGAACAACGGTCTTATTACTTCCAACTTCTGAGAGTGTTGCTTCTAAAACTATTGATTGTGTTTCTTTATCCATTGATAATGAGATGTGGTTTCCAGGAATGTATCGTGCAAAAATATTAATTTGTCTTAAGGCATCTTTCATTGCGGAGAAAGACAAAACTGCTTTAGATTGATAGTCCTTGGGAATTACTGCTTTATAATCAGGGAACTCTCCATCTATTAATCTGGTATAAATATTAACGTTTTTGTAACAGATTAATATTTGTTTTCCTTTTGCAACTACATGAAAGGTAACTACATCTTCTTCAGATTCAGGATCAATAAGTTTTGAAACTTCACGTAAGCCTTTAACAGGTATTATCCACGGTAATGATTCTGGTTTTTGGTCAACTTTTAAGATATATCTCGATAATTTGAATCCATCCGATGAAACGAAAGCAAGATTATCTCCTTCGAAGTTAACGTAAACACCCGTAAAAACAGGGTTTGAGGAATCAGTTCCTGTTGAAAAGTTTACCAAATCTAATGTTTCTTTTAAAGTTTTCCCATCAATAGTAAGTGTTGGATCTCCACTTGGTGCTGGTAAGGTAGGGAAATTATCTTTATTCATTGTATTAAACTGGGATTGACTGGACTTTGTTTCAACATGTAGAATTTGTCCTTCTAACCTTAATGTAACCGTATCGTCTTGCAGTGTTGCAACGAATTCTGCGAATGTTCTTGCGGGAACAGTAGTAACTCCCTTTTCTGACACTTCAGCGGGGACAGTAACCTGCATACTTACCTCTAAGTTTGTTGCAGTAAGGATCAGTGAATCCTTTTGGGCTTCAACAAGTATATTTCCCAAAACTGGTAAAGAGGGTTTAGAGTCTACAATTCTTCCGATATACGAGATAAAATGAGCTAGATCTGATTGTTTTAGTGTAACTTTAGTTTTGTGTCTTTTTTTTGATAATAAATAGGT
>DAOOWV010000002.1:0-54798 GCA_035371485.1 Candidatus Dojkabacteria bacterium | reverse complement strand
ACCATCATCATTTTTGGGACAAACTAGTGGAACTGCATCTTTAAATGGCAACATCGATGAAGTCATTGTTACTCATGGAATTAAATATACTTCTAATTTTACTCCTTCTTTGTATTTCGTTGCAGATGATAATACTGTTGCATTGTATCATTTTGATGAATTTCAAGAGAACAAATTATATGGTTCAAGTCTAAAAGCTTACGATTCTGCTAGAAATAATGATGCCATTTTAGGGATTGGTAATTGGTATAGGGTTGGAGTCCCAAATCAATCTGGACCCAAATGGGTCTTAGACGTACATAGTTCCCAAAACTATAATCGAGAGCTAGGTGTTCTAGTTAGTGGTTTAGCGCAAAATCTTGTAAAAAATCCTTCATTTGAAAATAGTACTCTTTTTGATAATGGATGGACAAAGTCTTCAGAGATCTTGTCAACATTGAGCAATGATCATTCGCTATCTGGATTAAAAGGTGCAAAAGTTTTTAATAGTCCTGAATTGCATACAGGCGATAAAGGTTCATTATGGTTTGATGGTTCTAATGATGTAGTAAACATTCCTAATAATGTTCTTCTTCAAATTACAGGTGATTTAACAATTGAATTCGACATCAATAAAGCCGAACTGTCTGCTACAACATTACTTGATGGATATAACTTAAAGTATACTCGTACCAATCCTTTACACAAATCTTATGGTAATGAATTTTCATTTGTAATCGAAACTAACGGTTCAATTAATTATTATCATGGTCAATCTACGTCAAACTATACAAGTGCTATTATTGTTCCTGCAGATTTGCTACAAAATTATCAAACTTATCATATAACTTTAGTTAGGGATAGTGTAAATAAAACGATAAAGGGTTATGTTGATGGAACATTGGTTTCGACTAATACGTACACAATTGAACCTTCAATCTCGACTTCTCCAATTAGATTAGCTATAGGTTATACCGGGTTTGAATATAAAGGTTTTCTTGGGAATCTAAGAATTTGGAATAAAGTTCGAACTCAAGAGGAGATATCTTCTGATTATAATATTTTATATACTGATGAAGAATGTGTAGAGTTAGCATCAAGTGGACTTGTTGCCAATTGGAGGATGAATGACCTTACAGGTCAAACAGTCTCAGACTGTACAGGAAATGGGTTACATGGAACGTTGGGTTTAAGCTCTTCAGTTGAATCGGCTGATCCGCAAAGAGGATTATATGATATTGAAAATATGTCTTATGGTAATTATTCTACTGATGTTACTCTTGAGGAGGGACAGAATTATGTTTTTTCTGTTTATGCGAAAAGACAATTTTATGGTTCAATTAACAATAATTTTCTAAAACTAACTTATGATGGAAATGTAATTTCATCAAGTGAAACTAAGTATGAAAATATGAATGATCTTTGGTTTAGGATTAGTGCGAGTGTAACTGCTGAAAGTACTGGGGTACATTCTTTTGGAATTGGGGTTATTTCAGGTGAATATGTTTATCTTGATGCAGTGCAGGTTGAACCCTCAAATCTTGTTTCTGAATATTTTGATGGTTCGGTAAACTCATTTAATAATGATATTTATTTTTGGGATGCAAATTGTGATGGGAACAATGATGATAGCGGTATTTCGACTCCTGATGACTCCTGTTCTATAAGATTATCATCATCTCTATCCTATCCTATTGAGGGGAATATAAACCCATCAGAAGGAACAATTATTTTTTCTTTTAAAACTACCTCGTCTTTTGTAACCAAATCAAATTTAGACAATGAGCCTAAAATATTATTTGAGGCAGACAATATTAAGATTTATAAATATGGTAATAGTGATAATTTATACTTTGAAATGGGGGAGTCGAAAGTAATTACTACCGATGGTATACAGTGGGAAGTAGGTCAGATTCATAGAATTGTTTTGACTTGGGATTTAAGCTCATTCTCTGCATATATTAACGGTGTGAAAATTGGAGAAGTCTCAATGCCTCAGATTCCTTCTGTCTCAGGTAATTTTACAATTGGGTCAAATTTAGTTAATTTTTCGGATGTAGTTATTAGAGATCTTACTATATTGGGAACAAATATTTCACAACAAGATGTTGAAGATCAGGGTGTTAATGATTTGTTGATGTTCAATATTTCCAGTTCTCAAAGTTTTTCAGGAAATCATTATGTAAAATCCGGAATTTATGTTTCAGAAGTTTTCGATCTTTACTCCAATTATAATCGTTTGGGAATAATAAGTTGGATTCAAAATTTGCCTTCTAGCACCTCAATTATTGTTTATTTTAGAGCTGATGATGAAGAAGAAATAGATTCAGGATGGAGTTTGATTACAAGTGGTTTAGATTTACCTGAAATTATGGATGATAAAAGGTTTGTACAATATAAGGTTGAATTGTATTTGAATAGTGGGATAGATACACCGAAATTAACAGATTTTAACCTTGAATATGATTCCGATACCTATTCTCCTAATCTCGACAATAATTTTGATATCAAAAATTATAAAAACAATGAATTATTAAATGATGGAAATATTACTTTAGCTTGGGGAAATACAAATGATTTTCATGAATTTTTTAATTTTAGTGGGATAAATAGATATGAGATCTGGAGCCAGAGTAATCTCTTGGGCACTGTTAAGCAAGAAGATCTAATAAATGATGTTAAAAGTTCATTAATATTTAAGTTAGATAATTGGATTGAAAATCCAACGTTTTCACATGCGTTTACTGATGAATTGACAATTGAGGGATGGTATAAGCTTGAGCCAATAACATCCTATCCTGATGGGTTTCTGTATTCGTTTAAAGATTCGGGATCTAGTATGTATTGGTATACATATCTTTCTAAAAATAGCATGTCGGGAACTTATAGTCTAATTTCGACGTATAATAGAACTTCGGTTTCTTATGATGTTACAGGATATGTCGATAGTAATTGGCATCATATTGCTACAACTTATGATAAGTTTGGTTATTATAAACTTTACATTGACGGAAAACTCATTAATCAGAGGCAAGTAACACTATATTATACATTGCCAGATGTTAGTATTGGTGCTTTTTATTTTGGTAAATACTATTCAAGTGACAACTACGGTATTAATGGTTCCATAAGAGAGGTTAGAATTTATGATGCAGAATTAACTCAGGAGGAACTGTATAATTGGATGTTTAAAGAAATTGATGACACCCATCCTCAATATTCCAAATTATTTGCATATTACCCACTTAATGAAGGTTCTGGGGTAAAAGTCAAAGAGGAAATATCGGATGTTTGGGCGGATTTGAATACTAAGTCAACACTTCCTGTTTGGGTGGAAATACCTATTCATGAAAAACTAAGAGATATTTGGTGGACTAACTCTTTTGCAGAAGCGAACTATGAGTGGTATGTAAAAGTTTATGATAATGCGGGAAATTATACAGTTACTCCAACTACAGGTAAGTTTACAATAGATAAAAGTGGTCCAACAGGAGGAGTTAGTATAAACGATGGAGATAAGACAACTAATAGTAGGGATGTAAACCTGAAGTTTACTTATGGTGATCAATATACTTCTGTATTAGGTATGAGATATTAGAAATTCCAGAAGATTTGGCAACATTGAGTTGGGTTCCATTGACTAATGAAATTTCATATAAATATGAAAAAGGCGATAATTTGTGTATGTATGTTCAGTACATTGATGTGCTTGGGAATATATCTCCAATATTTTCGGATTGTATTTTATACACTACAATTTTAATCCCTGTAGTAAACAAAGTTGTAGTGCCTCAGGTAATTGAGGTTGAAAACGACGAAGAGGTCGTTGAAGATGATCAACCAGATGAGGAAGATACTCAAGAGAAGGTAAGTTTTGAAGTTAAATTTATCTTTGTCGATAAAGAAGGTAATCCCTTGTCTAATGTTGAGGTCTTATATGCTGGTGAAAAATATAAATTGGATAATGAAGGTGGACTAACACTTACTTTAAGTGAGCTAAAAGATAGCTATGACTTTATTGTTTATCATGCTGGAGGGGCATATGAAGTGACTGTTGGAAAAGTAATGGGATTGACAGAAATTAGAGTTAAAGTTGAGACCCCAGGAGGATATTTCAATAATTGGTGGAAGTATGTGGGTATAGGATTAATAGTGATTTTTATTGTTTTGTTGTTTATAATTATAATTAGACGGAAATCTCACAAAGATAATACTACCCAACTTTGATTATTGAGTAATACCAAAATTCTCTCCCAATTTTTTCCCATTTTTTAATATATTTTGTTCTGAAGACAAATTTTGGAAGTTCTGAATATTTTTTACGCTTAAATTGAATATCAAATATTTTGCTTTTTTGATATTTTTCTAAACTATCGTCAAGTGTTTGAGCTAAAATTTCATTATCAGTAATAACAATTATTTCTCCATCCATGTTTAGTTTTTTGACCAATGGAGTAAGGTTTTCAATGTAGGTAATTCTATGTTTTATGTGTCTTTTCTTAGGCCAAGGATCCGGACAAATGATATATATTTTATCAACAGTTTGATTGGGAATATATTTTTCAATTATTTTCTTTGCCTCGCCATGAACTATCTTTGCATTTTTGCAGACGTTTTTCATTATGTTATTAGCAGTTTTTTTTACATATTCCTGAACAAGTTCAAACCCAATAATAGTGTGTTTTGTGTTGTCCTTTGCAATTCTTACTAAATGTTCACCATTTCCAGTGCCAATTTCTAATATTACAGATTCGGTTTTATAAGGAGAAAAAATTCTTATATCTTTTTGAGGTAAATACTTTGTAATGTTAAGAATAGGGGAGTTTTGAATTTCGTCTAATCCATGGTTAAGCAAAAATCTACCTACAGTACTTTGGCGGATTGTTAGAGATATGTTTTTAAAGTTTTGTTTTAATGAATATAATAAAAAAGAACTGTTCATTATTAATTATTAATTATTATTTAGAATGATTATATCAAAAATTGAATTTGTATGTAACTTCTGTTAAAATTGATGTAATTATTTTAACTCAAAAAAAAATGAATGATAAAAAGGTTGCATTTGACCAGATAATTGAATTGTTTAAGGAGTCTTTTTCGTTTGTAAAATTATATAAGATTCTTTTAGTGTTTGGAATCATTTTCGTCATGTTTGGTGGAACAATTAGCGGGGTTAATACCGGTAGTTTGAATAGTTCAAATTTCAAAAGTAATTACAATAATATTAAAAAATATGATAAGCCTATTCTCGAGAATAATAAATACAGGAACTCAATTGTAGATGTTGCTGAGTTTATACAGGATAATTATTTAATTATTATTCCGACAGTGTGTTGTGTTGCACTTGTTTGGCTTGCTTTATCAACATATCTTCGAAATGTATCACGCAATGTATTAATTAGTGCAGTAGATTTAGCAGATAAGAAATATGATATGAGTTTTAAAAGTTTATGGAAATATGGTCATTCTCATGTCTTAAAAACCTTTGCACTGGAAGTTATCTACTCAATTGCGTCTTTGATTTTAGGTGTGTTATCAATTCCCCTAATCTTTTTCTGTGGATTGGGAATAATTACATTGATTGTAGGCTCTGTTTGTTTGGGTATTTTGTTGGATTTGTCCAAAAGATATTTATTAATTGGTGGCAAGTCAATTGAGGATTCAATAAAAGATGCTGTTGATTTATTGAAGAACAATATTGTTAATTTTATTTTATATTGGGTTGCTAAATTTTTAATTTCGATTGTTTTGGCTGTTGTGTCATTCTTGATGGTGTTCTTATTCCTATTTGTCATTATTATGGTCGTTGTTGTATTTGGCTTGTTTTTCCCACTTGGAATTGTCTTTGCAATCATAGCAGCTTTTATAGTGTTTGTATTGGCAATAATGGTTATGTCTTTCATTATGTCGCTAATTCAAGGTCCAGTTTTGGCAGTTATTGAGGTCTGGAAGACGAAATATTGGAAGTTATTAGTGAGTGAAAAGTGAAGAGTTAAAAGTGAAAAGTTTTTTGTTAGAAGTGCTAGGTACTTAGAATTCAGTTCGCAGATCTCAGTTTAGATTACTGATCACTAGTCACTAATAACTGATCTCTAAATACAAAATTATTTTTACTCCACATTATTAAATTATTTCTGGTTTGAATTGTATATTAGGTTAAGATTAAGTAAATAAGTTCAATTCAGTTATTTCTTTTAGGCTATTTTTGATTTTGACATAATTTTCAATTCTTTTATTTCTTGATCTAACAAAGTTTGTAACTCTCTCTTTATATAATAAATACTCGTCAGTATTTGAGAACGATGGGCGGGTTTGAAAATATGTGAATGGTAAATAAAATTTAATATTTTGTTTATTATCAATTAAATCATCTAATAAAAAGAAGTGAATGTAATTAATAAAGTTATGAAATAAATCGAAAAAGCTTTTGTACCTTAACAATGTATTGTATAGTGGACTTTTTTGTTCTAGGTAAAAAAGACGAATACACTCTAACGTTAAGTCAAATCTATCATCAATTAGACTATTTACTCCTCGTGCTTGATTGATTGTTAAGCTTCCTTTAATCCTATTATTGGGAAATATGATGTAGGCTCCAATAGTGGAACCTATGTCAAATAGATAGTCAACTTCTTTAGGAATCTGACTAATAATCCAACACTTTCTTTTATGATATTTGTATGAATGGGTTATTGCATCACTTCCTAGAAAGAATTCACCTATTTCTGACTTATGGTACAAATAGACATTACTTTTATCATTGCTCAGATCAAAAATTTTACCGCTTGGTAAGGGTTTACTCCATAATCTCTTATGATATTCTCTAAGAGTTGGACTAATATTATCGGGATCACCACCTCTTGCGTCTGAATAAAAATTAAATTTTGTATCAATCATCAGTTTTATATTATTTATCAATAATCTTAGCTTGTGAACCTATAACCAATTTCTTAACTTGTTCACTTGTTAGTTTGTCCACATATAATTTATTTCTTCTCACTTTCCCTTTCTTTTTCCAAGTTTTTAATTCTTTGTCCATTGTCTCCTTCTTTGGGATCATAAGCAAGATCCTTCAATTGTTAGCAGGGGAAACCATTACATTCTGAACAATTATTTAAATCTTTAGAAATACTGCATTCTGCAACTTTACATTCTCCCCAAAATGGTTTGCCATTTGTTTTATGACAAGTAGGACAATTAAACTTTTCTCTATACTTACATTCGGAGCAAATAATTCCACACCTTGACATAATTTTTTTCATAAAGATGTAATGAAAATTATTTTTGTACCCACCTGCTATTTCATAACATATAACTAATAACTAAAAAACAACATAATTATTATTTATTAATTATTCTTTATAATAACTCAACACTTATAACTCCTAATCCAGCACTAACTCCAAATTTTTCTGCCCACCGTTTACCATTTACTGCATATAAGCTTCTATTGTTACCTATTACTTGTAACTTGTTCCTTCAACTCACTTGTTACTTGTTATTTGTTACCTATTACTTGATTAATTGTGCATCACTATCATCAGATCTCCATCTTGTAAAACATATTCTTTTCCAACTGTTTTAATTTTGCCATTAGCTCTTGCTTCTTTCCACCCCCCACAAGCAACAATATCTTCAAAGGATAAAACATCTGCTCTTATAAATTTATTCATTAGATCGGTGTGAATAACTCCTGCTGCTTCTTTTGCTGATGTTCCATTTATTATTTGCCAGGCATTCATCATCCTTTCATCACCGGTATAAAAGGTAATGTAGTTTAACATGGTGTAGCAACGTTTAATTATTGCTGGCATTCCAATATATTCAATTCCCAATGCTTCAATATATTCATTCTTTTCAGTATCTGATAATCTAGATATTTCATATTCCAATTTTGCATTCACAATACATATTTCTTCTTCAGTTAATGTAATTCCTTTTTTTGCTCTATCCTGAATTATTTGCTGTTTATATTGACTTACTGTTTCAGAGGAAGTTTTCTCAGAGATATTTAGTGTTATCAAATATTTTTTATTTGAAAGCAAAAACATTTCTCTAATATAATCTTGTTCTTCTACTTCTAGATTTTGTGAAAAGGCAATAGCTGGGATATTGTTATTTAGCTGTGATAAAAGACGTTCTAGTAATGCAACCTCATCAAATTTTGACGCAGTTGCTCCCTTTTTTTCATATTTCTTTTCTTTTTTAGTTTTCTGATATCGTTTTTCAACAGTTTCTATATCCTTTAATATTAATTCTGTTTCTACAACAGTTAAATCATCTATTGGTTCACTTTCTTGCTCATAAGCACCTAATAGAAAAATAATTAGCTCTACTTCACGTATATGTGCCAAAAACATGTTTCCGAGACCTTCACCTTGTGATGCACCAGCCACAAGACCAGCGATGTCTACAAAGGTCACGGTTGCAGGAATGCGTTCTTTTGAATCAAAGAGCCTTACTAATTTATCGAGACGTTCATCGGGAACAGCAACAACTCCAGTATTTTTATCAATTGTACAAAAGGGATAATTTTCTGCAGGCACATTTTGATTAGTGAGTGCATTGAATAATGTTGATTTTCCAGCATTTGGTTTGCCTACGATTCCTACTGAAAGCATAATGATTAAGTAACAAGTAATACTTAACAAGTAACAAGTTAGAGATGGTCGATTGAAATAGAACAATCTTACTTATTACCTATCACTTCTTACTTATTACTTGGTTTTGATTTTATCACAAATCATAAATATGGTATACTTTAGTTACAAGGAACAATTAACAAGTAATAAGTAACAACTATTAAAGGATATAGTGTTAAATATAAGTAAATGACATGAAGGAGTGCGTTTTATATAAGGCTTTATTGACGGATAAAGTTAGGTGCTTGGCGTGTAAGCATTATTGTGTGATTGGGGAAGGAAAATATGGAATTTGTGGAGTGCGCAAAAATTTGAAAGGAAAGCTATTTTTAGAAGTATATGGAAAACCTATTGCTGTAGCTATCGATCCGATAGAAAAGAAACCTCTTAGACATTTTATGCCTGGTACTGAAATATTTTCAATTGGTACTATTGGATGTAATTTTAAATGTGAGTTTTGTCAGAATGCAGATATTTCGCAAGTGCGTTAAAAAAACATGTATGCTACAGAGCTTTCTCCTTCAGAAATTGTAAAGTATTGTCTTATGAACAAGATTCCATCAATAGCTTATACATTCAATGAGCCCACAATCTTTTTTGAATATACTTATGATACTGCTAAACTAGCAAACAAAAAAGGAATAAAAAACGTTTATGTTTCAAATGGCTATTATTCTAAAGAGGCTATAGATATGATAAGCCCATATCTGGATGCAGTTAATATTGACCTAAAGGCATTTACAGAAAGATTTTATAATAAAATTTGTGGAGCGAAACTTGATAACGTGCTTGAAAGTATAAGATATACTCATAAATTAGGTGTATGGGTTGAGATTACAACTTTACTTGTTCCTGGTGAAAATGACTCAATTGATGAAATAACCTCTATAGCTAAATTTGTAAAGAGTGTTGATAGTGGAATCCCATGGCATGTTTCGGCTTTTCATCCTGCATATAAAATGATGGATAAAAAAAGTACATCTTATGAAATTGTTGAGAAAGCTGTAAAAATAGGGAAGGAAGTAGGATTAAAACATGTGTATTATTAGATAATACAATAGTGAAGAATACAATAATGAATGATTTTTTTGAAAATGTACGAGAGGCAAGATTTGCTGGATCTTTCTATCCTCAAGACGCAAATGAATTAAAAAGAGATATTTTAGAATATGTTGGGGAAGGAAAGAAGTTGACAAAATCTATTCCAAGGATAATTATTGTTCCACATGCGGGATATTTCTTTTCAGGAAAAGTTGCTGGTAAGGTTTATAAACAAACAGAAGGATACAATTATAAAAATATTTACATTTTAGGTTCAGCTCACACTCAATATGTTAAAAATATAGGTTTGTGCACATGTCCGTCTTGGTGGACACCACTTGGGGTTGCAAGTGGCAATGTTGGAAAAATAAATGAATTGTCAAAATCTAGTGGTTTCAGTATAAAAAATGAAGCATTTGTGGATGAGCATTCAATAGAAGTTCAATTACCTTTTGTATCAATTTTACACCCTAAATCAAAGATAATCCCTATGTTATCAAGTGATTTGGAGGATGCAGAAGGGGTGGTTTCGACTTTAATTGAAACTATTAAAAACGATGGTTTATTAGTAATAAGTACTGATTTATCTCATTATTATCCATCTAAGATTGCACAAAAAATTGATCAAAACACTATAAATAAAATTTTGAATTTAGAATCAAATTTTACAGAAGAAGCGGCTTGTGGTCTTGTCGGGATTGAAATTGCTATTCTTATTGCGAAAGCTAATAAGTTAAAACCTATACTAGTTGAATACAAACATTCAGGAATGATAACTGGGGAAATGGGTGGAGTAGTGGGGTATGTGGGAATTGTTTTTAAATGAAAATGATACGTGATAGGTGAGAAGTGACTAGTCACTAATCACTAACCACCAACGACAATTCGACATTTAACATTTTAAATTTAAGGCTGTGGAATATAATAAACACCAAAGAAAGACAATGCTTTTACTTGCTCGAAAGTCTATAGAAACATATTTGAATGAAGGTAAAAAATTTGACTGTTCAACGCTATCAGATTTAGATGATTATTTGAAAGAGAAAAAAGCTACTTTTGTTACATTAGAAATTAACGGAGATCTGAGAGGCTGTATTGGAACGCTTGAAGCATATAGAGCATTATATATTGATGTAATTGAACATGCATATGATTCGGCGTTTGAGGATACAAGATTTTTTCCACTTAGTCTTGATGAATTTGGAAAAGTAAAAATTACAGTTTCAATTTTGACAAGTCCAATCGAGTTTCAATATCATAGTACCGATGATATTTTTAAATTTTTCACTGAAAATAGAGTAGGGGTGATATTGGAAGTAGGAGTTTTTAACAGAGCTACTTTTTTACCAGATGTCTGGAAGGAGTTAGCTGATGTGGATTCTTTCTTTTCACATCTTTGTATGAAAGCTGGGCTTGTAGCTGATTATTGGAAGAAAAATAGGATCAATATAAAAACTTATACAACAGAAACCTTTAGTGAATGAATTGTTATTTTATTAGAAGGCTGTAGGCAGTATACAGTATGCAGAGTATTTATTCCTTATTACTTGTTACTTATTACTTGTTACTTAACTATAAATCTCCCATATTTAATATATAATCCTGTCCTTCTCCGGTTACAACCTGAGGAAGTTGACCATTCCATTTTTCAATCCACATTTTCATTAATATTTGTTGAGTTATTGTGGTTTGAAGTAATTTCTGTGATTCTGCCTCCGCTTCTGCTTTTGTAATTGCAGCTTGCTTTTTATATTGTTCCTGTTCTGCAATATATTTTTCAGTTGTGACCTTTTCTTTTTCTCTTTGCTTTTGTTCAATTACTGCTACATAGTCTGGGCTAAAGTCAATATTTCTAATTCCGAAATCATCAAGAATTAGACCGTTTTTCTCAAAGCTTTCAACCAAAACTTCGCTGATTGCATCCTGTACTGCAACAATATTTCCAGTGTAAAGATCGCCAGCTTCATATTCTCTTGCAATTCCTCTAACGTAAATTCTCGAATCAGTTTTTACTATTTTTTCGACAATTTCAGCTTCGTTTCCAAGGTTATTAGCTAACCATTCAGCCTTGTTTGGATCAATGCTAAAACGAATGGAGTATTTAATACTAATTGGTTGTCCATCCTTCGTAGTTGTATCCACCGGATAATCAGTATAATCGGCATTTGATTCTGTTGGATATGCACTGGTTTCGTAAATTACTCTTTGAGTATTGTAAACAATTACATCTTCAAGTAATGGAAGTTTGAAGTTAATACCTGGATAAATTACTCTTTTTACTTCACCAAATCTTCTTACAACTCCAACTGTTCCACTTGATATTGTAGTGAAAGAATCGAATATAATGGTAAGGAGGAATACAGCTGCAACTACTCCTAAAAAGATTAATCCCACGCTTTTCTTAGGATTTACCATAGTATGGTTATATAAAGTTAATTAATAATTATATTAGCACCTAATTATTAATATATCAATACATGTTAACTGCTGTTAAAATTCTGTTGCTTTTTTTTGTTTCATATGCTAACATACCAAAGTTTTAAGTTCACACGTTTGTTTATAAATGAAAAATCTTTATGAGTTAATGTTCATTACGAGGGCATATCTTCCCGACAATGTGAGAAATGACGTCTATTCATATATTGAAAAAACAATAGATGATTTAAAAGGAGCTGTTAAACTAAAGGATATTTGGGGTAAAAGATATATGGCTCATAAAATTGGAGGTCAAAAAGAAGGATATTATGTTGTATATCAAATAGAAATTGATAGTGCAAAAGTTGATGCTCTTAAGTATAAATTAGGTAGAAGAGGTGAAATTGTAAGGTTTATGATTTCTACACTTAATAAAGATGAGGTAGGGGTTTCTTTTGGAAAGAAAGAAGCCTCTAATGATACAGATAAACCACAAAAAAGAAGTTATTCGAGAAATAAATAAATCGGTTTTACATAAGTTTTATTCAAATAAGTATGGCTAGTCGATCGTTAAACAAGGTACTTATCATTGGAAATCTCACAAGAGATCCAGAGATGAGGTACACAGCAAAGGGTACTCCAGTATGTGTGTTTGGTGTTGCAACCAATAGGTCATGGAAGGATTCAGCAAGTGGAGAACAGAGAGAGGAAGCTGAGTTTTTAAATATTGTTGCTTGGAATAAATTAGCAGAAATATGTTACAACCTATTAGCAAAAGGTATGTTAGTTTATATTGAAGGTGAATTACGAACAAGATCTTACGAAAATGCAAATGGTGAAACAATATATAGAACTGAAATTGTTGCTGTTGAAATGCAACTCTTAAACGATAAAGGAAAAGTTGGACTTGGTGCTTCCGGTAATGCACCCAAAGTTGAAAGTAATCCATCTTCAGAGAAGAGTACGACTGAGGATAAGGAATCCAAACCTGAAAAGGCTCCAGCAAAGGCTTCTGATGAGGATGATGTACTTGATGATTTAGTATTCTAATGTGTTTTAAAAAATAAATGGCAGAGACAATAAATAAAAAGGTTATTAAAAATGATGGTGTTGCTGATAGAGATCGTGAAAAGAGATTTTCATGGCTTAAAGATGTTCAGACGATCACTTCACAGAAAAAACAACGCAAAAAGAAGATTTTACCTGTAAGTTCTGTATGTCCTTTGTGTGACTCAAACGTTACTAGAGTAAGCTATAAAGATGTTTATCTTCTAAAAAGATTTATGTCTATAAGAGGTAAAATTGTTGGACGAAATAAATCAGGAATGTGTTCAAAGCATCAAAGATCCTTATCAAGAGCTATTAAGCGTGCAAGGCAGATGTCTTTAGTATCTTTTGTTAATCAAGACTAATAGATATTTGTAATTGAATCATTAATCTGGCATAATGTATCCATGGAAACTGCTCAGTGTTCTGTTATATATGTATTCGTAAATGTTCAACATTCCGCTTTGGATACTAGTTTCATTTTGTGTGATGAACATGATCAAGTGTTAAGATTAAAGACCTTTTCAGTTCCTTTTAACTATAACTTATTGTCTGATGAAACACTTGCTTCGGTGATTTCAGATTCCATTACCCTGCTAAAACAGGACTTAAAAGATATAGAAATTCTAGAAGATTACGTACTTGCAAAATATATTTCAAAGAATAAAAGTGTATTTGAACTTAGTGATTTAAGAAAAACTGATTGGAACTTTATTGATACTGAAAATGATCGTTTTCTAGTAAGTAGGTTAAGTGAATTAGCTGAGGAAGTATGTTATGTTAGTATGGGGTATGATAATTGGAATATTACTTGTGTAAAAAATGGGAAAAAGAGGTTTGAAAAAAATGTTGATTTTCATGATGTTGAAGAATTTGTAAAAGCTATTGATATTCAAAAGTTGTCAGCTTTTTTAACATTGCCGATTACAGCTGTAGAACTTGAAGAAATTCTTGCAGTATTATATACCGAAAGATCTTATAATTATGGTAGTAAAAAAGTACAAGATGTAGTGCGAGCGCTTGTTATGATGTTTTTTAAGCAGGATAAAATGCTAGAAGATTTTTTTCAAACTACCAAGAAATGTAAAGTATGCATAACTGGACAGATATTTTCACTTATTTCTTTCGAACATGCTATTTTATCAGTTATTGATGGAATTGGTGCTGGGATTTCACTAGAGATAAACTTTTTTAAAAATGAATTATCATTTGGGTTTTTAAGTAGAATTTTTAGGAATAAAAAGGTAAGTGAAATAGTAGAAATGGCTTTAAATGGAGTTGCCTGTATGTATATTCCTTTAAGATATGAGAGGTTTAAAAGAAGTGGAACTGCTTTGGTTGGCACTAGCAAAAATATTGATGGAAAAGAACAGTTTTATATTTTAAGTGATGAAATGAGATTAATTAATATTTCTGCAAATACAGAAGTTGAGATCTCTTTAGAGGAAGGGGTATTTCTACAAAATAATAGATCAAGAACTTTCAAATTAAATTTAGAAAATGATGTAAAAATATTGTTTGATGGGAGATTATCTCCAATAATTTATGGTGATTCATACCAAAATAATAATGTTCAAATAATAAATTGGATTAACCAATTAGAATGAAAACATATGGTATAAGGGGTGTACAATTACACAAAAATTATGACTTTGTTTTCGAAAGAAAATATAGCGGTATTCGTCTATATATTAATGTAGGTGATGAGATAAAGAAGGGTGATGTTATAAGTATGGGGATGTATCCTAAAACAATTTTTACCCTTAATGTAAAAGGAATGCCCAAATCAGATATACAAGTTTTAAATGGAGAAGTAGTTACTGTCGGTCAAGTTTTAACATCAAGTGATATTGGAGGAATAAAAGTCAAAAAAAATTTATCTCCGGTTAATGGTGTTGTAAACTTCGATGATGAAAAATTATATATTACAGAGGGGCATGTTAAAGTATCCGAAAGTTCAAGTATATCAGGGACGGTAAGTGATGTTGGTGACAAAACCTATGCAATTAGTTCACCAGCTTCATCTTTTTTTTCAAATTTTATACTTGGTAATAAAGAGCTTAAGTTAAGCTCTCATGTGCTTAAAGTACCTGATAGTGAAAATCCAAACTCAGTTGTTATAAATGTGGGGACAGATGTTACCGATAAATTTGTAATGGTAAGACGTAATTTAATGCCAGTACTTTATAGACAGTTGGTAAGATTGAAGGCCTGTGGGGTAATCTGCGGTGGGATTAGATATTCAGACTATATGTCCATTAAGAAAACACATCCAATGTTACCTGTTCCAATATTAGTTTGTAATGGTTGGGGGGTAAGGAGCATCCCTTCAAAAATCTATAATCTCTGCACACTTAATCGAGGTGGTGATGCATATATTCAAATTGATAGTTCAACTTCTAGAATTTTTACTAACAAACTATTTATTGATAAGGAACAATATGTGGAATCATATCATGATATTCAGAAAGGAACGACAGTTGTTATACCCGGCTTCGAATATGGAGGTAAAGAAGGGGTAGTGGAGAGAATTATTGGAGATGAATTGCATATATTTACAAAGAGTGGTACTATTCTTGTTGTTGATTATAAGAATGTACAAGTAATTTAAATATTTTTCCCATGGTTAAAAAAGATATAAATAAAAATTTTGTTTTTGATAATGAACAAATTCCACCAACTTCTCCAAACGCGAATTTAAAAATTGTCTCAGTAGTTGTTCCTCTCTTGATTTCGTGGATTTTTATTTTTATCTTTGCATTTTTAATTGGTAGGTCATCAGTTTCTTATTCAACAGATTCTCAGGGAAATGTTATATCCCAAAACAGCAAGACAGGAAGCGCAATTTGTGAAGTGATTGAAAGAAGTAAACTTTTTATTATGACAGGAAAGTGGGAACCTGAGATTGAATATGAGAATGTCGATTTTTCATTGTTTTCGGAAGTTTGGTATATGTTGCAAGATCAATATATTGATTCATCGGCAATTGATGGCCAAAATATGAAATATTACGCAATTCAAGGAATGGTTAGTAGTTTAGGAGATCCGTATACCGTATTTTTAACACCTGAGCAAACAGCAAGCTATAATGATTCAAATGCTTCATCATTTGAGGGAATAGGAGCTCAACTTACTCAGAAAGATGGTAAAGTTTATATTATTCAACCTTTTTACGCTTCTCCAGCAAGAAAGTCGGGATTATTACCAGGTGATGAAATTGTTGCTGTTGATGGATTTTCTGTGGAAGGACTATCAATTGAGGATGTGGTTTCACGAATTCGTGGTAATAGTGGAACAACAGTTGTATTAACGATTGCAAGACAGGGAAAAGAAGAAAACTTTGATGTTTCTGTTGTTAGAGGAAAAATTACTACAATAAATTTTGAAAAGTTAGATGAAAAAGTAGGGGTAATTTATATTAATTCCTTTAGTGCAGAAAATCCTGCTATTTGGAATCAAATGTGGGATGAGATTGTAAATGATATAAATGATAGTGATATTGAAAAGTTAGTAATTGACTTAAGGGGGAATCCTGGAGGTTTTCTAAATAGCGTTTCTTATGCTTTAGATGATTTTTTGTCCATTGGTGATATTAGATATAAAACTGCAGGAAAAAATGGAAAAATTCTGGAAGTCTCAAGGGTTGATCGAGCTGGTTCAGGTAGGTTGAAAGGATTAGATATTGTTGTTTTAATTAACGATGGTAGTGCATCTGCATCCGAAATTTTTGCAGGCGCAATTCAGGCACACAATAAAGGTAAAATTATGGGGGTAGCTTCTTTTGGAAAAGGTAGTGTACAAAATGTTATTGAGCTTAAAGAAGGTACAAGTATTCATATTACAATAGAAAAATGGTTACTTCCTAATGACAGACATCTTGATAAAGACAATAAGGTGATTCCAGATATTGAAGTAATTATGGATGAAGAAGATTTTAAACTGGGTATTGATGAACAGATGGAAAGAGCAATAGAATATGTAAAATCTCTTTAGCAAAGTCATTATAAAGTATGTTATAATTTACTTAGCGAAATTATATAATTTGATTTTTGCTAACAATGGATGTAATTTTGAAAAAGAATGTTAAAGGTATTGGGTTAATGGGAGATATTGTCAATGTTAAGGATGGATATGCGTTAAATTATCTCTTTCCAAATGGTTTAGCAGTAAGGGCAATTGGAAAAAGCTTGGATGATGCAAAAAGGATGAAAGAAAAAGCAGTGTCTTTGAAGAAAGATCAGATAAAACAAGCAGATTTGTTGTTTAAAAAGCTAAACAATTTATCTATCGTTGTTACAGAATCAAAAACTAGAGGTAGTAAATTGAAAAAAAGAATGAAATCAGACCATATTTTAGAAGTTATCTCACAGAAAATAAACTTGAGTGCTTTTCCAGCTGTAAAAATAAGTATTTCTGAAAAGGAAGTTATTGATCAGATTGGTAAAAATTCAGTGAAATTTGAAATAGAACCATCTGATTCTTCAGTTTTTGAAAAAAAGTTTGAAGGTATGTTTACAGTTGATGTTAGAAAATAAATAATTTTGCGCTTGTAGCTCAATTGGATAGAGCACCACTTTGCGGAAGTGGGGGTTGGAGGTTCGATTCCCCCCAAGCGTGTATTTAAAGGTGCAATCGCTTTATCTTATAAATATAATTTTACTTATTCATAATGGAAGAAAAGATTACTGAAAAAAAAGTTGAAAAAAACTTACCAGTGAAAAAGAAAAAAAATGTAAAGATAGTTATCTTTGGCTGTTTGGCAATTATTATTTTGATTATTGTTTTTATACTAGGAATTTATCTTGGAATCGTAGGTAAAAAATGGCTTGAAAACAAAGGTATAATTGATATAAACGGTAATGGAACTGAAGTAACCTCTGACGGTTGTTTGGTTTGTAAAAGTACGGTTGACAATGTAGATAAAAGTAGGTTTATAAACGTAGTTGATGATGTAAGGGATGGTGTTGTTACTATAGCTATTAATGATAATAGGTATAAAGAGCGTGATGAACAAGAAGCCAATATAGGAAGTGGTTTTGTCGTTGATGAAAGTGGAATAATAGTTACAAATCATCATGTGGTAGAATATCCTGATTATGAATATGTTGTTATTTTAAGAGATGGAACAAGGTTTACTCCCCAGGATATAATTCTTGATCAAGTTAATGATATTGCAATTATTAAAGTGGATCCAGGTGAAACAAAATTGCATGCACTTCGTTTTGGAAATTCCGATGAGGTTCTTGTTGGTGAAGAAGTTTTGGCAATTGGATCTGCACTAGGTGAATTTACAGATACTGTTACCACTGGAGTAGTAAGTGGTAAAAATCGTGAAATAAGTTACTATTCTTCTGGTGTTGAAATAGTTTACGAAGATGTGATTCAGACTGATGCCGCTATTAATCCAGGTAACTCAGGTGGTCCTCTGTTAAATTTAAGCGGTGAAGTAATTGGAGTCAATTTTCTAAGAATGATGTATGTTGATAATATCGGTTTTTGTATTTCGTCTAAAATCGTCAAGGAAAGAGTAGAAGAGTATAAAAAATATGGTCGTTTTGAATTTCCATTTCTTGGAGTTGTATATAATCCAATAGATTCTTTTGACGTTTTGTTTGATAAAAACCTTGTTGAAGGAGCATTAGTCACTGAAGTCGTATCAGGAAGTCCAGCTGAAAAAGCCGGGATTGTGGTTGGAGATATTATTACTCAAGTTGATGATACAGCCGTTGAAGGTAATCTAAATTTTCTTATTCAAAAAGGAAAAGTAGGTGACATTGTAAAATTGGAAGTATTTAGAGAGGGGAAATATATCGAACTTCAGGCTACATTGGCAAGCATAAGTGAATTTGATTAGAGGACTAATTGTTTGAATAAAATTCAATAAGTTTACTCAATCCCTTATTTTGTATTATTTGTGCTTGAATGATATTATTGCTCCAATCAATAATAATTGTTTCATTATTTCTTACAATTATTGTGCAGTTTTTAAGAATTTCTGGTGCATTGGGATGAAGAAGTTCCCGATACAATTTACTATTAATAATTTCAGTATTCGTCCATACCAAAGGAATGTTTTCTGATAGATGGTGTTTTATTTTAACTTTTTGAGTAAGGCATGTGTTCCAAAATAATTCAGCAGTTTCAAATTCAAAAATAGGGAATATATTATGATTTTGGCTGTGTATTGTTATTATTTCTGTAGAAATATCGTTGAGCAAATATTCAAACACTTTCTTAACACCTTCACTTCCAGTATAAGTTTTATTTGAGCTTATTTTGCTATTTTCTTGTGATGAGGTTGTAAGTTCACGAAGAACTGGAGCAAGGGCGTTTTTCATCCTAAGTATTTTCAACTCTCTTTTTCTAATCTTTTCGTCAAGTACCGACAATGGTGTTGTTGCAATTCTTTTGCTTTCATTAACTCCAAACTCATAGACGAACCCTTTCTTTTTAAGTTTTTCAATAGTACGATATACTGTGGTTCTTTTTATTCCTGTTTCTTTACTTAACTGTAAGACCGTAGCGTGTCCGATTGCGTGAACTTTACGGTATATTAAAATCTCGTTTTCATTTAGTCCAAACAGAGAAAGGTTGTCCACTGTTGTCATACGATTTTTGAGATTAAATTAAATATTTGAGTTGGTGTATTTTAACACAAGGAGTTGGTGTCCGCAATGGCGGACGTAAAAGTGATTGGGTTGTTGAATAGAACTGTTTTGAATGATGAAGTTTGGTCTTAGGTAATTGTTATGAATCGGTTTTTTAAATTGATGTCCTTAGTAAATGATATTTTATTATTGGGAAAGAATTGCTTACAAACTTTTATAAAATTATTAGCTTTTTCTGCATCAATTTCTAAAATAATTGAATGAAATGGTATTTTGTATCTTAATATTTGTTTGAAGAGCTTTTGATATAAATAAAGGCCATCGTTTTTTGCAAATAATGCAAGGTGCGGTTCATGTTTTTTAACTTTGCTACTAACAGTGGCATCTTGAGATGATAGATATGGTAAATTGGCAATAATTATCAGTTTGTATTCTTTATATTTTTCAAGTAACAGATTTTTGAGCTGAGTGTGAATCAAAGAGCCTGTATAAAAGCTTACATTATTGTTTAAAGGTGTAATGTGAAGTTCTTTATTAGTTTGTGAAACTTTTATTGCTTTGGGAGAGATGTCGCTTCCAATAAAACAATAATCAGGATTTTGCTTTATTGTTTTAGCGAGAGTAATAATTATTGCACCACTACCAGTTCCGATATCAAGAAATACATATTTCTCTTTGGGACTTACTTGGGAATTAACAATTTCAACTACTTGTTCAGTTTCGTGACGTGGAATTAAAACGCTCGAGTTAACATAAAAATGAACTCCATACCAAATTGTTTTGTTGACAGCGTATTCAACAGGAAATCCCTTTGAGATTTTATTAATAATAGAGGGAGTAAGCTTTTTATTAGTATTTAATAGAAGATTCTTTTCGTATGTAGAAATATCAAGATTCAGTATTTGATTAATGATTGCTGATGAAGGGGAGTTAATCTTTTTTTGTTGACTTGGCATTTTTCTGAATTTCCTTCTGTTTTTGTTGAGTCTTAAGCATTTGTTCTTTAAACCTTGTCATTCTGTCTCCTCGGTTGGATGCAGCTTCAAATTGCTTGGTCCAAGCAGGGTGACATTTCCAACAGGTGTCAACTTGAGGAATAGTTGTAGAAGTTGAGTTGATAGTATAAGTTGCTCCACAGGTGCAAACAACTTTATGGCCAGCAATGGTTTTAGGATGGACGTTCTTTTTCATTGTATTATTTTTAATTTTATTTCAGGACATGATTATTACATAAAAAATTAAATTTGACAACTGAAGAGTATTTGAATATAATCCTTGCAATACCTGGTAGGGTATAAATGCTGGGTATATTAATTATTAATTTATAAAATGGACGATGTAGTAAACAATGAGGTTGTATTTGACGGAAAAGAAAAAGATAAAATTATGCAGAGGTTTAGTAGGGCTAGTGGTCAATTAGATGCTGTTAAAAGAATGATTGATGAGGGAAAACCATTAAATCAAGTTTTAGTTCAGTTACAGGCGGTAATATCTGCAATTCAAAGTATAAAGGTTGAAATTGTACAGGAACAGGTTAGGCAAAATATTCTCGAAGAGATTAAAAAGGCTTTTCAAATAATGAAATAGTCCCTTTCTGAAAAGTTTGCATTCGATCGTCAGTTAATGTATCATACAAGGGTATAATTTTACGTGATATTTGTATGAAGTTGAGTAGGATTGCAAGTGGTGTAATTATGAATAAAAACGGTATTAACGTATTGGGACTAATTACTGAAAGTAAAGAATTTGGTGAAAGCTCCGTTGTATTATTTCCAGAGAAAGAAGAAGGAATTATTAAGAGAGAAGGACGTTTTCATATTTCAGGTGAAGGAGAATGGGAAATAGGTGACGTACTTGTAATTGGAAATAAAGGTGAAAAGGAATGTTTTTATCTTTTAAATTTTGATGAAATACAAGTCTTATTTGTTGATAATGCTTTAGATATTGATGATGCTTTTAGAAAAATATCTTCAGATATTGATGTGTTTGTGATTCCAGTTGATTCTATTGTGGATTTGGATTCGATAAAAAAAAGAATAGACTCAATCGATACTGGAGCAATTGTTTTCTTGCTGAGGGAGGGGACAGAAGTACCTGCATGGATAAATGAAGTTACGAGGGGAAAAGAGCTAAGTACTGTGAAAAAAGTTGATATTAGTGCTAAGATTAAGGACAAAAAGAGTTTTTACTTCTTAATATCATAAAATAATGGATAAAATTCCTCCACATAACGTAGAAATTGAAGCTTCCTTAATTGGATCATTTTTGCTTGATAAAGATGCAATTTTGACTGCTGCTGAAATATTACTTCCGGAACACTGGTATGATAGCAGACATAGAACAATTTATGAGAGTATAATTGATTTGTTGGATCAAGGAATTTCTATTGATATAATGACGCTTGCGGACCATTTAAGAAAGCGTAAACAGTTAAAAGCTATTGGAGGAGTTGAATACTTAAGTGAAGTTGCTAGTTCAGTTCCTACTGCAGCTCATGCTCAGGAATATGCAACGATCGTTAAAGAGCTTAGTATAAGAAGAAAATTGATATCTGCAGCATCCAAAATTGAAGAATTGGCTTTTGAAGAGAATAAAGAAGTTGCAGTTGTACTGGATGAAGCCGAACAAGGACTGTTTTCAATATCTCAAGAAAGAGTTGGAGATAGATTTATTCACATTAAAGATCTCCTTAAAGAGGCTTATGAACGAGCAGAGAAACTTGATCAAAATAAAGATTTTGATGGTATAAGGTCAGGATTAAAGGGTTTAGACGCAATTTTGGGAGGATTTCAGCCTTCAGATTTGGTAATTTTAGCTGCACGTCCTTCAGTTGGTAAATCGGCGTGTGCTTTGGGGTTTGCACTTAATGCATCAATAGAACAAAAAAAGAAGGTGGGTATTTTTTCATTGGAAATGTCAAGAATGCAGATTATTGATAGGTTATTGTCTATGTTGGCGGAAGTTAGTATGTGGGATTTGCATACAGGGAAATTATCTGATGAGATGTTTCAGAAATTGGGAAATGCTTTTGGTAGATTGGCTGATGCATCAATATATATTGACGATAAACCTGGACAGTCTGTCATGGAACTTAGGGCAAAAGCGAGAAGATTGCATTCTGAGGTAGGAGTAGATTTTATAGTTGTTGACTATTTACAGCTTTTACGAAGTAGAGGTTTAGAAAATAGAGTTCAGGAGATTGCTGAAGTATCAATGGGGCTTAAAAATCTTGCTAGGGAACTTTCAGTACCAGTTGTTGCGTTATCTCAGCTTTCAAGAGGGGTCGAATCAAGAAGTGACCGAAGACCACAGCTTTCAGATTTACGTGATTCAGGATCAATTGAACAGGATGCTGATGTTGTAATGTTTATTCATAGAGAAGAACTTTATGTTCCAGATACTGAAAAAAAAGGAATTGCAGATATTATTGTTGCTAAGCACAGAAATGGTCCAATAGGTGAAGTTGAAGTGGCTTTTGTAAAGGAACTTGCAAGTTTCAAGAATATATACAAAAATTAACGGAATGTGGTAAAATCCTTTGTAAATAATTACATGATAAGTGATAGTTGATATGTAAGAATTGATAGAGGGTGGGTATTAATTATTATTTATTGAGGGCCGACCTGCCCGCCAGACAATTGTAATTAAGGACAGGCAGGCGGGAGTGGTGGAATTGTTCCAACCCTGTAGCAACGAAGTTGCTAACATGGTTGTGAATCTGCCGAAACGTAAGTCAAGGCAGGGTATACACCTTAAATTTTCACCACAAAGGCGTAACAAATAAATAAATAAACCACGCCGAAGTGGTGGAATTGGTATACACGCGGGACTCAAAATCCCGTCCACGCAAGTGGGTGAGGGTTCGATTCCCTCCTTCGGCAGATTATTGAGTTGAGAAAAAGAGGTTGCCGAATGAGGGAATCGTTTCTTTAGAATTACGAGTTAACATAACTCGTGTTCAGCTCGTGTAAGGTGCGAGCTCCTTCGGCAGATTACAAGTGAAAAATGAAAAGTGAAAGGTGAAAAGTTAATTCGTTCAAGCCGGCTTGTCTGTTGAAGCTTTAGCAACGACAGGGAATTGTTTTTTTTAGAATAGAGTTGTTTTAGAACGAAAAGTGATTACTGGTAAAACATTTTAGTTATAAAATAATAAAATGATTGACGAAAAAATAATCGTAAGTAGTATTGAATGGGTAGCTGAGAATATATATGTTGTTGCGTTTTATGTCTTTGCTTTACTTTTTTTACAATGGATTCTAGTTGCAATTTGGATTAGAATTGATGCTGGTAGAAGGTATAAAGAGTTCTGGAGTATTGTACTATTGACTTTAATAGGGATGGTCCCCTTAATTGGACTATTTTTGTATTTGGTTTTAAGAAACAAATATTCCCTTGATGAGAAGTATTATATAGATTTAGAGAAAAAAGCTTTATTTTCTGAATCTCTTTCAGTAATGGAATGTTATAACTGTAAAAAAATTAATGAGTCTGAAAATATATTTTGCAGATATTGTGGATCTAAACTAAGGAAACAATGTCCTAAATGTGGAACATATTCTCCATACTACAATTCTTTTTGTTCACAATGCGGGTATTCTTTTGTACCTGAAGATCAATCTGAAGTGAAAAAAAATGAAAACAAAATAACAGTGGAAACAGAAAAGTCTATCCCATCTGTAGCAAATAATGATGTAAAAAAGGTAAAAAATACTTCTAAGCTTGAAAGAAAAAGGATTCTTATTAAAGAACCGTTTAAGAAAATGTGGCAAGAGTTAAAAAGTAACTTTGAAAAGTTTAAACAGCGATTAAAGAGTGGAGTTGAAGAAATGAAGAAGATGTTTTCTAGTATTGGAAAGAAAAAGTGACGTAGTTTAGTTAATTCTTTTTTTTATGATTTTTGTCGGAGGTAGAGATTTTTCTGCACTTCTTATTTCATTGGCTGTTGCGTTTTTTTTCTCATTTATTGTTTTATATGTTGGATTTACAAATACAAAGAATGTTAGGAAATATCAATATCTTGATAGTCTTCTTTTTTCATTTTTGATTGCTTTAATAATTGGAAGAACTCTTTATATCTTATTTCATCTGGGAAATTATGGGGCAATTGAATGGCGATTTTCAATAAGATCTCCAGTAAATGAAATGTTTAATTTCTTCCCTTACAAATTTATTAACTTGTGGGATGGAACAGAATTGGTGTGGCTTCTTATGGTTACGATGTTATTACATGTCAGTTTTTCTAAAAAGAAATATCAATTTTCATTAAGAAAATCTCTATATTTTTTTAACAGATTTTTTATGTGTTGGCTTTTATTATATATGGGAATATTATCATGGTGGAACAGAAGTTCTATGAGTATAGGATTTATTGTTATACTTGTATGTGTATTTCTTTTACTCGTCTCTTACGTTATTTATACTATTGTAAATAGAAAAAATAGGCCAAGAATCCGTTATATTCAGATTTCGAACTTGTTTTTGTTTTTTATTTTAGCTATATTGACTTATATTTTTAATATTGAACACCTTGATTTCATTTATATATTTGTATTTCTAATAGCATTTGTTGTTTGGAACATCTTTTTAATTGTTGAAGTAAGTAAAATTAAGGATGATAGTACCCCAGTAGATATTAGAATGAAGGATTGGAAATAAATGAGAGCTGATAAGTATATTCTTCCTATATTGAAGGAAAAATTGCAAACAAAGGAAATTAGTAGGGAAGCTGTTATTAATTATATTAAGAATGGTGGAGTAAAGGTTAATAAAGTTAAGATTTCTAAGCCTTCGCACTTACTTGAGGGTAATGAAGAAATTCAATTTGATTTTGTAATTTTGAATAAATTGCTTTTTCCTTTTAATAATCAAAATTCTAGTGAGAATAATAAATCAAAGTTAAACATTATTTATGAGAATTCAAACTTTACTGTATTAAATAAAAAAGTTGGTATGGTTATGCATCCAGGCGCAGGTGTTTATACAGGAACTTTAATTCAGAATGTTTTTCCAAATAAGAAATATTCAGAAAATACAAGTTATAGAGATTTGGGTGTTGTTCATCGTTTAGATAAAGATACTAGCGGAATTGTTATTGTATCCAAAAATAGATTACTTACAGACTATTTAGCATTACTTTTTGAGAAGAGAAGAATCAGTAAATATTATCTTGCTTTGTCAGAAATTAGTAACCTCAATAATAACTACATCGACGTAAAAAATATTGACGTATGTAAGAACATTACTGATATGTTTTCACAAATTACTAAAGAATTTGATCCTTCACAATATAATAACCTTGAATTTAATAATAAAACGATTGAAGGAGTGAAAGTAATAAATAAAAACCATTACTTAATTAATGGTTTTATTTTTAGAAAAGGGAGGGATTCTTTTCGTTTTGTACTTGAAAAAAGAAATATTTCTTTTTCAAGTCGTGCCAAATCAGCGGTGCTTGAGTTAATTCCAATGTATCGTGGTGAAAACAAGGTGATTTTTTTAATTAAATTAGTTACCGGACGTACTCATCAAATAAGAGCTACTCTTAAGGAAATAGGGTTTCCTATATTTAATGATCCTATATACGGCAAAAACGGTTTAAGAGATGGTGAGGGGATGTTTCTACACTCTTTTGCGATGTATTTAGAAATTCCTACTCAATATTTGGTTGCTGAACAAAAAATGGTAATTAATGAATATGGTAGTTTTGAAACAGTTGAAGATGGTGGACCAACAACTGGCTTGCATTCCGTTAAAATTAGAGCTTATTTTCATCCAAACAAGTGAACGATATAGTATTGTTGCTTTCTTTTTCGTATTTTTGTGGCCGAACGAAAACAGAGTCTGGTTTTATGTTACGATTAAGTTACGTTCCGGGTGGGAAGTGTTTTTCTAATCAACGCAAAAAGAATTTGGATGAAAATGTTTGATAAAAGGCAATAGATTACAAAAAGGTTTGTGTGTTACGTTTGTGAACATTGTGTTGTGTGGTGATTCTTTTAGTAAAATTAATGTAAAATGTGAAGTGGCGTGTTTTCTTTGAAAATTAAGATTGTGTTGAAACAAATGATGTTGGTATGTGATATAATTAATAAGAAATTAGGTTGAGAATTGCAAAAACTTATCTTGGATGGTACGATTGAACACTATGAAAAGACCCTCATTAATAAAAATAGTGAAGTATATATTACTCATCGCTACCTTGAGTTTATTTTTTGTTATTTTATATAATTATATTAAGTTTAAGACTTTTAAATTCGAGTTTTCACAGAAATATTTGTGTGAAAACATAAGTACAAAAGAACAAGCTTGGTTATTTGTAGAAGTAAATAATCCCGAGTTGGAAGTAGCCTTAATAGAAAAATTAAGAATAGTTCTAGTGTCTGATAGTTTTAAAAGGGTATATGAAATTAATTTAGATAAAGATCTTTTACTTGAGGATAATACGAAATATAATAAAAGAAACGTTATAAGGGTTAGTGATATTTTGATAAGATCTTCAACTATTAATGAATCAAATAATTATCTTGAATCAATAAAATGGTATGTTGAAGAAATAATGTCATATAGAATTGATCAAGTAATAATTATACCCCCAATAGTATATTCTCGCGATAAGTTAGAAATTAATACTCTTAATGATGCAGTATTTGATTTGAATTGGAAAAATGTATTAGTTAATGGATCCGAAATCAAAAAAGTTACTGGTCAAATTTATTCAACAGCCTCACCATCACAAGTTGTTTCATTGCGAAATAAGTTAAATGAATATAATGTCATAGAAAAGAAAATAAGTCCAATGGGTGATGGAGAGGATATTGAAGCAGGGCGTGTTTATGAATACGTGGAAACTGAACAATGGAACGACTTATTACGATCGCTTGAAATTTATGAAAATTTATTGTTGGAACAGGCTCAGATTGAGATATATAATGCCTCAAATATTACTGGTGAGGGTATGAGGTTATCTCGATGGTTTAAGAATTTAGGGCTTGTTGTTGTTAGGGCTGAAAACGCACCTTTGATGGTTTTAGAAAGTTGTTCGGGAAACATGATCTATGTTGTAGACCAAGAAAAATATAAAGAAAGCTTAACCGAGGTTGTAGAAATAATAGATAAAAGATTTGGAAATAACATAAAAATGATATATAATCGTCCTGAATTTGTTGCAACGGGAGATATTGTGATAGTACTGTGTGAAAAACAGTTATAGAATTAATTAATTGTTTTGAAAATGTCAGGACATTCGAAGTGGTCAAAAATAAAACATAAAAAAGAAGCAAATGATGCACAGAAGGGAAAAAGTTTTTCCAAATTATCTAAAGAAATTTCCCTTGCTGTAAAAGAAGGTGGGGGTGGAGATGTAAATTTCAATTATCAATTAAGATCTGTTGTCGATAGAGCTAAATTTGCTAAAATGCCATTATCAAGTATTGAAAATGCAATTGCAAAAGGTTTAGGAAGTGGAAAAGATGGTACACTCGAAAGAATACTATATGAAGGCTATTTTTCTGGTGGGGTAGCTTTACTAATTGAATGTTTGACAGATAATAAAAATAGAACTGTTGCTGAATTAAGAATGGCTTTGAGGAAAAATGGAGCGGAATTATCTTCAAGTGGTTCTGTGCTTTGGCAGTTTAATAGAGTGGGTGAGATAAAAATTATCAATATAAATACAACTGATGAAAAATTTGAGAAACTTTTGGACATTATTGGTGTAGTTGATATTGAAGAATTTGATGAGGGATTAACTATAACGTCCCAGCCTGATAAGGTACAAAAGGTTCGAGAGGAAATAGAAAAGTTAGGAATAGAAGTGGTTTCGGCAGGCTTAGTTTATAAATCTAAAGAAGGCGTTGAAGTAAATGATAAAGATTCTTTCATTAAATTGATTGATGAAATCGAGGATTTAGATGATGTCTTGAATGTTTGGCACAATGCCATTTTGGAGGACAGAGAATAATTTTTGAGCTAAACTATTAACTATTAATTATAAAAAGGTGTATATTTTAGGAATTGATCCAGGTATTTCAAGAATGGGATGGGGAGTCGTTAAACTGGATAAGGATAATAATGTAGTATGGGTTGATGGAGGATGTATAACAACAAAATCAGGAGTTGAAAATTCTATAAGATATTGGGAGATTTTTACTGAATTAGAAAAGATAATTTTAAAGTATAAAATAAAACTTATCGGTTTAGAAAAGGTATTTTTCGCCAAAAATGTAAAGAATGCAATTATTACAGGAGAAGCAAGGGGAGTTGTCCTGATGATAGGAGGTAAATATGATATCCCGATTATTGAATATACCCCAAATGAAATGAAGATGATGGTTACGGGGTATGGAAACTCCAGTAAAGAACAAATACAAGCAGTTGTAAAACTTGTTCTTAACCTAGATTTTATTCCTCAACCTGATGATCATGCAGATGCGCTGGCAATTGCTTATATTACTGCTAGAGGGTACAATAGGGACTAGTTAATGAGTTAAAAGTGAACGGACTAATAATCATTTGTTAATTATTAGTTATTAATTGTTAATTGAAAAAAGTGTATGCTTGGATAAAAGGAAATATAATAAGAAAGGGAAGAAATTTCTCTGTTGTGGCAACTAATTCTGGGGTGGGATATGCCGTTTTTATGCTTTTTAGAGATTTGGACAGTTCGCCAATAAATTCTGAAGTCGAATTAAATCTTTATCATCATATTCGTGAAAATAAAGAGGAATTATTTGGATTTATTGATTTGAATGATGTTATGTATTTTGAGAAATTATTGACAGTATCTGGAGTTGGACCAACAACAGCACTTGATATAATGAACAGCTATCCTTTTGAAGAGTTTGTTACTATAACTGAGGCCGGTGATGTGTCGAGACTATGTGCGGTAAAAGGAGTAGGGAAGAAAGGAGCACAAAGAATAATTGTTGAATTAGCTGGGAAATTAGTAACAATAGATTCAAGTGGTGCAGATAATGAAAAGATAAATGAGCTAAAAAATGCGATGAAAAGTTTGGGCTTTGGGGAGTTTGAAGTCAATAAAATGATAAAAAACATAGAGGTTCAAAAATTATTAAATGATTCTGTTGAGGATTTAATTAAAGTTTGCTTGTCAAATGTCTAAAAATGCTGATGTTAAAAATGTTAACGTTTCAAGAATGGATTCTGATGGTGATATCAAGATACGACCTGACTCATTGGATTCCTTAATTGGTCGAAAGCGTGAGAAAAAGATTATAAAAATGGCTATTAATGGAGCTAAAAAGAGAAATGAGCCATTAGATCATATTTTGTTTTATGGTCCACCTGGATTAGGAAAAACTACTTTTGCTTTTGTTGTTGCGAAAGAACTTGGTGTTACCGTTAAAATTACATCAGGACCAGCAATTGAAAGACAAGGTGACTTAGCCGCAATTGTTTCAAATTTGAAAGAAGGAGATATTCTTTTTATTGATGAGATACATAGACTCAATAAAAATGTTGAGGAAATATTGTATCCAGCAATGGAAGATTTTGCTCTCGATATCGTTGTTGGAAAGGGAGTAGGGGCAAAATCAATGAGATTATCACTTCCGCCATTCACTTTAATTGGTGCTACTACTCGACTTAGTTTACTATCTCCACCATTGAGAGATAGATTTGGCATTTTATTACATTTAGACTTTTTTAATATCGATGATTTAGTAAGCATAATTTTGCGTGCTTCTGGGGTTCTTGGTGTTAATATTGATGAACAAGCTGCTGTTGAGATTGCAAAGCGTTCTAGGGGTACAGGAAGGGTTGCAGTGAGACTTTTGAGAAGAGTTAGAGATATGATGGATGATGTTGCCAGTAAAGTAATAACGAAACAAGTTGCTCTCAAGGCTTTAGATACATTGGGAATAGATGAGTTTGGATTAGATGATCTCGATAGAAAAATTCTTCAAATTATGATTAATTCTTTTGATGGAGGTCCAGTAGGTTTATCAACATTGGCATCTGCAGTAGCTGAGGATAAATCAACATTATCTGATGTTGTTGAGCCATTTCTAATTAAGGCTGGATTGATTCAGCGTACACATAGAGGGAGGGTTGTAACAGATTTGGGGTACAAGCACCTTGGACTTAATGCACAACATAGGCATAATGAAGGTCTCAATTTTAATTAACGTCCTTTCATGAATAACAACAGAAAAAACTATAAAAAAGAGCTAATTCAGGAAAATATCTTTACTAATACTGAATCAATTGTTGCTGACGATAATATTTATCCTATTAATTTTTTTCTGAAAAAATTTAAGCGTATTTTTACGAGAAAATTTCGACTAGTCAAGGTTTTTGATAGGGCAGGTGATAGTGTAAACTCAATTGTTCAAGAAAGTATTCAAAAGAGAAGAAAGATGATTTGGGCTTCACTAATAATAGTGTTGCTTTTTGCAATTGTAAGATCGATTGTTATACGTTATACAAATACAGAGATATTGTCTATAACTAATATGATATATTTTGTTATAGGTTTTCAAATTTGTACAACTTCTTTATTATTTTTTGTCTTTGGGTCATATCTATTAACGATATCAAGTCGACATGTAATTATTTTTGTTTCAAGTTCAGTTGGTTCATTAATTTTGTTCTTTGAGTTGTTTTATCTTAGATATTTGGGGCATTTTTATGAAACAGTTTCTTTTGTTTTTATATTGATTTTTATGTTTGTATATATTTATATAGTTATGCTTACAGCGAATATCCTTCTTGTTTCCAGAGTTAAAGAGGTTCCTTTGTTGCAAGTAGCTCAAACAACTGGTTATATGGTAGCTGTGGTAAGTGCATATTTTATTACTTTTGTATATCTTTCATTTAACCTTAGTATATTGTTTTCGCCAATACTTTTTTTTATTTATGTTGCTTTGGTTTATCCCGTTGTTGCGACATTTGGTTTTTCCAGAAGAGAAATTGCAATCTTTTCCGTTGGTGTAGGGTGGAGTAGTTATTTAGCAGTACTACCTTTTTACATGTTTCCTGTCAGTTATAGATTGCTGTCTTTAGTCCCAACGGTGGTCTTGTTAGTGATGCTTGGGATCTTGATGAATAACTGGCGAAAAAGATTTAAAATATACACATTTATTGAATATTTGATTGGAATTATAATCGTTTTTTATCTTGTTTTGCGTGGCATTTCATTTATTTAATCCATCACCAGAGGCAGAGAAGGGGATTATTATGGGACTTACTACACGTCACGTCTTATAATATCGTGATGTGTAAAACGTGTCCTATAATAATTTATGTAAAATGGTTCTCTTGTGAACAAGAAGGGCCTGAAATACTATAGGGTAGTTCTCCCTGTGTTTTGTGGATAAGTCGTAGAATCGCAGTGTATGTTAAGAGAGTGCTATTTTGTTAAAAACAGTGCATTTAATTCAGATAATAAAAAAATATATTTGAGTTTTTTCTATTTAATGTTGGATTTTTGTAGTTACCCTTTTTTAAGTTATTTTATAGTAAAATAGGGACCGCGATAAACTGAGTATAATCATCCTTATACTCGGAAACTGTGGTGGAGTGCGGTGGGAGAGAACATTTTGACTTAATTAACGATTAACAATTTACAAGTAATAAATTGGATTTAAATTAATTTTAATCGCTTAATTATTACTACATTTTTTCTATATTAGACTAACAAATAGTAACTTAGTTCATTATTGTACTTTTCACTAATTTTTTTATAATCCCCTATTTTGTTCTCTTACAGAGAATGTGGTATGTACCAAACAATAATATTTCAATTGAAAAAAACTATTTTTTTAAATATTTACTATTTTTATTTCTTATTAAACCCTAATGATTTAGGTCTAATGTAAAGCTATCAACTTCAATATTTTGTATAGTCTTGGAGATGTAGGAGTAGATGGAATTAAGTGTTTGAAGAAATTTATCTTATATAAGTGAAATATTGATCAAAAAAGTTAGAATTTATAACAGAAACTCGCTCTAAGGGGTCAAAATCAAACGGAAACCAGTTTACCCTTAATTCCATACCTTCCACCGTATGTAATTTTTACGTTTATTAGTTTTCCGACCAAGTTAGAGTGAATTGGATCGAGTTCAATATATTGATTTGAATAAGTTATTCCTCTGTGAATGTCATGCGCTCTACAGGGAAGTACTTTTCCAATTAACTTCTCGTTTTCTTCGAAATAAATCTTTTCAGTTAATTTTCTTATTTTATTTTTTCTTTCAATCTTTGTGTTTATTGGTATTTTATCGGGAATTGATATACTGGCCTGGGTATAAGGACGTTCGGAATAGTAAGCTACAAAAACTTGATTGAAGCGAAGTTGTTTTAGAAGAGCATAGGTTGTTTGAAATGATTCTTCTGATTCATCTCCAAAACCTATTACAATATCAGTAGTTAAATATAGTGGAACATTTTTTGACAAATTATTTGAGTTATAAGTTGACCTTAAATATTCGATCTGTTCAGTATATTTTTCAACAGAATAACCTCTGTTCATTTGTTTAAGAATATGGTTGTCACCATGTTGTAAGGGTAAGCCTAGGTATTTTAACATTTTGGGCTCGGAAATGATGAAATCAAGTAGCTCTTTTGTAACATAATTAGGATGTGGGCTTAAAAAGGTAAGCCAAAAATCATTGTCAATTAAACAGATTTTTTTAAGAAGCTCAACAAATGTCAATTTGGAAACAGGATCTATCCATTTATTTACAATTTGTCCGAGTAAAACAATGTGAGTTTTTCCCTCTTTTAAAGCTAATTTTACATCGTTTAATATTTCATCTGTCTTTCTAGATATTTCTTCACCACGAGCAAAAGGGACGATACAGTAGGTGCAAAATTGAGCACAGCCAGTCATAATTGGTATGTAAGCGGTTATCGATTTATCTGAGAAGATTTGTGGGGTAGTGAGGTAATTCTTAGAAGTTGATGCACTCCCCTTTTTTTGCTCCCCTATTGAGTTTTCAATTATTTTAACAATGTTATTTATCGATTTAATTGGAATATAATGCTTAATATTTGGACAAATTCTTTTAATATATTTCAAATTTTTGTTGGTGTTTTGACATTCTGAATCTTTAAAGTCGCGCCTAACCATACATCCTGTAAGTACTATGGTTTTTTCACTTGGAAGTTGATTTATCCATGAATGAACCTTTTGTTCAGCTTTGGCTCTTACAGAACAGGAAACAACGATGATAATATCGGCATTATCATGTTTAGTTAGTTTTTTATATCCGGCGTCTTGCATGATATAGTCAATTCTTTCTGCATCAGCATAATTCATTTGACAACCGTAAATTTTGACGTAATAGGTTTTTTCCATTTTAAATGCTAGTTTGGTCTGTTTCAACAAAAAGCTTATTCGCGGTTTCAGTATTTGTTATGGGTAGGGTCTCTACTTTTTTGAGTTTAGATTCAATACTTCTTGTTTTACTTCCAGCCTCATCAATAACATTTCCAGCTTCTTGTATTTTCTTTTTAGCTTTCTCAAGTATCATGCCGAATTTTCCAAATTCATTTTTAATAACACCTAGTGTTTCCCAGACTTCACTTGATCTTTTTTCAATAGCTAGGGTTCTAAATCCCATCTGAAGACTATTTAAAAATGCTGCAATTGTGTTTGGACCTGTTACTGTTACTCTATATTGAGTTTGTAAAAACTCACAAAGTCCAGGTCTTTGAGTTACTTCTGCATATAGCCCCTCAATTGGTAAGTAAAGAATCGCAAAATCAGTAGTATAGGGAGGATCTATATATTTTTCATTAATTGTTTTAGCTTGTTGTTTAATAAAATTTTCAAGCTCTTTTCCATATAAAACGACAAGATCAACATTTGCTTCTTCTTGTGCAGAGGCTAATTTATTGTAAATGTCCATAGGAAACTTAGCGTCGATAGGTAACCATATAGATGCATTATCATCATTTTTGCTAGGAATTTTTATTGCATATTCAACTCTTTCTTTGCTATCTCGTTTGGTGGTAATGTTTTGTTCATACTGTTCTTTGGTTAACATTTGGTCAAGTAGGTTACCGAGTTGAATTTCACCCCAAGTACCTCTAGTTTTGACATTTGTAAGTACCTTTTTAAGGTCACCTACCCCAGTGGCTAAAGTTTGCATTTCCCCAAGACCTTTGTAGACTTGTTCAAGCCTATCGTTAACCAGTTTGAACTTTTCGCCTAATCTCTTATCGAGTGTGTCTGTAAGTTTTTCATCAACAGTATTACGCATGCGTTCAAGTTGTTCAGTATTGTCTTTTTGTATAAGTTCAAGTCTTTTTTCAATTGTTTCTCTAACTTCAGACATTTTCTTTTCATTTTTTTCTGTAAGAAGTTGTAGGTTCTGCGAAAATTGTTCAAAGTTATCGGTTTGTTGTTGTGAGAATAGTGAAATTCTTTTTTCAAGTGAGTCGCCAATGTTTTTTAAGTATTGTGCAATTTCAGTTCGCATTGAACTGTTAAGTTTTGAACTTTCCTCTCGACCACGTGCCATTTCGTCTTTTAAAACCGTTTCAATTCTAGATATGTCACGGATGAGTTGTTGAATTATTTGTTCTAAGCTTGTGTTATGTGCTGGTTTCTTTACTAGTGCAAAAATAGATATTATTAAAATTGCAAACAGCAGAACGATAGTGATATATTCCATTTCGTTTACTCTAAATTATGAATTGATCTTGATAATGACTATATCAAAATACTTGGATATTTACAACACTAAATTAATGTCATCATGTTTATGAAAACAGTTTTTCAAATTTCTTCCAGGCTTTAGGATTATCTCTAATTTTAAGAAGTTTCAACGTTATTTCTCTGTCTCTATATGTATCATCCATTATTATGTTTAAAAATTCTAATAAACTTTTTTCTGACACAATTATTTTTGAACCGTTGGATTGTATTTGATTTTTCTTTTTTTCACAGTCGATTGCAATATATGTATAAACGTTCCATTCAAGTCTTGTCATGGGTTGGGATTGATGAAATTTTAGCCACTTCTTGGCTTCGTATCCGGTTTCTTCTAGAAGTTCTCTTTTAGCACCATCAAGTGGTGTTTCGTTATTATCGATTGTTCCTCCAGGGACACTGTAGAAGCTTTTACTTTGAGGTTGAATTTCCTTGGTTACTAATATATTTTTGTTTTTAGTAATGGCAATTATATTGACTGCGTCATTGTACTTTATCTTTTCAAAGATTTTGGTTTTTCCATCAAACATATTTTGTTCCCATTGGTATATTTCACATAATTTTCCAGTAAAGACTTTACGGGCATTGCGGGGAATCGACTGTATTTTGTAGGTTTTCATTTGTAATTTGGTGTATTGTATCGCGTGTATTGTATTATTATATTATTTATATTTCAAGTAATATGGGCTTTGTATCTATTAATAATTGAATAATTTTATTGATTATTTTTAAATATACTCCTACTTTATTGTCTGTGTGAGTTCGTTTAGGATCCATTTATATTAATTAAAAGGCCGTTATAAGTTGCTTCGGATCTTAAATTGTTTAGAAGCCTTCTGTTTGCAAAATTAACCTCAATAAGCTCATCTTTAATTGTACCATCTTGTTGAGATGTATAGGTACGATAGGCAAGTGCTTTTCTATCCTCTCTGAGTATTAATATGTCACCTTTCCTAAAAATTGATTGTATTCTAAGGATTTCTCTTGAAATCCCATCATAATCATGTCCATTATAATTCCCCTCCGGAGTGCACATTATGAATCTAGTAAGATCGAGTACATGAACACGATAGCCTTGATTTGATAAAGTCTCGTATATGTTATCAATTATTTGAGCTGGGGTAAATCCTAGCCATGTAAAATCGTTTGCATTGATAGCGTTATATGCCATAAGGGTAAAAAAATCTAAACCAAATTCTCATGATTTCATGGGATAATATTTGGTTTTCTCTTTCTGAATTTGTGGCACATGAAGAGGTATATAATTTAATGAGAAAATTTGCCATTGCCGATTTACCTTTCAATGCAGTTAGCATTTCAGGAATAGTTGGTATTTTAGATAGGGCATAAAAATAAAGTGGCTCTTTTAATCCCTGAGGTCTTCTTTGTACTGCTTTAACCATTTCAATAACTGCTTCGGGGTCAAATATATTTGTAGATTTAAAAAAATAATCTTTGAACGGTTTAATATCTATCTCGTTAGTACTAAATGTATAAATGTTAATACCTGCATTGCGAGCGTTTTTTGCCAAAAGCTCTCTTGTTCTTTTAGGTTGTTGTGAGTATGTGCGACTTATGATTAACTGGGGCTCAGAAAAACCCGTTGCCCTAATTCTTGGGTATCTTCCAAAGTCTGCATCAATATCATGTGGGTCAATATATTCTATTTCTAGGAGGGGTAAATTTAACGTTTCTCCGATTTCTTTTATTCTTGGTAAAACATAATTGACAGGAAATTGATATCTTGGAGGGATATGTATACTTCCATAGAGAGTAAATTCCGATCCTGGAGTAAGGTCTCTTAAGTAAATATCAGTTACCATTTCATCTGCTCTTATCAAAGTTATTTCTCTGTAAGGAACAATATTTTGCAATAGCTCTTCTATCAATGCGGTTCTTGGGTCTTGATCTAAAACTGTTTCTTCATTCATTTTTTTTATCATAAAATTATTTTAGTTATAATTCTGTAGAAGTCTGTATATCTGAATTGAAAAGGCAGTTTAATTAGTATGATATATTAATTAAATATTTTTTGCATAAATATCTAAATTTATTACAAATGTTTTTAGTAACCCCATAAAAAACATTGTCACCATGGTGTGACACAAAGCAATTATTTACTTGTTAGTTAACGGTAAACGTAAGCCATCGAATGTGTCAAAAATGTTGGGAATTAAAAGGCCGACTGTTTATAAAGCATTATATTCACTGGAGGATAAAAATTAATCAGTAGAGTTTCGGGTTCTGCAGATTTAATTGAATTTGAAGTTAATAGCCCTAAATATTTGGATTTTAGAATAAAAAAGCATTTTGAAAAAGTTGAGAAAGTAAAAGACAACTTTTATAAGTCATATCCGGAAATTATCAATCTGTATTCTCAAAATCATTCATTACCAGTTGTTGATACTATGTTAGGACTTGAGGGTTTGAAAAAAATACATTTAGACATTGAGGAAAACAAACATCCTGTTGACTTGATAAGATCTGCTTTTGATAGAGATGCAGGTGATTTAATAAGAGAATTAATAGACATGTTGTACAAAGATCAAAATTGGGAATACCTCCCAGAATAATTTCTCCTCAACTTGGCACAGTGAGGTATACGTTAGAAAGTTATAGGGAAATTGAAGGTAGAAAAATTCGCCTGATTCCACAGTATATGTTGAATATTCCTTCTCAAATTATGCTGTATGACAAAAAAGTGGTGATTCAAATTACAAGAATGAAATAATTTCTTTGATTATCCATCAAAAAGAGATTTATTCATCATTTAAAATTCTATTTGATACCCTTTGGGAGTTACCTATTGAAAATTCCTTTATAGTTTAGACTTAAGAAGTACTCGTTCCACATTCTGCACAGAATTTTGCGTTAGGTTGTAATTTTGCTCCGCATTTTTTACATTTACCTTCATCGTGGAGATTTGCACCACATTCTGGGCAAAATTTTGCATTTGTAGTTAGTGGTTTTTCGCATTTGGGACAACTCCCTACTATGCCTGCTCTCCGATTTTCTTTACCAAGTTTCTTGTCTTCTTCTGCCATTGCTGAGTGTGCCCATATTTCCTCAATTGAACGTGATGATTGTGCCGCTGCCATTTCAACACCAAAATCAGGGCTACATTCTTTACACAAACCCTTCTTTTCGTTCCAGCATTTTTCACGACATACCCAATTATTACATTTAGGGCATTGTATAAATTTACCTTCCAATTCCTTGATTGCTTCAGTAAATGCATCATCATGAGCTTTTTGCCAGGTTGCTGACTTTACATTATCCGAAACTGTTGAAGCACTAGAAAATATACCTCCTAATAAACTACTCGCGGTGTCTAGGGCTTGTGAAATTCCACCAACTAAAAATTTCTTAAAAGCAGATCTATATCCTGCACCACATTTTCCACATTTGAATTCAAATTGAAAACCATTATCTGTCGATAGATCCTCATAGTTTGATGTAAATCTTATTTCTTCTGCCATGTTGATAATATTTAATTTAAAGTATTGTATTACGGTGTAAGTGATAAATCAACTATAGTAATTCGTAATAGTTTTGAATTACGTAGTCTGCAGTTTGGACATAATCGTCGTTTAATCCTTTAGTATGAATACCAATACAGGTAATACCAGCATTCTTTGCAGACATTATTCCACTTTTTGAATCCTCAAACACAACCGCTTGACTTGCAGTTACACCAGTGAAATTTAGAGCTTTTAGATATATTTCAGGATCTGGTTTACCTTTTATTACATCCTCTGCTGTAATTATTTTATCGAAAATATCAAGAATATCATAATTTCTAAGTATAGTAAGCGTAAATTCTTTGATTGCAGATGTTGCTAAAACTATTTTTTTGTTTTCATTTTTCAATTTGATAAGATATTCTTTGGCACCCTTTATTAGCGTTACTGAATCGTTAAATCTATTTAATAGGCAGTATCTTTTGATTCTTCTAAATTCATCGATTAACTCTTGTTTGGTTATATTGGTTTGGGGATTATAAAATTTAATAAAATTTGCAAAAGACTCTGTGGCTTTTAAACCAGAAAAGTACTTTTGATATTGATCATTGGATAATTTATACTGAAAAAATTTATCTATTGTTTCATTAATACTATTGTGATTTAGTGCTTCAAGATCCACAATGGTACCATCCATGTCGAAGATGTAGGCTATTTTTGAGTTGATTTTTGATTTCATTTAGAAGTATTTGAAGTTATTTTAATTGCTGACTTTATTAGTTCTAGATTACATTTTATTCGCAAATTATTGGTTCTGATGAAGGAGTTTCGGTAACGTAGCTAAATTTACATCCTCTTTTTTACATCATATCCTCTGCTGTTCCTTCATCGTAATCCTTTATTATCCCATTTACTACTTCATCTTCATGAAATTTACCATCACGTTTTATGGGAAAAAAATTGAGCTCCAGTAGCAATCAACATTGCTTCAAACCTTGATTGTCTCTGAGTATAAACGTAAAACTGATTTGGAGATTCATCATCTTCATGTAAAGATATGAAAACGTTTGGATTGTAATTTATTAGATCTTTTTTAACTACTTCAATTTCATATACAGTTGGTTCGGAAATAAGTCCTGTCCAATTACTGTTACAACTTAATCCTTCTTTATTAAACCTAATGTTTCTGTCAAATCCCCATGGATTAATTAATGGGTAGATAACCGCATTTACATTATGTTCAATAAGGGTATACGATATGTCTCTATAATAATTAAAAATTGTTAAAACAGGGGCTGGCTCCTCACCATGACACCCAGCCAGGATAGTTAATAAGGGGTTATGGTCATTTTTTATGTGTGAAAACTTCATAAGTTGGTATCCCTCTTTAGTATTACCAACAATTGATACTTGAAAATAATTTCGGATTTTGTTGAGATTGTTTATTACTTTATCGTAGAGTATAACTTTTACTTAAACTATTAACAATTAATTGTATCAGCTCGTATTTATTTTTGCTACATTTTTTGTAAAAGATAATGTTTTGTGTTAGTATGTATTAAATTAAATTGAAAAAAACAAAAGAATGATTGCCAAACACAAAGATCAACGTGTCGCCGTGCTTGTAGATGTTCAAAATCTTTATTACAGCGCTAAACATCTCTATAAGGCAAAAGTTAACTTTAGAAGAGTTTTAGATCATGCTGTAGCTGATCGAATTTTAGTAAGGGCGATAGCCTATGTAATTAAAACTGATGTTGTAACGAAGGAAAAAGATTTTTTTGAAGCATTAAATAAATCTGGTTTTGAGATTAAAGAAAAAGATTTACAGATATTCCCAGGTGGTGCTAAAAAAGGTGATTGGGATGTTGGGATAACAATGGATGCGATTCGTATGGGTAAGAAGGTTGATTCTATTGTTTTAATAAGCGGTGATGGAGATTACATTCCTTTGGTTAAATATTTACAGCAATCGGAGGGTTGCTTGGTTGAACTTTATGCTTTTGGAAAAACTTGTTCCAAGGCATTATCTGAAGAGGTTGATGATTTTGTAAATATGGATGAATTTACAAAAAATTTCTTAATTACTAAGTAATTTTGAGTGATGTTCGAACAATAACCCATGGTGAAAACTTATTTGTGCCTGTGAAAACAGGATCTCTTTATTGTGTATATAAATTTTGTTTCAGATTGTTGTCAAAAAATGTTACGCATACTTAACAACATTGAATAATTAATAATTTTGTTAACATAAGTTGTTAAGGTACTTGCATTTTTGAAAAAATACTTGTTAATATGTTTTGTTACCGATCAATAATTTGTTTATTAGTTGATGCGTAAAACAGATTATCACTGCCATTTTGAAGGATCGATACCATGGCGTGTATTTGCAAAACTTTTTATTAAGAACCGAGACTATCTTCTTTCCTCAACTTCTGTAGATCATTTTAAATTTGAATTTCATATTGAAGCTGTGGATGAAATAAAGAAATTATTGTTTTCACGGGCCTCTGAAATAACGGTGACAGATTATTTGTATGAAAAATTTGTTTTACGTTCCCCTGCTAAGAATTTATGGGATTTTATACAAGGATTACCTACTTCTTTTATTCGATGGAGTTGTTTAGATATTTCTGATTTGAGATATCTATTGGATGAAACTATTAAAAGTTATAATGGATTTGAGAGGGTTGAATTGTTCTTTTGCCCTTTTGCAGATGAAAATGCTAGGTATTCATGGCAAGATGTTTGTACTATGTTTTCGGATACTTGGTCCAATCTTGTTCCCGCAAAGAAAGATGTATTTACTTTTGTACTATCTCTAAGAAAAGGTCAAAAAGATATGGAAATGGATAGTATTCAAGAGGTGATTTCAACATCCAATAGGCTATTTAAAAAAGGAATAGCGAGATTTGACATATCTGGTGATGAAGACGCTTTCCCCTACTCTGTTTTTGAGAACCAGTTAGACTATTTAATTAAAAAAGGTAAACAGGAGCTCTCATTGCATATTGGTGAAACGACTTCAAGAGATTTGGAGTTTGTGGTTAATCGTTTCCCCGAGATAAAACAGTTTAATCATGGAGTTCAAATATATAAAGATGAAAAATTGCTTGAAATAGCTAAAGAAAGAGGAATATTTTTTACGATATGTCCGGAAAGTAATTGGTTTACTGGTGCTCTTAAGTTATTTGTTATTAGTGAAGTGCTTGAAGTTTTTGGTAAAAAAGGTATAAACTTTGGTTGGGGGTCTGACGATAGAGCTATAATTGGCACTGTGTAAAAACATGGATAATAAAAAAGCACTTGACTATAAGAACATTTATAATATTGTATCTTCATTTGATATTCCTGTTGATTTTTCAAAGTCAATGAAGTTTGAGCTTCTTAATCAGGGATATATGAATACTGTTGTAAAAGTTATAATTGATTCTTCGGTTTATGTATTGTCATTCTTTAATCCTAATAGATATTCAAATAAATATTCAAAAGATTTGTTGGAAGAAATACATTGTGCAATTGGTTTTTTAAAGAATAATGGTTTACCTGTTAGAGATGCTTGTTTTTTGCCGAATGGGGATACAGTGCTTATGCTTGAGCGTGATAATTTTTCTCAGATAAAAAATGACTGGAAAGGAAAGGAAAAGATAAGACTTGTTACTTTGTATAATTATTGTGGAGGTGTAACTATTCCCTGGGAGGCTTATACAAGAAGACACATTAAATCATTAGGAATGAGTATGCTGCGTATGCATGAAATCTGGGCTAGATATCGTGCATGTAATAAAATATATGATTGGAGTACATATTTTGAGGTTGATAGCCAAAGAATGTTGGCTTATTTTACAAGGAATTCTAGCTATATTCAAAAAAAACTATCAATTTGTATAGATGTCAGAGAAATTAATCAAATAATAAAGAATATTAGGTTGATGAACAAGAATTCGCTATTAAATTCGAGCTGGCAATTTATTCATTGTGATTTTGTAAGGGGTAATCTCCTATTTTCTACCGAGAAAGAAAAAGACATTTATCCGATAACAGGTATTCTTGATTTTGAAAAGATGTTGTTTGGGCCTGTTGAAGTTGATGTCGCAAGAACTTTAGCTTTTTTATATGTTGATTGTAAATATAAGAAAAAGGATGAGGTTGAAAATTATTTTAGCCAAGGATATGTTAAAAAGATTGATAAAGTATATCTTGAATTACTTATCAAATATTTTTTATGGAGAGATTTATGGAAGTTATTAGCATGTAACCCTTATGAAAGTTTATTGGATAATGAACATTATTTGAGAACTGTTGCGAACTTACGAACTAACGAATGAAATTAAGTGATAGGTGATATGTGATAAGGGATACAATGGTTGGTATGCAGTATGCTGTAAGTGGTAAGTAGCGAAGTGTGAAAATATTGATTTGAGGGTAGTGACTTATTATCAGAAATGAAAAACCAAAATAAATCTAATAACTGATCACTAATCACTAATAACCAATCACTGATTACTGCATACCGCCTACTATTTAATAACTATACACTACCATCTTCTATCTTACTTAGCATTGAGCATTTTTTTTGATAATCATATATAATACCCCCACAATTAAATTGAGAACTTACTTTTATGATGCCACGAGAGATGTTGAAAGGAAAATTGATTGTTCCTGAGGAATTGTCAACTTTTCATGACAAAGTTAAAGGTTTAGGTAAGAAAATTGTTTTTACTGCTGGAAGTTGGGATATGATTCATGTGGGGCAAATGAGATATCTAACAGAGGCTAAGAAGTTAGGAGATGTGTTGGTTGTGGGTGTTAATAGTAATCAATCTATTCGAACAGTAAAAGGCCCTAATAAACCAATTATGGATGAATGGATAAGAGCTGAAACCCTATGTTTCTTAAAATGTGTTGATTTTGTAACTATTGTTCCCCTTCCAAGCTGCAAAACAACGGTAGAACTATTAAAACCTGATGTATTTGTATCAGTAAAAGAGGATTATACTGGAGATCATAAAAACTCTATCGAATATAAAACTGTTCTCGGTTATGGTGGTAAATTCATTATTATCCCAAGGCAATCGTTATATTTATCTACGACTCAAATAGCAAAAAGAGTTATTGGTGGACAGTTTGCTGAAATGCTTAAAGATTATATGAATGAAAGTGATTCACCAATTAAGGAAAGATACCTAAAAGCTAAAAGTGAAAAGTGAACAAATGCCAGCCCTCCTATATTTTTAAAAAGTAAGGCTGGTCAACCTTCGGTTGAAATGAAAAAGTGAACGAATGAACGAACTAACAAATGAACGAGTGAACGGATAAGAAAAATTTAACTATTAATTGTTAATTAGTTTGAGTGGAGATTCAAGTGTCTTTGTTTGAAAATGTAAATATGAATGCACGAAGTGATGCAGATTTTTCTTATGGAGATATATGGAAATCAGTAAATAAGTGTGTATTATGTGATATGAAAGCAAAATATATGCTTATGGAGATTGACGGAGTTGTATTGACTACCAATATTTATCCGTATATTAATGGTGCACTGATGATTGTTCCACGAAGACATGTTACTCATTTAAAGGATCTTACTTCTAAGGAATGGGAAACAGTAAGGCTTTTGGAATATATAGGTAAAAAATTTATAAGACTGGTTTTTGGTTATAAATGTGTATGGGTGATTTATCGGGAAGGTGGAAGTTTAGGTGAAGAGTCCCAAAAGACTATTGAACATCTACATATTCATTTAGTTCCCTATACTGATGGACTTGTAAAAATTAATTATCAAAAGATTACTTATCCCCCAAGTGTATTGGCAAAAAATTTTAAAGAGAATAAGAAATTTTTCAAAGACCTAATCAAAAGATTTAATAAGAAATATTCTATAAACTAACAGGTTAAAAGTTAACGAGTGAACAATTTAAATTTCAACATTTAAAATTTAAAATTTCTAAATTATGGTCCATTTAAGTTGGAATAAGCTTTCTGAAAAACAAAAGCAATATATTCGAAGTGTTACTGATAAGAGTTTTATCTTGGGTATGGCTTATGTAAATGTGTTAAAACTTAAGGAAATTATTTTGAAGGAAGTAAAGAAAAATCGTTTGGTAATTATTGGTGATCTTGTTGAGAATTATGTAAGTGGGTTGGAGGACGGTGAACAGTTTAGGAAGATGGATTTTGCTCAAGTTAATAATATATTGGAATCAATTAATAGTAAATATCAGAACTTATTGATTCATCTTACATATTCTCAAAATGATGTAAAATTTGTTCTTCGTGAATTTAAACCAACCAGAATGATAGGTTTTTATGGTTCATGGGCCGGGATTTTGCATTATAATTCAGTATATTGGGAGTGTATTAAAAATGATATTGAGGTTATCACTCACTCCCCTTTTATTGTCGAAGATGAGGTCAAGAAATATGTAAAAGCTGTTAATATTCAGAACTATAAAAGGCTTAATAACAAATGGAAATCTGTAAATACAGACAACTTGACTATCGAAGGTGATAATTTATTTTCTATAGATCAAATAATAGATTTTTGTAATGATGTAAAAAATTTATCATGGGATTGGACCGGGAAAACGGGAGCTTGTCTAACTTATAAAAGTGAAAAACGAAAAGTGAAAAATGAAAAGCAGATTGATGGAGTATGGAATTTGAATTATGTTAAAAATGAGTTTTCAAAAGAAGGTGAATTGAAGATTATTGCTTTTGGTCAGAATAAGATTTCTCCTTGGGAGGGTTATACTTTGTATCATGGCGCACGCAGGGAAAAAGAATTTTCAGAACTAGGAAAGAATGCTGAGCTTATGGAGTCGGTTCATGCTGAAGTGCATGCAATTATTAATGCTTTAAAATTAGGTTATGACTTAAGTAAGGCCATTCTTTGGGTTACAAAATGCCCATGCTCTGTGTGTGCAAGGATTATAAAGGAAGCAGGAATAAGATGTGTTATCTATCTTGATGAATATTCAAATAGTGATGTTTATCAAGTGCTAAATGATAGATGATATATGATAAGTATTTGAATAAATTTAACTTATTATTTTTAATATTTCTCATTTATCACGTATAATTTACCATTTGTTTGTAGAGTTTCTCATATTTTTCAACCATAGTTTTGATTGTAAACCTGGGGATTACCGATTGTCTACAATATTTTCTATCTATTGAGTTAATCTTTTGCATGGCTTTTATCATTTCTTCCTTTGTTTTCACAATGAATCCATTTTTTTCATGTTCAATAATTTCTCTTACTGATCCATTGTCAAAAGCTATAACCGGAGTTCCAGACATTAATGATTCAACCATTACCAATCCAAATGGTTCATCCCATTCAATGGGAAATAACAATGCTTTCGTCTTTTTTAGAAATTTATTGGTTTCATAAGGCGGTTTAAGAAAACCTTCATATTTAATTAATTTGTTGTCAATATGTGGTTCAATATATTTTTCCCAGTATCCCCCATCTTTATCGTCTGAGTTTGAATAGTGTTTTCCTGCTATTTTTAACTTATATCCCAATTTTTCACAACAATCGATTGCAATATGTACTCCTTTGTTTTGAACTATTCGCCCTAAAGATGCGAAATAATCATCCGTTTTTTCGCTAAAAGCATATTCTTGTTCGTCAACACCATTATATATGTTTTCACAAAAATTTAGTCCTTCTGGAGCCGTTTTCCTTTGTGCATAAGAGATTGAAACGTAATTTAAGCTTTTTAATTGGGGAAAACGTACTCTATATTTACGATAGTAGTTAAACGGATCGTGATGTGTAAAAATTACGGGTTTATCAATTAGTTGTGAGAAATATAGCGGGTTTTCATCTTCACACATGTATACATGAAGTAAGTCAATTTTACCTTCTTTCAAGAACTGAAGTGCTTTTACTGTTAACTCTGTGTGAACTTGTCGTGACATTGTAATAAATGCAACAGGGTTTTGGACGATAAATTGAGGTAAAGTACATTCAGCTAATCTTATTTCCTCTTCTATTAATGACAGATCAACATTAACATTTTGAGCTTTAGTTGTTAATCTTCCTGGTGTGAAAACAGTTACTTCGTGTCCTCTATCTACTAGGCTATTAGTTAGCTTTTCTGCAAGTGTAAGAGGTGCAAAAATTACTTTGTCTTTGAGTGCATCTTGGGCAAAAAGGTGCGGTATTAAAATACCAACTTTCATGAAGTGCTATTTATTACAATTCTTATTAGGTTTTCCTTTCTTTTTAGATTCTTCATCATCATCTATTAATCCGTCAAGTGAAAAACTTCCTGGATCAATTTTCATATCTTCCTTGAAATATCCAGATTCTTCCATTTTTTTGAGATTTTTGACTAAATCATCATTTGCCATCGTTTATTTAAATTTAAATTAAATGATACTTGATAAGTGATATATGAGAAAGATTTTGAGTTCAAAATTTAAAAATCCCAACATATCTCATGTATCACCTATTATTTAAATTCTAGTATACTCAAGGATTGAAAATCCGTATTCGTTGTTTTTATCCTTCTTCTGTTCGGATATCTTTTTGATTTCCCACTCTGCTTCATTGATCTCTGGGAAAAATACATCAGCATCCTTTACTGTGGTATGTACTTTTGTTATATACATTTTATCAACAAACTGCAAAAAAAGCTTGTATATCATTCCTCCTCCGATAATGAGTCCATTTCTTTTTTGGGCAATTATTAGTGCTTTATCAAATGAATTTACTATCTGAACGTTTTTGGGAGGGTTTTCAATAGGTGTATCACTTAATACCAGTGCAGTTCTATTTAGTCCCATAAATCTATTTTGACTGGGATACTTTTTGTCATAAATTGCCTTCATGGATAAATAATTATTTTTTCCCATAACAAGTAATCTTCCTTTGGATATTTGGGTAAAATGGGAAAGATCGGATTTTAGTTTCCATGGGAGATTATTCTTCTTCCCAATAGCATTGTTTTCTGAAATTGAAACTATTAGTTCTATCATGGCTATACTAAGTTAGTTATACTAAATTCACATTCATGTTAATTGGAGGATGATGCTGGTAATTTTCAATTTTGAAATCATCAATTTTGAAATCATCTATATTTTTTACCTTAGGATTTAATATCATTTTAGGGAGTGGATATGGCTTTCTTCCAATTTGCTCCAATGCTTGTTCTTTATAGTTTTTATAAATATGAGCATCCCCTATTACATGTATAAACTCCTTTGCCTTATATCCAGTAACTTGTGCTACCATCATAAGTAAAAGTGAATATTGAGCAATATTAAAGGGTACTCCTATTAATATATCTCCTGATCGTTGATACATCATCATGCTCAGTTCGTCTTTTCTAGCGTAAAATTGAAAAAAGGTGTGACATGGTGGAAGTCGCATTTCTTTTAATTGTCCAGCATTCCATGCACTTACAATCATTGCTCTTGAGTTAGGATCATCATTAAGAAGATTAATAACATTTTGAAGTTGATCTATTGGTTTACCATCATATCCAGGCCAATTACGCCATTGGAAGCCGTAAAGTGGACCAATATTTCCTTCATCATCAGCAAAAATATCCCATATCTTAATTTTATCTTTTGGGAGCCTATCTTTTAATGTTTTTGTATTTGTACAATCACCTGAAATCCACCAAAGTAATTCATGAATCCATACTTTTTGTGGCATTCTTTTAGTAGTTACAAGCGGAAATCCTTCTGTAAGATCATAACGTGACATATGACCAAATTCACTTCTTACCCAGAAACCAGAGCGATTAGCTTTAGTGCGTCCATTTTCCAAAACATGTTTGATAAGATCAAGGTATTGTTGCATATTAACTAAGTAATAAGTAATAAGTAACAAGTAATAAGTAACAAGTAATATGAACTTATAGAAGTAATAATCATGAATTCAACATTTGCTCACTAGTTCGCTTGTTAACTTTTAACTTGCATAACTTGTAGAGGATTTTAGCATGTTGTGAAAAATATGACTACTCTACTTTTGGGAATGTAAGATTTTCGGTTAATAGCCTACAATAGCCTGTTCCTGCTCCGGCTAAGCAGTTAATATTATCGTATTTTATTATGAACTTGTCGCCAATTTGCAAATTTGCTAATGCGGGAAATTCAGTTTGTCTATTTTTGTCAAGTAGGTTTTCCAATGCAGTTGAATCTTTTGTGTATTTAAATACTAACCAAGTTGTGTTATCTCCGAGGTCATTTCGTTCTCCTTCGTATGAATAAAATAGGGAATTATTTGTATCACCATTATTGTCATTAGTGCTTTCAATATTTAGTTCAAAATATTGCTTGAAGAATTCATCTGCTTCTTTGATTCTATCTTCGTCATTTACACCATTTATTATTACTTCGTATTTATTTTTAATGTATTCATTTACTCCTGTGGGTCCAAAATGATAATCAAATCCTAGATCGGTACAATACGTTTTATTTCCATCAATAATATAGTAGAAAATGTGTTCTTCAGAAACAGAGGATTTGTTAAATCCTTATTTATTAAGTCTGGGAAAGAAACTCTAGCTATACCATAACTTGTATTTGTAGGATTTAAAACAATATTGATTTCATTATCATTAAAACATTCGGGATCACTCCCCCATGGTCCCCAAATGTTTCTGTAAATTTTTTGCAACAAAATATCTGTGTTGCCATTGTGAAGGTAATCTCAGTTGCATTATGAATTGCAACGGTAACATCGGTGGTTTTGAGCATATCTTGATATAATTCTGGGTTTAGATATTCCACGTCTGTTTCAATACTTTTTAAGTACCAATCTTCTGTTGACATAACTTTGTTCATTATCATTATCTATAAAATCCCAAGCATTATAACCATTTCTACCAAATAATTCAAACATATCTGAAATATCCTCTTGCTTTTGCACTTCGGCGCGGGCTGGATTTTCCAAGTACCATTTCCACGTATGATATCCCTCCCTCATTACAAGACCAGCTAATAATACAACCGCTCTATAATGTTCATCTCCCCAACTGCCCATCTGCGATAAATGATTAGCCATATGACACCTTATGCATTCCAGTTGTCCATTCTCCGGATCGTCATATCCTTCATTTCTTTCATGATCAAAATGCGAACATTGCAACATCCAACCATCTTTAAACCTCCTCCCACAGCGTTGGCAAGTTCCCTTATCCCTTTCGAAAATCTCCCTTCTAACCTTATCAGAAAAAGCACCAAAGGCAACAAAAGCCAAGCTGGCAATTTCAACCCCGACCTTAAGCAGTTTTTTTAGTGCTTCTGATTTGTTTTCCATTTTTATTTAAATAATAATTAATAAAGAACAAAGAAAATTATATATTACAATTTTACTTAATGTAAAAGCCATATGAAGATTGAGTTACTATTTCATCAGCTTCTTTTAATAACTCAGAATCATTGTCAGAATTAACTTCAATTGTAATATAGAGTAAACCAAGTAATCCCTCGTGATTATATTCTGTTACGACTGTACCTGCATCATCGTATATACCAAAATCATAATCGTCAGCGTTTTGATTTTGCCATAGTGCACATTCAGCAAATGTTTCGTAATCTTCTGTTCCATGAAATACTGCATTTCTGATGTAATCATATCCTGTGTCTGATTCAATTCTAAACCATCCATTTTCTAATTGATTGATTGATTTCTCCTCCTTAGTATAAAAGAATCCTGAACATTCGCTACCATACATCATTGAGGGAGACATGTGAAACTTGATTTTAGTAGAGTCTTTTTCTAATTCTATCAATACATTTTTAACTGAAGTTTTCGTTCCAATAGAATCAAATTCTGAAGAAAATACAGACATAGTAAATTCCTCTTCTTTTATTTCTAGTTTCCAACTGTTATCATATTTAATTTTAACCTCTGGATATAAGGGATGAATATACTCTTTTAGCGTTTTTTCACTTGTGTTTGAATTGGATGTACTTTCGCTTTCGATTTGATTATCATCTTTTGTGTTAGCTGTATTTTCAATGTTCTTTAAATCGTTCCTAAGGTCGATAATTGTGTAAGTAGCGTATGCTGAGTAGCCTATAAATAATATAAGGAGGATTGCAAGAGCAATTGTAGTGAATTTAGCTTTATTTTCCATATTATTAAATAAAAAATAAATAAGAAAACCAAGACCTATAAATAAAGTATACGTGATTTATGAAAAAAAAGTAACCCTAAGAAATTATAAATTATGAATTTTAGATTTTAAATTATCTTACTTTTCGATAATTCAGAATTCAAAATCTAAAATTCTCAATTTTTATAATCTAGCATTTACGATCTTCCCCTTTTCTATTTTATGTCCTTCTAATTTAAGATACTGTTCTTGTTTTGATGGCTCTCTGAGGTAACTTTCATACAAAACTCCTTTGCCTTTGACTACTCTCCAATATGGAACATCTTTTATTTTTTCCTGTTCGACATAATTTGCGATAATCGCAACAAAAATACCTATTGTTAATCCACATGTGTAATCGGCTTTATGCTTTTTGGCCAGTTGTTGTGCTATATCTTTTGTGCTGATAATCTTCCCCTTGGGAATTTCTTTTATTACAGACATAATTTCATCTGGAGTGCTGATATACATTTTACCCCTGGGGGTATCTTTTAGAACACTTCCTTTTTGGTTGGTTTTATTAAAATTTTCTTTCCAATCCTTCATTTTATTGATTAATAAATTATATGAAACAGTTTTTTCTTTACGCCTTGGGAGGAATCGCTAGACTCTTACAAAACTCAAGTGTCTAATCCGCCTTTGGCGGTAACCTCCCACGAAAGACGATTCCACATCTGCATTACGCTTGGGAGGAATCGAACCTCCAACCTTTCCCTTAGGACGGGACTGCTCTATCCAATTGAGCTACAAGCGCATCTTTTCAATATTCAGCAGTCCTATCGTTAGAAAGGTCTGCTCTCCGCCAGAGGCGGATGCGTATCCAATTGAGTCCCACACCACTTTCCTTATTAATCATATGGTGTGAGGATCCTCGACTAGACCATTACAACTACCGTTGTGGTCTGTCGGGACTACAAGCGCACTACTAATAATTAATAACAGTTGAGAGTATTTTAACACAAAGAACGCTATATATGTTATTGAATTTTTACAACCTATAATAGAAAAAGGTTGGGATTGTTTTAAATGATACAGAATATATGATTTTGGGGTTTAGGGTACTTATCACTTATTACTTATTACTTATCACTTAACTTAACCTGCCTTCTGTAACTTATGTCCATTTTCTTTTAGCCATTTACGATGTATTTTATATTGTGGATCGTATTTGGATACTTCGGCCCAGAACTGTCTAGAATGATTTGGATGTTTTAGGTGGCATAATTCATGAAATATGACATATTGTAGTATTTCATCTGGAGCATTAATTAGTTTCCAATTTATTCGAACATTTCCTTTACTACTGCAGGTTCCCCATCTTGTTTTTGCTGAAGAGATATAGATTTTATTAATAGTCGTTTGTGTGATTATTGATGATTCTTTGACGTATTCTATTATCTTTGCTTTAGCTTCGTTTCGTGTGAAATTGCTAATTTCAATATTGTTCTGATCTATGCCATTAAGTCTATTTATATTTTTAAAGATCCATTTTTTTTTCGGTTGTATCCAATTGTTAATTTCACTAAGAGATAAAAAAAAAGGTGCTGTAACTGTAACATTTCCCATAGGATCTATTTTTAGTGAAAGATTCTTAACTTTTTTCCTGCAAATTTTTATTGGAATGTTAATGTTCATAAAAATATATTACTATAAAATAGGAAGATATTACAAAGGTTGTACTTTTTTTTCTATATGCTATCATTTTAAATTAATAATTTGGTAATCTATATTGATGAGTTTAATAAAAGTTACATTGAAAAAGACTACTTTAAAAGCGACATTTTATTTTGTATCAATGCTTTTATTGGGATTGGGAGTGGTATGGATTCAAAGAGATTTGACTGGGGTTTCTGCTAGTACATCTTTTCCACTTCTTGAATGGAGTGAACTAGGAAAAGAGATTACAAATGTTACTGGCTCAACGACACAAAATGCGAGAATAATTGGTGCAGATGGTGAAAATTTTTATGTCGGATGGTTAGTTGATGGAAACCAACTCTATGTTAATAAATTTGATGTTGATGGTGTTGAAATATGGTCTTCCCCATTAATATTTGATGTGTTCTCAGAATCTTATGACCCATTCACTTTTAAATTATTATCTGCACCTGAAGATGCTCTTTATGTTGGATATGTTTCACCAGATAATGAATTAATGGTTCAAAAGGTAATGCCGGATGGTAGTCTTGGATGGGGAGCAGATGGAGTTTTTATTGATTATGTGCACACTAGCTATGATGTTTTTCCGATTCTTTCAGCTCAAAATGGCTACTTTTATGCAGTTTACTCCCCTATTAACGATAATACTGTAAGTTTGGGTGTTTCTGAAAAAATAGTAGCTCAATTATTAGATTCAAATGGGAATAAGCTTTGGAATAATGGTGTAGAAATTGAACAGGGTTCAAATTATTTGGGAACTTTATCTTTTAATAGTGCGATTGACGGAAATGGAGACTTAGTAATTGGTTTAAACAGACCTTATGATGACTCAATTGAAGATCCAGAATGGATTGGAGCTCCGTGGCTGGGATCGGAAATAGCTTTATATAAAATAAATATATTAGGAAATTTTGTCTGGGATAGTAATGGTGTACTAGTCTCAAGATTACCGATTGATTGGCTTTGGTTACATCCGAGATTAATAGCTGATGACGAAAATAACATATTGATATATTGGTTTGATGAACGAGTCGGATGGCATTATGGTCAGGTCTTTGCTCAAAAACTTACATCGACTGGAGTTGCTCTTTGGGATGATCCTGATTTTTTTGAAAATAACGATGTGTGTAGTGGTACTATGTATAACTTACCAGGCACCAAATTTAACCCTGAACCGCTAATGTGGTCTGATGATCCTGATTGTGTTGGTGCAACTTCTTGTGATGATTTTCAACGTCCACGTGACTTTTATGGAAGTGCTTCTGATTGTATGTCAGATGAAGTTTGTACGTGTTTTTGGGTCGAAGATGAAGTTCTACAGGTTAGTGAAATGTTTATAACTAATATGGATTTATTATATGACTACCCTAGATTTGATACACTAACGGCTTTTTCTGATGATGAGGGAGGGTTTTATATTCCTTGGTACAATAGTGATGGTCCACCAAATAGTATTTATATCCAATATATTAATTCTTCCGGAGTTAAACAATGGGGAGAGAATGGAAAATCATATTCTGGATATTCAACTTATGATGAAGCACCAAAACTTATTGATGTTGGAAAGGGATTTTTGACGGTTTGGGCTGAAATGGTTTATGGTAGTAATAATAACTATAATGCCAAAATGGAGTTAATTACTAAAGATGGAGAATTTTCTTGGGCTGATAATTATTTGGTTCCAATAGAAAACAGATGGTGTTCAAATACTGGTGGTGCTGAAGCGACAGTTAGAACAATTCCTTTCGATGTTGCTCTTGGAGTAGCAGGTTGGCCAGCTTGTTGGGATTGGTGTGCTCGAAATATGACATATAGACAAGTTTGTCAATTTAATGCAGATGGCCCAAGGAACTGTTGGATAAAAACAGCCCCATCTGGAAGCCCATCAAATTGTACGTGGAGTACAAGTAGTCCACCTTATGGAGGTGCCTTGTATGTAGGTCCATATTCTGGACAAAAAAGTATGTCTATCTCGGGAAATATTAGTTGGCAACAACCCGATGTTTATTGGAATAGTGAGAAATGTACGTCGGTTTCAGTGTGGACCAGTGGAAGTGGTGTATTTGCATCTAAAAGCTATATTAACCTAAACGTTGAAAAGACAGAAAACAGTTTTGATAGCGGGGCTGGAGAAGAAAATG
>DAOOWV010000001.1:22168-70414 GCA_035371485.1 Candidatus Dojkabacteria bacterium | reverse complement strand
CATCACATCGGAAAGAATTGAAATCCCAACAAGATCAACACCCGCTACATTTGTATATGAAAATTCATCCTTATTAGAAAAATATTCCATGGCACATACAAGTAACCATGCAACTGTAGCACCAGAAATACCACTAAAAACCTTATCTTTCGACAACTCAGGATGAACAATTGGACAATCTGGAAGAACTTCAGGTAATTGGTGATGATCTGTAACAATAAAATCTATGTTTTTATCCTTCCATTTTTCAATAATATCGTGGTCTCGTATTCCACAGTCAACAGTAATGATAAGATCAACACCTTTATCGTAAATAAAAGATAGTGAGCTTTCAGATAACCCATAACCCTCTTCTACTCGATCTGGTATGTAGGGCATAACGTTGGCTTTTCTTACATTGTGTAGATATTTCCATAAAATTGCAACGGCACTCATTCCATCTACGTCATAATCTCCATGAATATAGATCCTCTTTCCAGATGATATCGAATTCTCTATTAAATCAACAATCTTTTTTATATTAGTCAATTTCGTTATTGGAGATAAAAATGACAAAGAAGGATTTAGAAACTGTTCAATTGCACTTACTTCCCTAATATCTCTATTATAAAGGAATTGTAGTAATGTTCTATTGTACTGACTTAAAGCCTCGTCAAACTTATGTTCGGGCGAAAGCTGATCATATAAATTCCACATATTATTACTTTAACCTAACTTCTTTTTTACAAGTCCCTCGATTTTCTGAGCAAGCTTTACATCTTCTTTCAATTGCTCAACAAGTTTGGGTTGTCCTTGTGCAAGATTTTCTCCATCCATAAGTATCCAAGCTCCCCTTTTCTCAAGAATACCATATCTTAAACCTGCATCAACAATGCTACTTTCTCTATCGATACCTGTTGGATAAATAATGTTAAAAGTTGCTTTTCTAAATGGAGGTGCAACCTTGTTTTTAACAACCTTCACTTCTCTTGAATGTCCAATAATTTCTTCTCCCTGAGATATTTTTTCTTTTTGTCTAATATCCAAACGCACCGATGCATAGAATTTCAAAGCTTTTCCTCCTGTTGTAGTTTCAGGATTTCCAAAGAAAGTCCCAATATTTAAACGTATTTGATTTAAAAAGATAACGGTTGTGTCGTTTTTAGATGCAATTGCTGTAATTTTTCTTAATGCTTGAGACATAAGTCTTGCCAACAAACCCATATGAGAATCACCCATATTTCCTTCTATTTCTGCTTTAGGTGTAAGTGCCGCAACAGAGTCAATAACGATAACATCCATCGCTCCAGAACGCACAAGCATTTCTAGAATTTCAAGAGCTTGTTCCCCATAATCAGGTTGAGAAATATATAATTCTCCAACATCAACACCAATACCCTTGGCATACGTAGGATCTAAAGCATGTTCAGCATCAATAAAAGCACATTTACCACCCTTTTTTTGTGACTCTGCAATTATATGCAAAGCTAATGTTGTCTTACCAGATGATTCAGGTCCAAATATTTCAATAATTCTTCCCCTTGGTACACCCCCAACTCCTAAAGCCATGTCCAAAGACAAAGACCCTGTAGGAATTGCTCCAACATCAACTTTACGCTTATCCCCAAGACGCATAATAGAGCCCTTCCCATACATTTTTTCAATTTCTCCTACTGCAACCTGTAATGCACTTTCCTTTGCAGATTTTATATTATCTGCAGAAGAATCAATAGGCGAAATCTTAGGATCATCAATCTTCTTTTTCATATCATTTTTTGATAAATTATTTACTATTTAAGCAAAACTCATTGTACCAAACTATCCCAATATTGTAAACTAAAAATAGTTAACATGATGTTTACTTGAGAGTTTTTGGTGCATACGGTATAATCTACCTGTTAGTTAATAATTAAAAGAGAATAGAAAATACCTAATTACTTGTTCCTTGTTATTTATTATTTAACTGACGCCGCTATCGTCTCCCACCCAAGGTGGACTATCCTCGTGATAGATATATATGATGATAGAACAGTTACGGACATCGGATTATGAGGGATTATTAAAAAATGTTGTAAAAATGACGCCGCTATCGTCTAACGGTTAGGACATCGGATTCTCAATCCGGCAATCGGGGTTCGATTCCCCGTAGCGGTATTTTGTTAAGTGATAGGTGATAAGTAATAAGTCTTTTATATGTTGGATGCTACGGTTAATCGAACCGTCCTTTTTGTTCCTGCATGTATTCGGAACGACTTTCCTCGATAAATATCGAGGCCAGCCTGCGTAAGGAAGCAGTCTCCCTTTAGCGGTATATTACAAGTGAAAAGTGAAGAGTGAAAAATGAAAAAGTTTTGATGCTACGGTGAATCAAATCGCTCTTTATGTCTAATATTTTTTGACTTTAATAACTAAATGTGCTATAATAGCGACTAGCTTTTTGAATTAAGTTTATTGAAAAAAATGGCAATTTTATTTGGTCAGATTGGAGTAAATGATCATTATGAAAAACTAAAGAGACCACCTTTTCTGATTACTGTCGATAATGTTGCTAGGTCGGCTTATTTTTTTATGTGGACTTTTTTCAGAACGAACTTCGCATATATATTCTAAACACGACGCTGAAAATCCAAACTTAAAACATATATATTACATATACCCCATCCAAAGTTCTGAAGGACCTTGTGGTTATGTTTGGGTAAGAAAAACCAAAATTGGTCATAGTTGGGTTCCTGGGAGACACTTAGGAGTTGAACTTGATAAGGGGTCTATAACCTTATGTAACACTTGGGATGGTTATGCAGAAGGTCTTTTGCAGGTTGGAGATAGTTACTGTTCGGGTCGATACATTAACAACAGGTGAAATTGATTCTACAGGAATGGATATTCTCAGAGCATTTTACTATCAAGGAAGAATAATTGATATAAATCCTACCTTTGACCCTGATTTACCGGCCATGGCACAAACAATTAAAGTGTGTATTGCCTCCTTACAGGATACGATCAGTTGAAAAAAATAAAAACTATATAGTTCAATAAGCAATTAACCTTTTTCTTTTTAACTTTTCACTTGCTTACACGTTCATTTGTTCGTTTCAACCACCGTGCCTGACGGCAGGAGGGAGGTTGACCAGCCTTACCTTTTAAAAATACAGAAGGGCTGGTGTTCACTCGTTATCTTTCTCACTTATCACATATCACCTATCACATATCATTTAAAACCCGGATTTGAGTTTTTGTTGTTTATCGTTTAAAATTATTGCGGATTTATAATAAAGTTATTGTTTTTTCTTTCTAAGTAAATAAATTTGGGATTAATTAATGGGTAGTAAAGCTAATTTGGATTCAACAAGCACATGAACAGTTTTTCTGAAATTCAAAGATTCTTAATTCATCGTTTGGGTTTAAGTGGACTACAGGTTAGGATTTACACATTATTAATACAAAATGGACAGTCAAATATTACCTACCTTTCAAGGAAAACTGGATATTCAAGGGGAAAAATATTTAAAGAAGTAATTAATGGTTTAAAAGTTGGAATATACTTATGTACCAAAAGAAAAACAGAATGGTCGATTACTGCATGTGAATTTGATTGCTTAATAAAAATTGCATCGTCGAAACTAGATTATGCAAAACAAACACTAGACATGGTAGAAAAAACAACAACATTGTTAAAAAATTTTTTTCCTTGTTCGGAACTCACAATAAATTCTCCCATTACTTACTACGAAGGATATACTTCTGTCTGGGCTATTTATAAGCAAATTTTCAACAGTACTCAAATTTTCTCCTTCTCCGACATCGATAGATATTACTCCATTTTTCCTCAAACTGAAGAATATTGGGATGAAGCCTTTGAAAGAAATCCATCGCGCACTATATTTGAAATCACCCCCGATACTCCCCTAACCCGCCAGATAACCTCCCACCCCTTAAGCCACAAATATGCATATCACACGAAACTTATTCCACAAGCAAAATTTAACTACTCCCAATCCGACATGATTGCATTCGATGATAACCTTACACTAATTGACCTGTCAACTGAAAATCCCAAAGCAACTGTCATACACTCACCAACAATCGCTAACAACTTTAAACAAATCCATAAAATAGCTTGGGCCCAAACGGATCTTTAAATGATAAGTGATAAATTGATTGGTAGGCGGTATGCAGTAATCAGTGATTGGTTATTAGTGACTAGTGATTAGATTTATTTTGTTTTTTCATTTCTGATAATAAGTCACTTATATCCCTTATCACCTATCACTTAATTTCGTTTGTTCGTTTCAACCGAAGGTTGACCAGCCTTACTTTTTAAAAATATAGGAGGGCTGGCACTCGTTCGTTTGTTCATTTGTTCACTTGTTCATTATTTCTCCCCCTCCTCATTTAAAATATACCCTATCTGTTAATAACGATTGCATTCTCACCATAAACATGTTATAATTACTTAACACATAAATTCATTTAACATTAAAATGCAAAATCTGGGTGATGTTAGTTTTTTTCTAATAAATGACTTCGGACTTTCAGAGAATGAAACCTCTGTATATTTAGGGCTTTTAGAAAAAGGAAGAGCTACGGTTTTAGATTTGTCAAAAGCACTTAATATGAACAGAACTACCGTCCATGTTAATGTGGAGTATCTTTTACAGAAAGGAATAGTTAGCCAGACACAAGAAGGAAGAGGAAAAAAGAGACTTATAATTCCAGAACCACCTGAAAGATTAAAAACTATTGTTGAACAAAGAAAAATTAAGGTTTTAAAAACTGAAGAAAAATTGGCCGAGATGATTCCTCAAATGAATCAGTTTATGAAGGGTGGTCGTGAAGGTGGAAATGTTGATGTAAAATATTATGAAGGTAAAGAAAATATTCAACTGTTATATAGTGAAATATTAAAAGCTGATGAAATACGAGCATATGTCTCACATGAAGTATCCGTTCTTTTTCCTGAGAATGTCCAATTATTTCCTCAAATGCATAACAAAAACTCAAACATGAAGATATGGGAAATTCTAGATTTTGAACCATTTCCAGATTATTTAACAGCAATGGCAAAAAATAGATATTTTTATAAAAGATTACCAAAGGAGTTTAAGATCGTTGATTATTTATTATATAACAACAGTGTTGCAGTTGTTGACAGTAAATCTCAAACAGATATTGTAGCTGTTGTAATTTCAAGTCAAAATCTTTACGAATCATCGAAAACAATTTTTGATTTAGTCTGGAAAATGATTTAGTTTGAATTAATTGTTAGTAACCCAATACATCTGATTTACTTGAACAGGAACGTATTTTAGCTTGAATCTGTGTATGCTTTCGTCTTCAGAGCCTCCCATATTTAAAAATTTTGTATTAGTATTCGTAATCATTTGTGTCAACACAAGATCTGATAAGTATGGGATCTTACCTCTCAAGACTATATTTGCATAAGCGTTTGTGTAACCATCAACACTAATGTCAGTAGCATAGAAGGCCATGGGAACCGAGTTAATATATACAACATTTCTGACAAGATTTTGATTTCCAACGTTATTAAAGATCATGTTGTGATAATCATATTTTGTAGACAAAATTTCTTTCTTATATGTCTCCTTTTCAATAAAAAATTGCTCGATTACCTTCCAGCCATCTTCTTTTATATTTTTATCTGAAACCGAGACATGATTCTCGCTAACAATTTTTTGTGCCCTGAGATAACTATGTCTTATGTTCCTTCTTCTAGATGCGTTATCAAATAGAGATATAGTATTTTTAACGTCAATAATCAACTCTGGAAACGTATCATCTTCTGAATGTACTGATGGATACCAAGGATATGTTGAAATATCTTTTAATCCTAATCTTTTAAGCTTGTCAGCCTGCTCTGGAAAAATTTTCTTTACATGAGTTGACAGATTATATTTTTTTTTGATATCACCAGATATATTGACTATCTTCTCAAGAACAGTTTCTCCCATAGGTCGTGACCAATAAAACATTATCGTTTCTGGTTCTAAAATCTTGGGATAAGTTGCTAACATACTCAGGTTTTCTCCATCGTAATATTTATACCCTAAGTTATTTGGCCCCAATCCATAAACACCTTGAGTTACGTAAGTCCAAGTATTGCCATATGTATGCTGTTTTTCTTTAGCAAAAAAGGACTGGAAAAGATCATAATCATCTAACGACACAGGAGAAATATTGGGGTATCTTTTAACAATTTGCAATAAAAGCTCATTTGCTTTCTCAAGTTTTTCCATATAACTATTATTTAACTATTACTTCTCCTTGGCCTTTTTGGGTAATCATAACCCAAATCATTCCACGGTTAAATTCCACCTCAGCTCCAGTTTCCTTTATCTTATAGACATTTCTTGAAGTAGCAGACGATTGTTCCCATGTGATTTCTATTTGTTTTCCATCTTGAAACAATAATCCTTCCCCACTCCCAATAATTGTAATTGCTTTTCTACCGTAATTATCAGCAGCAGGATGATAAACTTCTGTATATTGAATTATCACATTTTTAGCAACAATTTGTTGGTTAGTTTCATTATCAGAATGTGGTTTACTCCCATAAAATCGCTTATAACTATTAGTCCCGGGATCATATTCCCATCTAACATCATAAGATCTACCTTCTCTGTATGAACCCATGAACGACACCATAATTTGAGACACATCCCCTCGTTCTTCCTCTGTAGCATCAGATTTAAACTTCCATGGAATAATTTCCTTTGTATATGTATACTTCATTTTATCCGCTGCTTCATGGATATTGGCAACAGATGTGTATGCATTGTGAGGTGCTATTCTATCTTTAGTTCTCCAAAATGAGGCACTTCCCCCAACAGTCTTAATATGATTATCACTTAAAGCTTTCTGCGCATCTGTTTCTACTGAATTAGTGGAATGGGCATAACCAATGTGCATAAAAAGTGGATCATATGGAGTCAAAATATCAATAAATGGTTTTCTTGCACTTCTTAACGATCCTAGTTTTTCAGGCTGATAAGTCCAAAACATTCCAACAATCCTAGTAATATCACCTTCCACTAACATTTCAAATGCTAGATCAGCTTGATAAAGACCTGATGGCTCTCTTGCATCAATCGTATTACCAAAAACGGAAGCAACAGGTGGATATTTGATCATATTTTCATATTCCTCTGGAGACATTAATACTCCATTAAGTGGATTTTCTGCTGTTTTAGGATTTGATATTTCATCCAAATCAATAACCTCTCCATCCTCGTTAACCAAAGCTCTTGGTGATTGTATATTTAAATTATCTGACGCAGGTATATCGAAAATAATTCTATAAGACATATGGGCCATTCCCCCTAACACAATAATAAATGGGATTGAGACAACCAAAACTTGTGGAATCAAAGGTAATTCCTTTATCTTTCTCTGAAAATCTTGGATTTTTTCTTTTAAGGTTTTTTTATGATTAAGTGGCTGAACATTTGGTTCTAGATCAGATGTTGAACTATAATCAGAAGCGTCAATTTGTCTCATAAGCTTTACGCTAATATTAGTTATCCGATTATAACATGTTATTAAAGATTTACAAATTTTATCAAATCAAAAAAAACGTACAAAAAATTTGGGACAAAAGCACAGAAGATGTTAAATACGCATTAATTCCATAAACCGCCTCATTCTTGTACCTGCTCGTTTCACAGTTGGATAAACTGTAAAAACCCCACGTTCATTGATAGAAAAAGCCTGTGTATGAGTAGTTCCTGGTTGACCATTCCCTTCTGGAAGTTTGCATACAACAATACAATTTGTAAGACCCCTTTTATCCCCAATCTCACATACTAATTTTCCGTATTTATAGTAGCCCTCAGAATCAAATAAATCAATTTCGATAAAATGAAGTTCTCGATTTAAAAAACTAAACCATTCCCAATCATTCGGGACATCACTTCTTTTTAAACCCCAACCTTTCAGAGCCAAACCTAGCAAACCCTGCCCACAAATATATCTTTCTGAAAGAATATTTTTTTGTGCAGGTAAAATTGATGCTATTAAAGGGTTATCACAATCATCAAGGTATGCATTTCCCAATACATTCAATAATCTCTCCACTTCCGGCCATCTCTTTTGATCTTCACACTTTATTACCACTCTTAATATTATTAAATAATAACAAACCACGTATTATATCACGAGGAATCGTATTTTTCAATACACTTAAAGTAACAAAGTATCAAAACATGTTATAATCCACTTTATGAACACAAAACAGGCACAACGTAACATTACAATTGCATATTTAATTTACGCAACCAAATATGCATGGGTATGGATTGGAACTTGGATTTTTTATTATACTAACTTCGGTGGATATAAAGCGGTTGGAATACTTGAAGCCACAATGGTTATTACTACTATAGTAGCAGAAATTCCTACGGGCGCCATAGATGATCTCATTGGTAAGAAAAAGACATTGATGATAGCACTTTTACTGGAAGGTATTTCAAATATCTGGATGGGACTTGCTCCTAATCTATCACATATGATTCTTTCTTTGATTGTTATGAATGTTGCATGTGCTTTATTTTCAGGAACATATGAAGCATTAATATATGATACATTAAAAGAAACTTCACAAGCTGAAAAATACAAAATGATACTCGGGAAGACCAAAGCAATAATGCTAATTGTATGGTCAATATGTGGAATTGTCGGGGGATTTTTATATAAGATATCTCTGGGATTACCATATATACTTACAGGAATAATTCAATCATTAGGATTTTTAACTACATTCTTCTTAACTGAGCCTAAAATTGATACACAGCAATTCACACTTAAAACTTTTTTTATTCAAAATATTCAAGGGTTTAAACAATTATTCGGAAAAAAAGTAATACGAGGAATTACCCTTGGACTATTACTGATAGGTGTTATTACAATGATAGTTTATGAAGGTTATAACGACATTATTGCTGTTGAAGTAGGATTCAATCCACAACAATTATGAGTTTATTCGGTGCAATTTCAGTATATTTCCTTGCAAGAATAACAGAGAAATATTCAAATAAAATAGTACTTTTTATAGCTTCTCTTATTTTTGCAATAACTTTGATAGTATCCCCTATCTCAGGGATGATTCTTGGAGGATTGGGACTCATATTAAGATACTCATTAGATCCATTAATAAATAACAAATTTTCAGATTATATAAACAAAAATGTTGAATCAAAACACCGAGCTACTTCTATTTCAACTTTTGAGATGATAAGAAGGATTCCTTATACGTTTTCCATTATTCTCTTAGGATACATTTCTGACATTATTCACCTTTAATTATAGGTACTATATTAGGTGTAACATTAATAGCTTTTACGGTATTAAACCTAGCTCTACAGGTAAAAATAAAGGAATAAAGTTTCTGCATTCAAATTTCATGTACAATAACTCACTTTTTGTCTATAAAAAAGGGGTGTTCCTTTACGGTTCACCCCCTTCATCTACAAAGTTTCAATTCAATGTAGTATTGAATTTTTAGCGACGATCTTCGTATCTATCTCGCTTTGGTTGAGGTTTGTCTTCTCTTACAACGAGATTTCTTCCCTCGAACTCTTTTTCGTGCATAGCTTCAATAACTGTTGCACCCATCTCGTCAGTTTCCATTTCGACAAATGCGAAACCGCGTGATCTTCCCGAGAATCTATCTGTAACAATCTTCACTGAGACGACTGTTCCAAATTCCTCGAGTTTATTTCGCAAGCTTTCCTCAGTTGTGCTGTAGGAGAGGTTGCCAATAAATAATTTTTTGGACATTTAGAAATAAAAATAAATTAAACAATCTGCTCTTTTTACTTCTTCACATCGAGAAAATACGACTAAAGAGTTCAAGAACAACACTATGAGTATAACACAATCCAATACCGAATACAAATCTAATGAAATTAGAAATTTAAAATTGTAAATTCTGAATTGTCGAAGGAAAAAATAATTTAAAACTCAACATTTATAGTTCGTTCGTTCATTTCAACCACCGTGCCTGACGGCAGGCAGGGAGGTGACCAGCCTTACCTTTTAAAAATATAGGAGGGCTGGTGTTCACTCATTAGTTCTTTCACTCGTTCATTCGTTCGTATGTTCACTTACTACCTCTTTAGCTTCTCCTGGTTTTATCCATGCTTCAACAGTTCTACTTGAATCGCCTGTTATTTCATTATTATCCAAAGTTTTTTTAATTGTCCTGCAAGCTCCTGCTGTCTTGCACGAGAGAGTGCATCAGCTGTTACTACTTCGATAGCTACATCCACATCAGCACCTTTAGGTTCCACAATTCTACAGTTTAACTTTCTTTCTCCTTCAACACCAGCTTCATGAATACCCAATTTCTCTCTAACAGCTTTAGCCAAATCACCCATTAATGGATATTCCTCTTCAACCGTCAAAACAGTTTCAGGACCTCCACCTTTCTTTTTTCTTAATTCACTTCTCATTTCTTCTGTCATATAAATAATCAAATCTGTCGAATTTTTAAGTTCATCATTTTCAGGAGGACCACCATTAGTAGTATCACAAAATTCACTCCACTTTCCTTCACTTCGCCACACAAAAGTAGAATTTTCCCAACCATTAATAGTTATTTTTTTATCCCCAAAAGTTTATTTTCAGCCCATAAGCTTTTAATATCATGCCATAACCAAATCATATCCACATCCGAAGGTCTAAATTTTTCCTTTCCTATACAATCATAATACTCATTATCTCCAATTGTGAACATAATCTGTATAGACAGTCAGAAATGCCATTTCAAAAGATAAATTAACACCTGCTTTTTCCTTTTCAACCACAACATCTCCAAGTGTACATGTAACTTCTTCATGCTTTACAATGGTATTAGCATTACACTCTGATTTTAATTTTTCATAATCACTTTGTGTAATTCTTAACATTGTTGTCGCCATTTTGAAATGAATCAAATTAAAAAATTATTACATTATACTAGCAAATTCACCACTAATACATTATAACACTACTTAAACAACTCTACATTTTGTTGTCCTTTTAATCAGACACCTCAATACAAACTTAAAATCTTATCAACCGTTCCTCTCATGTCGATATTTTCCAAACAAGATACTCCATATTGCTTTGCATCATTTACTAGAAAATCCTGAATTTTCCTTATTACATCAAATCTTCCGACTTTGTTTATTGCCCTACCAGCTTCTTGTTTTGCTAATCTATTGTGATGATCTCGTTCATCACCTACATACAAAACAAATTTCTTAATCTGTAAATGCTGAAAACCTTTAAGCAATTGTGGAACAAGATGTATTCCTTCAATTACACACGATTTATCCTCACTAATACAACGCTCTATTACGCTATTTACCCCAATCATTACCTGCCTTGCCTGTTCAAGAAATAAAGCGACATGATCCGTAGAATCGAAGCCACTCTCAGATAATAGTACTGAAGATGTATGAATATGTGTAAATTTCTTATCAATATCAAGTCTTCTCATTACTTCCCTAATTACATCAGTTCCTATTAATTGAGAAGCTTCCAATTGTTGTGCAACTAATCTAGCAATAGTCGATTTGCCTGCACCTGGAGCACCATTAATAAGAATGATATTTTTCATAATCGAAGATGAATCATTTACGCAAAATAAGATATCTCTTACATATCACTTGTCCCTCCATAAAAGTATAATATTAAATTATATATACCTACGGTGGCACAATTAAGAACAACAAAGCTAAAGTTCATCTGTTCATTCGTTAGTTCGTTCACTCATTCACTTGTCACATCGTAATTGGTTCCCACTCAGGAATTTCACCATCAACCTTATGGTGTATAAACCCCATATAAATTGGATCGCTATCTCCATCGTTATCAGAAATAATTACGGAGACTATAAACTCACTTTTATCAGAACCACCTCTATTATCATTATCTATATCTATTGAAACTACGGTCTGCCCTAAATCTTCATAATATTCAACAATAGGATCAATAACCTTTTCTTGTAAATCGGTAAGATCCTGCTGTGAATAATAGGCTTTGGCGAGATAATTTACCTGTGGCAATACTAACTCTGAAGAATATTCACATTCATCACATTCTTCGCACTCCTCACATTCGTCACATTTACAAGCTGGACATTTACATTCATCATTCTCACCTTCCTTATACAAATCCAAGTCATACATACACTCTTTCTTTTCATCCTCTAATTTATCATATTTAGACTGTAACTCTTCAGTTTTCTTATTATTAAGAAACCAAACTCCTCCACCGGAAACTACCGCAACAACAGTAACCAAAGCAAATCCCCCCAGTAAAGCCAGAATAATTTTAACTGGAAACTTTTTGACAACAGATGTAACTTCTTCTGCCATAAAAATATAAATTAAATTATACTTAATATATTTTAACACAAAAAAATTATTTAAAATGATATGTGGTAAATGATAAGTGACTTAGATTTTGAATTTTGAATGAAGGTAAATCTAAAATGTGCTTGTTACTTAATAACATCTTTGCTATAATTTATATGTAATAATTTAACAAATTTATGAAATGATTTACGTATTAGGTCATAAAAATCCAGACACAGATTCTACTTGTTCTCCAATTGTTGTTGCTTGGTATTTAAATAATGTCCGAAAGCAGGAAGCCAAAGCCGTTTTACATGGAAATCCAAACAAAGAATCGTTATTTATTTTAAAACATTTGAATGTTGAAAGCCCAGAAGTAATTGAAAAGTTACCTGATGAAGCCAAAGTATTTCTTGTTGACTCAACGAATCCTGAAGAACTCCCATTAATAACTGAAAATGTTGAAGTAATTGAAGTAATTGACCATCACAAGCTCGGTGGAATGTCCACATCAAAACCAGTTAATGCAACGATAAGAAGTTATGGTTGTACAGCAACCGTTCTTTATGAATATATGATGAATGAGTCACCTAATTTACAACTCCCAGCCGAAATAGCTGGATTGTTATTAAGTGCAATTATTTCAGATACTTTAAATCTTAAAGGACCAACAACTACTAATAAAGACAGAGAAATAGTTGAAAAGCTTATAAAAATTTCAAAGATCAAAGAAGTTAATGGATATGCGGACCATATGTTTGAAGCGAAATCAAGTATAGAAGGTATGAGCATGAAAGATATTATAAACACAGATGCAAAGGAGTATGAGCTTGGTGGTAAAAACTCGCTTGTTGCAGTTTTCGAAACAGTCAAACCTCAATTTTTAATTGAAAAAAAGGACGAACTTATACAGGCAATAAAGAGAGTAAAAAACGAAAACAATTATGGTTTGATATTCTTTTATGTGATAGATATTTTAAATGAAACCGCATATTATTTTTCAATTGGTTCAACCCATGAAGATAATATGATTGCTAATGGTCACAAGGTTAAAGTCATTAAAGATGGTATAACTATCATTGAAGGAGTTGTCTCTAGAAAAAAACAGATTGTGCCTGTATTAGAAAAAATCGCATAACCATATCCTAATCAAATTGGAAGAAATCAAAAACAACTAGATAACGACAATCTTATCAAATAGCGATTTATCATTGTTAATAACACTTTTATTTCCGATCACACAATATCTATTCATTTCCAATACTTTTGACACCAATTCTCCACATTTTCTAATGTCTTTTAACGAGCATGATAAAATCTGATCACGTTCTCTCTGGATAAACTCAGCATCAATTCCTGCCCAATATCTCGTATTTTCCCGTTCATATAAGATTGAATTAGTCAATGGAATATCAAGAGTACCAATTGTTCCAATAATATTGTTTTTAAGTTCTTCTTTTGTAATTCGATAATTCTTCAAAACAGATGGAACAAAATCATAAGCGTTTAGCGTCTGGGAAAGATTTGGATCTCTATATGATACAAAACTTAAGTTTCCAAAACGGTCAATTTGACACCAAGCACCATATGCCCCTCCTTCTACCCTAACCTTATTCCACAAATAATCATTTGAAAGTAAATTTCTCAGAACAAAATGTACTCCCTCATATTCAAGTCCAAGTTGTTTAAAGTTATAGCCTTTAACAACATATTGAACCAAACTCTGGCTAATAAATGCTTCATTTTGATTATACAAATCAATATTATATGGGCAAGTAATTATTTCAGAATTACCCAATCCCTCAGTAAGCCTATCAAAACTTTTACTAATTTTATTACGAGTATCATTTTCACAGCAATAAGTTATGTGACAATTTTGTAAATTAAAAACCAATTTTTGAATCAAGTAAAGTTCTTTTCTTAAATTTTCAAACAAATTATCAAAATCTTGATCGATATGCCTGATAAATTCGTAGAAACTCAACCCTGATGTTTGTTCACTCAGAACCCCTGTTTTTGAAGAATACGATCCTAATCGTAACATAGCATAAACATTGCCATTGTCAATAATACTCATTTCAATCCTTGATCTAAGCTTCTTTACCAATTCCTTTATTCTTTTTTTATCATCAAATTTACTATGCAGACAAATCTCATTAAAAAGATTAAACATTTCATCGGAATTTCTATACAAACATTTTCCTGTTATTGAGGTAAAAATTCTATAAGAATCAATGTCAACAACACTTGGAATAATTTCTGTCTCTAATGATATTTGGCCTGTATTATTGTTAATTTCTACCTCCAAATCGGAATAGCTATAGTTTGTGGTATCAACATTTGTAAGTAAATAGACAAACAATTCTAAATACTTAAGCTTTTCATATGGAACATGATTACTATCAAAATATATTGAACTGTAAAGTATTCCCTTGGTACTCAAAGGGTAAAAAAGTGTTTCGATATCATCATAATTTTCAATATGTTTTTCAATAGGTTTTACCTTTCTATCAACATCGGTAAGAAGTAAAGTTGGTATTGAAGCCAAATCTTTAGGTGAATCTTTATTATTTCTAAATGAATCAAGTTTTTTTGATTTACTGATGATATCAACGGTTTCAGTATCACTTAATCTTTTCTTAATTGAAATTAATTCAGATTTTTCCTTTTCTGCCATCTTTTCCACTAAACCTTTTTGAGGAAGTAAGGCTACTATTGACTTATGATTATTTTGAATAAAATATTTTTCAAGAAGTTCCTCAAGATATCCTTTTGAAGCAAGTCGTGATATTCGCTTAATAGTTGTAATAAAATCCAACATTTTAAATGGAGAATAGCCGTATAACCAACTTCTCATCATATTGTCAAAATACACCAAACCTTTAGGGGTTCTTCCGTAGTCAGATTCTCTTGTAATAAACTCAAAAACATTTATTGTTGATTCTATTAATTTGGGGGGGATTCCATTGTTTATTAATTCTATTAATTTCTTTGTAACTAATTCGTCAATTTTATTAAAATTTTTCTCATCCGTCCCTTTTATCACGATTGAATAAAAGGTTTGATATAAGTCTTGTTCAAAAATCGCAAAAACATCAGTTCCTAATTGTGCATCCAAAATCGCCTGCTTTATCAGTCCAGACTCACCCTCAATCAGCAAATAGTCAAGAATTGCAATGGCAACTGCTTCCTGCTTTTTGTAAGAATAATCACAAACCCAATTTAATGAATAATATGATTTTTGATCTGGCTTTTCACTTTTATCAATAGAGTAATGTGCCAATTTCAGTCTTGGTTGTGCAAAAGCTTCCTGCTTTCTAATTTTATTGTTTCTTCTTGCTTTTTTGTATTGTGATAAATACTCTTTATCTAATTTTTCCAGATATTTTTTGATATCCAGATCACCATAAAAATAAATATAACTATTGGACGGGTGGTAATTTTTGGTATAAAAATCAACGAGTTCATGATATTCTAATTCACTTATTGCGTCTGGATCTCCACCTGATTCAAAAAAATACTGAGTATCGGGAAATAATGATTTAGTAATTTCATAATACAGTAAGCTTTCCGGAGAAGAAAAAACACCCTTCATTTCGTTTAAAACTACTCCATTTTTTACTAATTCATTTTTGGAATCTTTAAGATAATAATGCCATCCCTCCTGCATAAAAATTACTTCCTTTTTAAGCACATTGGGATGAAAAACAGCATCCAAATATACAGAAACCAGATTGTTAAAATCTTTGTTATTTCTACTTCCAACAGGATAAGTTGTTTTATCCGGGTAAGTTGAGGCATTTAAAAAGGTATTGAGCGAGCTTCTATTTAAAATTAAAAATGGATCCTTTACATTATATTTTGATGAACCACACAAAACAGAATGTTCTAATATGTGTGGAATCCCCTTGCTGTTTAGTGGTATAGTTTTAAATCCAATTGAAAATACTTTATTGTCATCAGAATTTTGCAAATAGACAAGTCTAGCCCCTGTTTTAACATGTCTAAAAAGATATCCAAGAGAATCAATCTCTTTTAGTTGTTTAATTCTTAATAACATAAAACCCGAATATATCTTGTTTATTTCTATTGATTTCATAAAACTATTTTTGAATTAAGGACATTTAACTGATTATAGTAACTGTTTTATCTACCAATACTGCCTCTTCATCTGTAATTCTTACAACGTTAAACTTTTCAACAAATGGCTTAATCAAAGACTCATCCTCAGTAACATAATGTGGAGATACAACTATGTCAACTAGTTTCAATCCAGTAAAATCCGTTAGCTGTACATCATTTTCATCAAAAGGTCTAGCAATTTCAATGTTGGGACCAACAATAATACTTCCAGCACTTACTCCTACATATAACATATTCTTCTTTGACAAAGCATTCATAACCATATCGAATCCGCTTTCTCTTATCATTTTCATTAAATAGAATGTGTTTCCCCCACATACGTATATAACATCAATATCACTAAACTCATCTAAATCTATCTTTCTTTTCAAATCAAATACAAAAATATTACTCTTTTTTACACCTAAACCTATTAATTCATTCTTGGAAATATTAACATACTTTAGCTCCTCCGCAGTTCTTGACGCAGTTGGGATAAAAGCAACTTTCACTTGATTTATTGGTTTCGCCATTAATTCACAAAATTTATCTTTTATCTTGGAATTTGAGAATCCTGTCGATGTGAGTAAAAACTTCATTAAAAATATTCCTACAAACTTAACTATTGCAATAAGTCTATCACTTTAAGCAGATTTTGTCATCCAAATTTGAATTAAAACTTGTTAACTACACATCCACAAATGGATTTAAAATAAAGTTTATAGTATACTTTTTACCAATTCACTAATATCAAATAAAAATGGAGATATTATCAGAAATTAAATCTGGATTTAAAAATGTAAATGTAGATTCAAATTACAAGGAAGATGCATTAAAATTTATCGAACTATGGTTAACAGATCCACAATTTGAAGATTATGTACCTCAAATAAAATATCTTGTTGAACAGCAAAACTGGGATACATTACTTGATTGTTTTTACCAAATAATTCCTTTTGGTACCGCTGGAAGACGTGGAGAAGTGGGCATAGGACCTAATCGAATAAACACGTGGACAATTATGTCATCTGCACAAGGACATTCAAAATATTTAATACGGAAATTCGGAGATGAAGCCAAAAAACGAGGAGTTGTAATATCTTATGACGTTAGAGTTTATAAAAAATCCGATATATACAATGTAAATATTAAAAACCCAATTTACAATATAGATTGTAAAACACTATCAGAAGTTGCATCAACTGTATATGCGTATAACGGAATAAAAACGTATCTTTTTAAAAATTATACTAGCACCCCAGAAATGTCCTTCATGGTAAAGCACAAAGGAGCAATTGCTGGAGATATGATCAGTGCAAGTCACAATCCACCTGAATTTAATGGTATAAAAATTGTTAACGAGTTTGGTGGACAGTTAATACCTCCATTTGATCAAGAATTGGTTGATATTGTCAAAACCCAGAAAGAATCAATTTCCACTTTACCTTTTAATGAAGCAATAAATAAAAAACTCATTGATTATATTACAGAGAAAGACCATACTGCTTATATACAGCACGCCTGTAACATTAGCATAACTAAAAAGACAGGGGCAAAAATTTACTTTAGTCCATTAAATGGAACAGCTACATCAACAATATATCCAGTTCTTAAAAATTTAAATCACAAAGTAACAATTGACCCACAAACTTCATACCCTGATGGAACATTTTCGAAAATAAAATACAATATACCAAACCCAGAAGTCAAAGAATCATTTGATTACTTATTAGATGTGGCAGAAGAAAATAATTCTGATATTATACTTGCTTCAGATCCTGATGGAGATAGAATTGGACTTATGAGCAAAAATGGAAAGGATTGGAATTTTCACAATGGAAATGAAATATTTGTATTATGCGTATGTCACATACTCACCAATCTAGCCAAGCAAAAAAAACTGAAGCCTACAAATATAATAGCGAAAACCATTACCACTACCAATTTAATTTATAAAATTGCCCAGAAATATAAGGTTACAGTAATTGGTGATTTACTTGTTGGAATGAGATACATTGGCAATGAAATGAATATTTTGGAACAAGTTGGAAAAATCAGTGATTTTTTGATTGGTGGAGAGGAAAGTCATGGCATGACAGCGTTTAATCACATTAAGGAGAAAGACGCAGTTGTTCCAGCAATAATGCTGTCTGAGCTTGCTTCTGAACTTAAAGAAAGTAAAATAACAATTAAACAATATCTTGATAACATTTATAAAGAATTCGGATATTATTTCAGCTTCCAGAATGAAATACGTTTACCTGGGGCAGAGGGAATGTCCAAAATAGCAAAATTACAGGAACAACTAAGAAAAACGAAACCCAAAAAATTCGGCAATTTTGTCATAATCCATAGTAAAGACTACTGGGATGGATCACCTTTTTTGTCAGAATCAGACAAAGTTAGTAGAAACGTAATAAGCTATAAACTTAACTCTGAAAATACCAATGCTGAATCAATTCAAATCGTTATTAGACCATCTGGTACTGAACCTAAAACCAAAATCTATTTTGAAATCGGAATGAAACCCAATCCAAACATTGAAAAGGCGAAAACTGAAGCTGAACAAATTGCAAAGAATGTTGAAAGAATAGTCGTAAAAGAACTATATAAATTAATTGATATTGATTTCCCCGATAGAGCATTTCTGTTATTTAGAATGTTACCAACAAATACCAAATTGAAATATTTTGAAATCGAAAAAGATCTTGAGGCATTGAAAAACATTAAGAATGTAAAAGAAAGAGAGCAAAAATTATACGATTTGTTAAAATTTTTAGGGTCTGACCCAATTGCAAAAGTAGATGAAGCATTCAAAGCTAAATATAAAGTTGGTATAAAGAAATATTTGGATATTATTTAAATAGATAATCATACTCAGCTAATTTTCTTATTACCAAACCTACCCTCAACACCCTAAGTGGTTGAAGTATATCAATATCACCACTCTATAGAACTACCATAAACATTATCCATAACTTTTTGAAGTTCAGCTTCATTATCAACGTAATTTTCATCCCAAACATACAAATATTGATATAACAATCCATCATCTTTCTTTAAACATTGGTCAATCCCATTATAAGTATATTCATCATTTTTAACTGAATAAAAAATTCTTGTCCATTTTCCCCATTTATCTCAATCTCTTTTGAATCAATAGAAAGCAATTCTTCTCCCTCATCATCAAATAAATTTTCAACTATCTATTTACATGTCATACTTTTATATTCTTCCTTAGTATCATCAAAAAACATCATTCCATAATTAACATAACCTTCATCAGCACTCCATTCAAACATAATATCATCTGATTCTCTATATATTTCTTCCCAATCTTCGTGTGCTAGCATTGAAAAAGAATAAGCGGGTTTGCCAATTGCATTAGTATAAAATGAATACTCACTAGATAAGTCATGATCCTTATTTTTCATCTGATCCAAGAATTTCTGACTTACGGGTGGATAAATTTTCCATCAAGAAATACAGGTTTATCAGACTTTCCTTTATACAAAAAATATCCTGCAACCCCCGAAACTATACAGCATCCACATAATAAAACAACTGCAATAATAACAATCAGGAGTGTATTCAATTTTTTTGTAGAAGTAGTTGGACTTGGTGATACCTCTTTTTCTTCCATCACAATAAATTATTAAATTATATTTATAACGATACTTTTATTCTACTATGCAAGAAATGATATTACAAACTTTGAAAAAGAGAGTAATATTCGAATCTATGCATATTTTATATTAGTTCACTTATAATCTATTATTTCGAAATAAAGTTTATTATTCTTCCTTTAACATAAGTGTATCTGCTCGTGTCATTTATTCCATAATTATGTACTTTTTGCATTGCCTTGGTAACAACTTTACTTCTCGCCTCATTTGCCTTAACTTTTAGTTCTGCTCTTTTTTTGCCATCAACAGCAACAACTATGTTCACAGACTCATTATTTAGTTTAATCCTTCTAGGATATTTCTGTAAATGTACCGAACTCTTTTCACCACTCATTTCCCACAATTCCTCTGTGATGAACGGAGCCAATATTTTTATGAAATCCTTCCAAATAGATATATCAACGAATTTATCTTTTTTAATATCAGTTACTAGATCCATTATTCGACTGATAGCAACGTTCCAATTCAAATCAATAAAAGATCTCTTTACCTGATCAATTACTTTGTTATATTTCACTTTTGTATCAATACGTACCTTATGCCTTTTTCCATCAACATTTTCAGAGGCAATTCTATATATTCGATTTAAAACCCTAGTAATTCCCAGAATAACAGATGTATCCCATGGAGAATTTTCTTGAAATGGTGCCACAAATTGCACAAACATTCTCAAAGTATCAGCACCGTACTTTTTTACTTCGATATCAAGATCTGGAGCATTAGCCAATCTTTTGGAAAACTTACCCCCATCCTTTGCGACAACTAGCCCACAACTAACATACTTTTTTATTGGTTCTTCAACATTCAAATATCCTATGTCATAAAGAAACATTGCAATAAACCTTGCATAGACCAGATGTGCTGTGTAATGTTCTTGAGCACCTTGATACCAATCCATTGGAAACCAGTCTTTAATCTTTTCTAGGGTAAAAGGTTCTTCATTGTTCTGTGGATCAAAATAGCGATACATATACCATGCGGAACTTACAAATGTGTCCATAACATCAACTTCTCTGTGAGCTTTTCCTCCACACTTAGGACAAGTTCCACCTTCATAAAATTCAATATTTTTTCGTAATGGTGCAACCCCAACTGGTATATAATCAACGTCTTGAGGCAAAACTACTGGTAGATCATCAAAAGGAACTGGTTGTTCACCACATTTATCACAATATACAATAGGGATGGGTGTTCCCCAGTACCTTTGTCTAGAAATGCACCAGCATGTAACCTATAATCAATATCATCTTTTTTATTTTTATTTCCAATCCATTTTTTATGCAGTTTCTTTCCAAGTGGTGACCAATCCAACTTATCAACTCCCTTATATAACCTTTCCTGATAATCGGTAATTCTCAAGTACCATTGAGTAATCTTTTTTGAAGAAATGTCGTTTCCACATCTTTCACATTTACCATTTTCAACTATCTGCTCTTTTGAAATAACCGTCTTACATGAATCACAGTATCCAACAACATTATTTGCTCTATGAGCCAATCCCTTTTCATACAATTTCAAGAACAACCATTGAGTCCATCTATAATAATTGACATCAGCAGTATTTATATAAGTATCTTTATTAAAGCTTAGACCTATTTTTCTATATTGTCTATGTATATTTTTTATACTATCATCGGTAGCTTTTTGTGGATGAATACCCGTTTTTATTGCATAATTTTCTGCTGGCAAACCAAATGTATCATACCCCATTGGGTAAAAAACATTGTATCCCTTCATTCCATGATATCTTGCTACCATATCTGTTGCCCCGAAACTCTCAATATATCCGACATGAACTCCTTTAGCAGAAGGGTATGCAAAAGTGTCCATACAGAAAAATTTAGGGCTTGAATGTTTATTAGCTTTGGTATAATTGGAAGTAGAGGAATAAAGAGTTTTCTCCTATATTTTTAGCCATTTTTCCTCAATAGCTACATGATTATAACTGACCTTGTCCGTTTCCATTTTTTTATAAATAAATTTATATGAAAAAACCCCCTCTTGCGCCAATATTGACACTCGAAGGGATGAACGGATTTAATGTCCATGGTACCACCTTTATTGGTTATATAGTTACCTATACAACCCTTCGTAACTACTCATAAAGATATGGTCTGCAGTTTTTTACGGACTGCCCCCCTCAGGTTCTAGAACTACACAGTTAACAGGTAAATCTTAATAAAGATTGGTTTCATTATTAATATTTCAAACCACTATTCTCTATTATCTACTAACTATTAACTAAATATAGTTTTCTTCCTGATACTCCCCAGCGAGTTTACCTTCTCCCACTACAGTAAGAAGACTCCGGATCAACGTATTGTTACTATGTATTATATCAAAATTTATTAAGATAAACAATCATATGTAGCATTTACCTCCGCCATCTTTTTTCAGCCAAAACCTCAGCTTCAATACCCAACGTTTTTTTAATCCAATCTACAACATCATACATTACCAAGAATTCCGAACCAGCATGCGAGAGTCCAATTGCCAATATTGAGGTTGTTGGATAATATTCCTCTAAAGCCTTTTTCTCTCTTTCTCCACGTTCATTATCAATTTTACATGTCACTTCGCCAGTTATAATACAGTCAACTCCTTGTTCTTCTGCAAGTTTTATGTCATCTACACTTCCACCACCTCCTGGCAAAATAGCAACTTTTTTGATTTGCTTCCCACGAATACCCTGAATATCAACGTATGGAAGATCACACATTATTCTTAATTTTTCAGCGAGTGCTTCAGTTGTAGTAACCTCAGGTAACTCAAATACTCTCCCTGCATAACCATGAGCATATTCATCATATTGACTTAAAACCTTTGCATTAAGTCTTTTTACTATTGCTTCTCCTGTTCCTAACCCTGAAACGGAACCAGCATCTAGAGGAGCGTGACAAGTATACACGGAAATTCCTCTAGCTTTTATTTGGCGTAATAACTCAGGATCAATAGGTAAAAATCCTCTTCCTTTTTTACCTTTTGGATCACCACATTCCATTTGGACTGGATGATGGGCAAAAATCATTACACCATCCTCATTCTTATTTAAAATTTCATTTACGATCTCATCATTAAAAAACACTACACAATATACCTTTTTGACATTTGTACCTCCACTTATCATCAATCCATTAAATCTATCAACAAAATCTTGTTCAAAAAATGTCTTCCAATCAAATCCAATTGGATCATAAACCATAGGAATAAATCTACTCATCGCAGAGTCCTGAGCTGTTTCAAAAATTTTAAATTCTTTACCAAAAGCTGACTTAACAACTTCCCAGCCCAAAACTTCAAAATAATATTTTAATCTTCCATCTTTTCTGAATTAAATTTAATATATATAATGTATTTTCATTTTAATATTTTGCATCAGCTCCAATTTGCAATAAAGCTTCTCAGTTTACTTGTTGAATCTTCAGGATTGGCAGGGTCATATTCAAACACTTGCCACCCTTTTGATTTCGGATATTCAAGCGATTTCGCTTTATTGTCAACAAACAAAATCGATTCTGGATCAACATTTGCTTGCTTTTCAGCCAACTCATAAATTCTAGGATCTGGTTTAGTCACACCTTCTTTACTTGAATCAATAATTACATCCCAAATATTTTTCGGTAATAATCCTTTCTCAAAAATCATATTTAACATATCAGGATATTGCCCAGTAAGTAGCCCAATTTTAAAATTATTTTTCAGTTGTGGGAGTAATTTTAACACTGAATGGTTCTTTTCAAAACGATTTACAAAATCGGCAGTCATGTCATAGTTTTCTGGAAACTTAATACCTAATTTGGTTCTCGCCTCTTCTACAAACACACTTATTGGTTCTCCGACACAAATTTTCTTTTCATGCGCATCAAATAACTCATCAAATTGAGGTCTTACTGATTTAGTAATTCCTAAATCAAATAACATTTCATCCCACTTATTAGTTTTGGAGAAATCAAGAACTACAACCCCACCTACGTCAAAATATATAAATCGTATCTGTTTATTTTTCATGATAAATGATTTATAAATATTACCCTTCTATTAAATTGTTATTTTTTAAATACTCATTAGCTTCGCAATATACTCTATATACTGAATCATACATCTTTTCTTTATTAATCTCACGAAACTTTAGCCATTTATAAGATTTAATTTCTATAGGATTTAAATTAACTTTTCCTTGCGACTTAAATAATCCCAAAAATACAATCATTAATGCAAAATCACCATCAAATCTCTTAAAAGCATGATTATTAATCATAACTAAAGAATCCTCAAAAATCTCAACCCCAACTTCTTCCTTTAATTCTCGCAAGCCCGTTTCCTGAAATATAGAATGCACGGCTAATTCACTATTTTGAACTACCAAATTATCTATTTTCCCCCCACAATATGACAACATTCCTGCTCATTGAATTTCATTTTCACTACGTTCCGTAACCAATAGAGAACCGTCCTTTTTATATACAATAACTGAAACAGTAACAATGAATTTTTGTTTCATTAACTGCTAACTCAACTAAGGTTATCTATCCAATTCCCACCTTAAAATCTCATAAGAATTATCTTCAAACGCTTCTATTATCTTATCAATTGGGAGATTATCTCTGATCTGATTATTTCTTATCATTTCAGCAATTTCACTTTCAGAAAAATATCTAACATCTTTAATTTCATCTATAAGCCTTTCCTGCACTTTCTTGGCTGATCTTCCTTCCCCAATTATACTAACCAATACAATCCGCTTTTGCCTAAGATCATAACCCTCAACACATAAATGATTTCCAGTAAATTGGCATTCAAAACCAGCCTCTTCTAATAATTTTCTCGAAACCAAATCCTTAATAGATTCACCAAATTTATCATATCCACCATGAGGAATTGTCCATTTATCCTTGCATTTACTATATTTTTTGTCTTGTGCTTCTTGGACTAATAAAACTTTACCATTGTCATCTTTTATAAAAACAGCTCCTAAAAGAATAATTGTAAATTTATTCTCACCCATGATCCAAGGCGTTAAATTATTAGATTATAGACATTTTTCTTAAATGGTCATTTTTACATCATAAATATAGTTGTAAGTGTTACTACTCCACACAAACCAAATCCATACAACATTGACCATTTTTTTCATACATACCATAGAATGAACAACCATTTGCATCTTTTGCATCGCAAATGGTTTGAGGAGAACAACCGCCTTCATCAATATTACTATCAATATTTGGAGCGGGTTCTTTTGTAGCGTTATTATTACTATCTGGATAATAGGTTGGAGGTGTTTTTTTACCTGAGGAGGAATGAACACAAGACAAGCCATTGCTTGAGATTGTTGTTCCATTAGGACAACACTTATCATTACCCACGTCATAAGTACCACTTGGACAACTACCTTTGACTATTATTGTTCTTATACATTGATTTTTTGTTGCAGAATAAGTATACCCATTAGGGCAACAGCCAACGTGAGCTATATGATACCATCCATCTTGACATCCGCAATTATCTAACATAGATAAAAACCAACTATAACTACAAGTACTATCATCTATTGGTTTATTAGCGTTATAGTCAATAAGTCTTTGTTTTGCAATAGAGGTAAATTGGGCCAAATAACCTTTCATAGCTGTATCAATATCTATTTTTTCAACGATTATATTACTAAATCCATAGTTTAATTTATTTAATGCACGCTGATTTTCTAGAAATTGATAAAATTCTTTATGTGAATCTATTTCATCCGCTTCTGTTGTATAAGCCCCAAATGAATTAAATCTCTGATCATTAGCACTTGTCACTAAATACCCCCCTTCTTTATCACCATCTACTGAATAATTAGGATAATATACAAATCGATATTCTCCATCATCTTTTTCAAACTTAGAATTGGACCCTCTGGTAAATATATCTCCACTACCTTTGACAACTTGAAAGCTCGCTGTATGATAGGCAAAATAATCATTCATTAAATATCCATAAAAATCATCATATCCTTCTAATTCTTTATAAAATTCCACCTCTTCTTTATTTTTTTCGTAAAATTCATTAAAACCTGTTCCATAAGTGTTGTTTATCGATGAATAAGCAAAAAGTTCTGTACCTCCTGTCGTTTGGAAAATTTTGTCCCCAACTTGAACTGTAAATATCTTCCCTTCTTCTTGCTTTACTATTCTAAAATAAGCAGAACCACCCTCTAAGATAACTCTTATTTCTTTTTCATAAATATTTACTTGAATTGATTTTGAGTTCCCAGAACTAAATGTAATCAATGAACCGTCAGGTAATTCTATATATGCGCTGAGAATATATGGACCATAATTAGACACAACATATGCACTCTCATCAGACACAATAGATGAAACATCACTCGAACGGCTTAACTTTATAATACAATGATTTTTCACTTTTGTCGGTTCATCATTTAATAATACTTCATTGTTTTTATTGCCTAATTTCCAATTTTCAACATCTTCATCAGAGCATGCAGTATCCATTGGAACCGATTCAAATATTGTTCCTTCCAAATTATTATATCCAACCTCACCGTAAACATTTAAAACTACATCAGATTCTTCAAAAGGTTGATATATATTCTCCTTAATCACTTTCGCAGTATCATTTGCATAACCACTTAACTGTTTAGTTCTATCTATAATACTACTAGTATTACTACTAGCACTATTATTATTACTGTTGCTATTATTTTCACCATAATTCTTATCGCCATTTCTTTTCCCTAAAAATACAAACAATAGAATGCCAACTAATACTACACATAATACTGAACTTAAGATTATGATCCACTTCTTGTTTAGTTTAATGTTGGATATTTTTTCTATCATAAGTTTTATCTTAAAATTAAATTATTATTAACTAAACATATTTTGCTTAAATTACATCATGTATTTAAACCCATATACTAAAAAATTGCTTTATCAAATTATATGCTTTTAGAAAAAAGAAATCCAATATTCTAGACTTAACGTAAAATTTGAAGCATCTCCACGAATTAAAAACAAATAATTACAAATACATGTGAATATATAGAAACAAAACGCTAATTTGCCATAACTTAAAAAACACTGTACACTTGGAGTATATATTAATTTCATTTATATAAAAATGAAAATTAAACTAACTATATTTTTATTTACCTTATTTATATTTTGTACTTCATTTCTTTTCTTTAAAGAAGTTAAAGCAGAATATCAAATACCTTCATGCGGTGTTAGTTATGACAGTTCTATTCAACTTCAAGAAGGAGAGAATATAAAAAGTGATATAGCTGAGGGTGAATCTTGCTACTTTTATATTAATTCAAAACCAGGGTTTGAAATAAAAATAGATTATAGAATTACTGGAGATTTTTTTGGTTCAGTGTCTATGTATGACAGTGAAAGACAGGGAGCTGTTTCTAGTATAGATAAAGAGGATACATTACGGTGGCTTGGAAATGAATTAGAAGAATCTAAGTATTATCTGGTAATTAATAACTCATATACTACAGACTCTATTTTATTAACTGTTAGTCTTATCGATAGAACAGATGCAAATAATGGTACTGATGCAGGAGGTAATTATGACAGTGCCATGAATATTCAATATGGCGAATATACCGGATATCTCTCTGGTTTCACGTATGGCGAAGTCGGTGGAAATGATGATGCAGACTACTATAAAATTTCAGTTAAAAGTGGAGATAAGGTTATTGTAAGAGTTTCTCCAGTAGGAGAATATAAAATCGGAAATGCTGTGTATGATAGTAATAGAGCAGAACTTCTTAATGAGGATGGATTAGATTTAGATGCAGGACAGATAATACAGAACACATTTAATATTAAATCCAATGGATATATATATGTTGTAGTTGAACAAGCTATGTATGGTACTAGTTTTGATAGTATTGATCAATATAAACTTCTAATATCGAATGAGAGTGTAGAAAACTTAGGAGGCGAAGTTGATGGAGAAACAGATGATAGCACTGGAAAAGAAATAGATGTTGGTGTACCCAGTAACACAAAAGATATCATAATCAAACTATCTATAGTTGCACTTGTAATCTTTGTTATTATTTTAGTTGTTTTAATTGTTATTCGTCTAACAAAAAAGATAAAAGAAGCTCCACAGAAAAAAGATACAGTAACACCGGACGATAATAAAGTAGAAGGTAGTTCCTCTAATTCTTTTCCTACTAATTCTTCTAATAATGATGACCAAAAAGATTCAAACAAGGTGAAGATTACCGTAGAAGAAGGGACGGAAGTAGAAGTTAATACTGTTGAATCAGAGAAAAAGGAAGATTAATTAAATGGAAATTCAGAATATTAAAATTTAAATTTAGTCATAAGCCCATTATGAATACTCAAATAACCGGGAAAATTACACTTGGAGTCTCCGGCAATGAGGCTTTTATCATCCGGAAGAACGGTACAAAGATCAATATTCCCGGGTCAAAACAAGTTAAGGAAAAGGTCGAAGACGGTGATACACTTTCGGCAGGGAAAAACACTATCATTGTACTTAATATCAGCCTAAACTTGGGCAAGGACAAACCCGTGTATGATCCCCAACATAATTCATCCAAAAGCATAACCCTGTTTCCCGGTGCGGAGTTGAAATTAAGCGGCCTGGAAGAGTGGAACCGGGAAGATAAGACTTCCGGTACCACATACAGTGGCGAGACTATTAAAAATTGGGAAGTCACCAAAGGTATGTTCAGCTGTTCCTATTTCAATTGCGAAGATCCGCTGATGACGCCGGTTCCAGGATTTTAAACAAAGCCACGGGCGCAAAAACCGAAATGGTTTCGACCGATCCGTTCAATCCGGTAAAAGTTACAGTCCGGGGCGGAAGCATGATCGAAACCGACTGCAGTGTCAAGCCTGACCCGCGGGTAAGAGCAGTAATGAAAATGTGGATCGCTATTTCCGGCTATATCGGGAGTGTTTCCACAACAGACGAATATTCCGCAAAAAAAAGCGGACGGTCTATGGATCTGGAACAGGCTAAAAAGATGGCAGAATATGCCAAAACTCTTGGCGATAAAGACATGGAAGTTATCGCACAAACCTTGCTCAAACATGCCGAGGCCAATGCTGTCCGGGATAAATCATACACGCAAAGTCGTGCCGACACGGCTACGCAACAAAAGGAAGCTGAAGAGATGCTTAAATTTGCCGAGGAAAGTAAAGACGAGGATATGATCATGGCGGCAAAAGCTCAAGTGGCAGCTGCGTCGGGCAGTGCCCCAGATATCGGGGCCGACATTGGTCCAGACCAAGTCATAGCACAGTCCCAAATGTTGTATGAAAGGCTGCGTGCAGATGTTGAGGTTGATCTACCGCCGTATGCCCCTACGGCCTAATACTGTTTCTCAACAGAATTATGTGCGGTCTTTTAACGACCTTGAATTGTACACCTAGTGGTTAAACATTTTGTCAATCATTAACAAAAGATAAAACAGTAACAGAAACAATTCATGAAGGAATAATGACATTCATCACTCATTGGATTATACCTTTGAATAGTTGTTTTGAGAAAGAAGGTTATATGTATAGGGAGGAAATGAATACAATGATTAATTCTTTTATATCATTGTTATAACCTTCCTAGACCTTGTTGCAAAGCATTTTTAATTAATTCACCAAACATTTGTGGACTCACAGAGTATATTATTGCAAAAGATGTAAAGAATATTACAGCTGCTAGCCATCTAGTATATATCCCCCTAGTCCTTACAAAGAGTATTACAGATAGTACAGCCATAATAGTAGGACCAAGCACAGTTATCTCTCCAAGTGGTACCCAATAACCACCAATATACTTCTCTGTTGTATCAAGATATTCAGCGAGATTAAAATTAATATTGAAGAGAATTAATATTATCTCTGCTATCAATACTACAAGAAGTATAATTGAAGACGTTCGTGTTGAATCTCCTTCAGTTCTATAGACCTCATATGCAGTTGCAGGTAAAAGAGAGAGAACAATTATTAAGGTGCTATCCTTGGTCAATCCAATTATTATCCCTATTAAAGCTATAATCGATACTATTGTGCAGATAATAGCTGCATTTTTTGTAGGTTTCGCCACATATAAATAATAATATATTATTAATTATTTATATACTAAACCTAGAAACATGTCAAACGGATAGATAAAAATATTTATTTTCCTAAATCTCCATATCCACCAGTGATAGGATCTCTAAAAAGAAACATTTTAGGAGGATAGTAAGAAAATATAGCAAACATACAAACTATTAATAATGCCAATATCAAAGACCATATTTCTGGTAATATAACGACACCATTAGTTAATATCAGATATTCAGCAATTAACCCAAATATAGTGGAGAGGAAGAATATTAAAATAGTAACAAGAAAGTGAACTTTCTTTACCATTCTCTTAAGTATCTCATATAACAATGGCATTGTAACTAATTCAACAACTAGTAAAACTAAGATTGAGTTGAAGAAATTTATATATGCTTTGTCTAGAAATATGTACTGAAAAAACCCTACTATAATTGTTGGGGCTATTAACATTTTCATATGTTCCCACGTACTTTCATTCAATGCCGAAAACATATGTAGAAGTACACCCCTCTTAAACCAACCATGAGTAAAGTGCGCAAGAGAGCCAAGGATAGATAGAACTAAAAATGATATAAGAAAGATAATAATTATATTCATCTATTTAGCATATGTAAAATAAAAGATGTCCGTCAATTCTTAAAATATATTATCTTATACTTTTAGTAAATAATTATTTCGTATCTATTTCTCTACTACCTAAAGTGTCCTTTTGATAGCGGAAATCTACACTAAGTAACAGCGGAAGACTGCCAGTCGTTGATGAATCCCAGGTATCATCAGTTCCCGTATCAGTTCTAATAATGTACCCTATTATAATTGAATCAATTTCTTTATCGGTTCCTGAAATTAGTATATCAGAAGTCCTCTGATGTATACCATTTGTTCCATCTGTACTATCGGATAAATCAACTACAGACATTGCAGGGAATGTGTCATCAACATTACTCCATGAATATCCAATCTTCCAGCCTACAGTATGGCCAGACTCTGTTACACCCTGACTGCTCGGTGTCCAATGTAAATGTGCATAAATATTAGTTCCTATTTTGTATTCATGGGGTATTTTAATCATGAAATACGCAATATCATCTTTTTCAAACTCATACAATTTGGTAACTATTCCAGATCCTGTTGGTTGGTAATTTGCAAGTAAAGGATCTGCTATTCCCGCTAAGCTTAACACCCTCGTTTCAAGTGACAAATTATCCCATACCGGAGTATCGAGGACTAAGGTTTTATTTGCTCCAGTAATTATGGATAGATCTGTTGGAGACACATAATTGGAATGTAAATTTCAATTAAGAATATCTGTTAATAATGTTCTGTCAGAAGCGTTTATATGCTGATAATCTACATCACCGTTATAATCTCTTAATTGGTTATGTCTAATTCTAAGTGGTGTAGTGATATATGAAGCGTTTTGTCCTCCAATGACTGTAGTGAGCTTAATATTGTTTGCAGTAGTCTTTGCATATATTCTTATTCCCATTCTGTCAGTTGGATCAACTGTAAATACGGTCTGGTTGCTTTCACTTCTAATGGTTTCAAATTCTGTGTTCTCTAATTTTGGTGAATATGAACTCCATAGGGTAGTCTCTGTACCATTTGTATGTCTAGCAAAAATTTCAAGCTTTAAGTATGTATCACCTGTTGTTCTTGATGTCCTACATCTGTAGTTTGCGACCCAGACCCCAGCATCATAGGTGGTAATACCTATTGGTAAATCAAATAAATACGTTCGTAGTAAAACTTCAGTATTTGATATTGTAGTTGATAATTCTGTTTCTGTTGCTTCACTTGAATACGAAACTACTTTATATCCTTCTACGTCTGAATCTTGTGATGTAAAATATAGATTTGCTGAGTATCCACCGCCACCTATTGCAATCGTAGTCCATTCCTTATTCCCATTTAAAAATTTCGTGGCAGGATTAACTGGTGTTTCTGGGAGTAATCGTTCATATATTGAAGCAGCACCTGCAATGGTTAAGTATGAACTTAAATCACCTGGATCCCCAGTATCACCTTTCTCTCCTACTTCTCCTTGTGCTCCTGTATCTCCCACATTTCCCTTATCTCCCTGCTCTCCTGTTTCACTCTGCTCTCCTACTGAATCCGTATTTAAATTAACACTATATTCTGCAATAGCCTCTTTAATATAATTCTCTAGAGTTTTACCTTTAAATAGACCTCATCATTGTTTTTATTTATTAAGGAAGGATTATATATAAATAATAATGTGGTAATAACACCAAAAATTGATAAAATTACAGCAATAGTTGCAAGACGTGAAGAAAGATTCTTACTAATATTATTAAGAATTCCCATCCAATATATATCTATATATATTATTTTGTTACTTCATACTAGCATAAAATAAAAAATATATAAATATACTTTATTAGAATTTTAATTTAAGTCAGGGGCATAAGAATGAGTATATGATTAACGCTCGAAGCGAGTAAATGAACCTGCATAAGTTTTAAGGTTCCGGTCCCTTTTATTTCCATTTGAAGGACTTAAGTCAAATGGTAGCTACCTACCATTTGCGTCCCAAAGGGAACGGACCGGGGTGTTCAATATCACACGAACGGAGAGAGCCTACCTTCACTTCGTTTCGGAAGGTAAATGGGATTCCCGCCCAAGGCGGACAAGCGAACCCGTTTGAGTTTGAGGGTTCTCATTCCTTGTTTGCTCCATTCGGAGAGAGTGGGATTCGAACCCACGGTCACGCAAGCGTGACGCCGGTTTTCAAGACCGGTCCTTTCGACCGCTCAGGCATCTCTCCGCAAAGATTTTATCAAGTGAGGTGCTCTACGTAGTAGCCTTGCTACGAAGTGCGAGCATCTCTCCTTACATCATATAAACGTGGCAATTATAGCAGATTATACACGATAACACTATAATCGTTTCGTGTATTTATGATTTTATATATCCCTTGGAAAATTATCCTCACTATAGACCTTTATGCCGTTTTGTCTCAACAATTCAGCAGTTAAACCCGTTCCCTCTTTTTTATTTCCTTCAAAAGAGCCATCATAGGTTTTACTTGAACCACATGAGGGGCTTTTTTCTTTTAAAATAGCCACGGTTAAATTAAATTGTTTACAAATTTGCAGTGCCATGTAAGCCCCTTTTAGGTATTCCTTTGTAACATCATTTCCATTTTTATTCACTACTTTACCTTTATTATTCAAGACATCTACAGATGTTTTACCTTTCTCAATCTCAGAAGGTATTCTTGGCGTAGGTAGTCCTCCTCCTTGCTCTGGACAAAAAAAACTGCCTTTCCCTCTTTAACAAGGTCTATTAATTCCTCGTATCTTTTACAATCTTCATCCCATTGTGTATGCAAATCAAGTAGACAAGAACTAAGCAATATATATGGTTTTTGTTTCATTTTATTAATCATTAGGTTTTAATTTAACAACCTCCATCTATAGATTATATAAAATATTACCCAGTTATTCTAGCCAATTATTTCAAAATCTAAAAATAATGGCAGATGGTCTGAAATATTTGTCTGAATCGCTCCAAAATCATTTACTTTAATACCTGAATTAACAAAAATATAATCTACAACATTATTTCTTTTTTCAATATTATCTTTGAAAACTGGTCTTGTTGTTTTAATTTTATACTTATCAATGAGATTAAAAAAATGTTCATTTATTATTTGAATTGATTCTGTTTCAGGAGATAAATTAAAATCACCGGTTATTATTGTGGGAATATCTTTTTTTAAAGCTGTTTCAACTACGAATTGAAACTCTTTAATAGTTCTATCATCCCCTTTTTTTATTTGCTGTCCAAATTCCATGAATATTTAATATTTGAAGTACTTTATTTCCAATAACTACCTCAACTTTCGCTAAAGCTCGTGCATGATCTTCTGTCTGCCAATTAGTCCAATCAAATTCTAATTCATACGTTTTATAGAAATGCTCATTATATGCATTTTTGTATAGGAAATTTGGAGATTATTTCATTTCCCTGTTCAATAAATCCCCCAAAATCCCTAGTTATTTGACCATTCTTTCTAACTGCTTCAGATATCCACAAAGGGCCAAAAAATTCATATGGATATTGGTTTTCAAGTATTTTTCCAATTTTACTTTTTGATTGAAACTCAGAATAAACAGATTCATCCAAATGCCTTACTATTTCTTGCAAAGCTATAATATCAGCACCATATTCTTCAAGAAATTCTCCTAACTTTTCAGAATTATCAATTTTAATTCCTACATTTATATTTATAAGTTTCATGGTTTTTTAATGAAAGTCAATTATATATATTCTATATACTATTTTAATGTGTAACCTCCATCTACAACTAACACTTCTCCTGTAATATAGCTTGCTTCATCACTAGCTAAAAATAAAATTGCACTAGCTAATTCTTCTGGTTCAGCAGTTCTTTTAAGCGGTGTACTTTGTTTAAATTTTTCAATTAATTCTTCTCCTGCAGATTTTGTCATATCGGTCATAACATTGCTAGGTGCAACTGCTTTCGTTACAAGCCACATACTTTTCAAGTTCACATCAATAGTTTTTTGCCATACAGATTCATTACAATTCCAATCTCCTGGACGAATAATTTTCCCAGCATTATTAATTAAAATATCAATAGTACCATAACTTTTAATAGTATCTTGTACAAGTTTTTTAACCTCACTTTCCAATGAAATATCGGCTTGAATTATAATTCCTTTTTCCTTTCCTCCAATTTTCTTTAGAACTTCTTCAGTTTGTTCCTTACTGTTTTTATAATTAATAACAATTTCTTGGCTTAACTTATAAATTATTTGTTTTGATCATAGCTTTGCTTAATAAGCGCAAAGATCGCTTCCAATTTATCTTCACTTTCAAGTTTTACTTCATAGTCTCCATTACCCCAATGCCCTATATACCTAGGCTTTGAAGAATTTTTCATCTCTCTCGCTTTCAGGGAGGTTATTAAAATAGTTAAAGACTACCTAATTTTCGAGTTCGGCTTTGTTGATTAATACTTTTTTAAGTTTTTGGTCTAGAGTTATTAGTTTGGACACAGTTTTTAATTTAGAATTAATTTATTCAACTCCTAATGCTTTATATACTGCATCAATTGGATCTTGATAAAATGCAGTTTGGAATTTAGAGAATAACTCAGGGGGAACATTCTAATAACAATTTACATTTTATTCTTTTTAAATTCTTGTATGTATTTCCCAAATACTTTTGAAAAAAGTATTGTTTGATCTAAAAGCCACTTGAAATATTCTTCTTGTTTTTCTTGATTAAATAAATCATCCGCTGGTGCTTTTATCTTCACCATAGATGCTTTATTTGCATCGTTCCAATCAAGTTTAGTTCCAATTGACAATTCAATATCGGTTATATTATTTTTAAGAAATTCAAATAAAATCTTGTTATCTGGGATATAAAGCTCACATCCAATTAGATTGTCTCTTGTGTTTATTGTAAGTCCAATATGAGCTTCTGAAAAACCCATTGTAACGTCATACCAATTTTGAGGTCTAGGTGTTTGTAATCTGATTTTTTTATTGTTTTGTTCAACATATTTTTTAAACCTAGTCCAAAATTCTAGTTGTTGAAGTTTTGTGTTGGTAAGATCGTTATTTGATGGATAGCCTTTAATTGCTTTTGCCCATTCATTAGGGCTTACAACAATTTCAAACTTAGGTGCAGGGTTTGAATTCTCAATTTGCCACAGTTCAACTTGTATCAAAAAGAACCCAATATTTTCATCCGTGTGTTCATTCAGCCAATCAATAGCTTTTTGATGTTCTTCACGATAGTCTCTTACTACCCATAAAATTAACTCGGCGTCGTATCCCGAAGCATATGTAATAATTTTTCCTAAATGATCATGATTTGTATCTTCGAGTTGATTTTCAATTATTATTTTTCTACCAGTTCCTTCTTCTTCGGCTAATATATCAACGTTAAACTTTCCTACATTTGCCTCGGTTTGCACAAGTTTGATATTTACACCAATCTCATCACTTAATAAATCCAAATTTTCCTGTTCAGCAAGCCATTTTGTAAAATCCAGAGCCTCATGTCCCCATACATCTCGCAAATCGATTTTAGTTAATTTAGATAGTGTTTTTTTCATATAGATTTACCCATTTATATAAAATTAAATATTTTTTCCTTCCACAATCTTTATCTCCTCTGGCGTCAGATCGTAGAGTTTATAAACTAGCTCATCAATCTGTTTTTCAAATTCTTTGACTTTGGCTTGCTTGTCAGGATTATTGAGATAATCGGCGGATTTGGTAATGGCGAGAATTTGATCGACAAGTGATTCTATTTGTTTAATACAAGTTTGGTTAGACGATGTTATGGGAGTAATAGGTAAATTTTCAAGAAAAGCCTTTTTATATCTATAACCATTTTCTCCTAACCCACCTCCGGAATACCATTTTCTAAAAAAAAAGTTGCCCGGATTTGAATTCAGGTATGCACAAATATACTCAATATTTGAACCTGTCATTATAAAACCAGTCGCCTCAATATAGACAGATTCTTTATCTAGATGAAATTGAGATTCTCTTACTATCTCTTGCCACACCACTTTCTCTTTCTCAAATTCAGGATAGTAGGCAATTTGATCCTGTGTTTCGAACCATTTATTACCAGTCTTCTTTCTTGAGGTAGTGCCATCTGCTAATTTTTTGCCTTCTTGTGCAAGTCTATCTTTACCAAATGTTAAGAGATATTTTTTTACAGTAGAATATTTATCGATATCAATTTTGAGCGAAGGGAAAGTTGCTATCACCCACAAACCAGCCCACTCATAATAGTATCTTTTAATATCCCGCCCTCGTAATATGGGTTTTATGATATCTTCTGTTCTTTTTCTCTCATCTTCATCTTTACAATTTGCAAGAATCTCCTCACGTTTTTTGCTATCAATTATAAAAGCTTCATTTAAGCCAGTTAATATTCCTCTATAAATCTTAACATCCCAATCCTTGAGAGGTATGCCAATTCTTTCGATTTTTTCTTTAAGAGCTATCTCTTCTTTTGTTCCAATAAACCACCCATCACTTGCGAGCTTAGTCAAAGTAACACCATTTTCTTTAAGTGATTTTACGATATCTTTTTCTTTATTTTTATATGTTAATGCTTGCAAACTGAAATCAGATTGACCATCGTAATCTATTTTTTTAATAACAAGAATATTAGTGTCAACTGTAGCGTTTTCAAACACACTTGGCCCCAGATCTATTAATTGTAAGGGATTCTGTCTGATAAAAAATCTTCTTAATTTTTCTCCATAACCAGCGCGCATCCATTTGTTTGAAGTTATATATGCAAGTATCGCATTAGTCTTTAAAAGTTGGATACCCTTCTCATAAAAAAGACAGTAAATGTCTCCCGTTCGATCAAAGGTCTCTAAGTTACTATTTTTGTACAAATCTGCATATTTTTTACTGTTATCATAAGCCTTTTGGAGTTGAACATACGGCGGATTGCCAATTACAACATCAAACCCTCCCTTACTCTGAAATACTTCGGCAAAATTCAAGTGCCATAAAAAGAATGGTCTTGTATTTGATTTTTTGATTTTCTCAATCTCCTTTAACTTTTCTTCTTTGCCTTCCTGTCTGACTGTGGTTTTAATAAGATCCCAAATTAGTTCATCAATTTCTTTCTTTATTGAATCCTTTTCTGATTTTTGTGATACTTTAAAGTATTCTTTTTGCAATTGTTGAAGCATGCGAGCCTTTTCCTTTGCAACATTTATTGTCTGAAATAGATTCTTGTTTTCAAATTTGATGGTATCAAACCCGTTTAATAACCTTAACTGTTTTGCAATATCCTTGAGTCTTGATTCTATCCTTGCCTTTTCATTCTGTGTTAATTTGTTTACAGAATGAAGCTCTATATACTCTTTTTGAAGTATACTTTGTTCTTCTTTAAGCCTTTCAATATCTTGCTGTTTTGATTTGGTATCAGCAATTAAGCTCTCGTCAAACAGCTTTATCCCTTCATATTCCTCAAGCAAACTATTACCCTGCATAATTTTGTAATCAAGATTTGGGAGAGGTTTAATGTTTTTTATATCTGTTTCATCAACAATCAATGATAACCACAATCTAAGTTTTGCTATCTCAACAGCCCCAGGATCAATATCAACTCCATATAACGAATTGGCAATTGCATGCCTCTTAAAGTCGTAGCTTGACCGTTCCTTCTTATCCTTTAAGTAAGTTGTTAAAAGGGATCTAACTTTTACAATCTCGTTCATCATCCCAACAGGAAAAGCACCTGAACCTATTGCAGGATCGCATACTTTTATATCAGAAAGCTTATTATCAATCTCGAAAGCATGCTCTTCCACCTCATCTGGCATTTTCTTATCATAATTTGAGCCAGAAGTACGTGCCTCTTCATACTGTAGAAATCCTTCTGATTCCTTAATTAAATATTCAAGTGATTTTTTACTAACAAGTCCTTCTAATTCTGTTGCCAGATAGTTAATAAGACTTTCCTGACACATATAATGAACGATCTCTCTAGGGGTATAGTAAGTGCCTTTCGATTTACGATCCTTAGCCTCAAGCATATTCTCAAACACTTTTCCAAGCATTTCAGGATCAATTGCAACCTCTTTTTCAAGAGGTTCATCTTCCTTGACAGTAAAGTTGTACCTGTCGAAAACATCAAGAATTCCATCTCCTATATCACCTTCCTTAGTCTCTTTACCGTTTGAAAAGAGGTCATTAGGAAGCTTAATGTCTGTATGAACCCAATCGTAGTTGTTGAGTGGATCAAATAATCCACCATTTAGGAATGGGATTTTGCAATTGAATTTACTATAAAAATTATCATCTCTTTCTCTTGCAAGAGCCTCATAAAACAAAGGTTCTAAAATATCATTAAAGAAATTTGTGTAATCAACAAGTTTTCTTTCGTGTAAGTCTCTTAAAAATGTTTTTGAACCTGTGCCCCATGCCTTATCCCTTTCAACCCCAAACCAGCCTTTCTTTTGGAGAAAATATAAGAATACAATTTGTCCTAAAAGTTTTTTGGCAAAATCAACAGTATCAATCTCCTTTTCATCAAAATCCTTTTTTACTTTCGGATCATTTTTCAAAATCTGCTTCAAAGCCTCTTCAACAGCATGGAAGAGTTCTTTGTATTTTGTAAAAAATTCCTTTGTAACTGTTTCAATACCAAATGCTTGTTCAATTTCTTCTAAAGTGGGATTATTTTCATCATCTTCAAGAAGTTTAACAAGCTGACTTTGAGCTGTATGAGAGTTTTCATTTTCTCCCACAAGATATGAATATCTCTTCGCTGATGTAGCTTTTTCAATATCTTTAATTTTACCTGTAACTGGATCACGTTTGATTTCAAATTCAAGTTTTACGAAAGAAAATCTCCAATCGGATTGATCTGGATGAATAAAAGCAGCTAATACTCCGTCTTTTTCTCTTTTTTTTAGATAATCCAGTACGAAATTTCTTTGAAAAGTTCTAGCCTCAAAAGTAGATTCCTTTTTAAGAAAAATAGCTATAACATCAATTACTTTTCCGTTTGGATCAACATATTTCCAAATCCTTCTATAATAATTTATATATGGCTGATATGACTCTTTTATTTGCTGGTTAGGTATCAAATCAGTCGAAGATTTTTCAACCTCTTTTAGAAGATTCTTTGAAAAGTAAGTGAATTGTTCAAACTCAAAAGCATTTTCAAATGTGTTTTTTATTATTTCTTTTGCTTTATCCATAATTACGATTTGAGAAATTGAGATAAAATAACAGCTTTTATTTCATTATTATCTGATGTATTTTGGACATATATACTTTTTAATAGATTTTCAGGGAGATGTATTTTTAACAAAGATATAATTTTTAAAGGATTCGCTTCGTATTGAATTTTTGTCCAGAGATTTTTTACAGTTTGTTTGGGAAAAGCACCTTCCTCCAATCGCTGAATTACAAGCTTCAAGTATGAATCTTGATCCTCAGTAAATCCTTTAAAATCCTTTATATTTTTAGTCTTAAGCCGTTTAAGTATTTTTTGTGTTGTATTTCCACCTCTTTTAACTGAAAATTCATCCGGTTCTTGGGATGTGATAAAATCAAAATATTCCTTGTTTTTTCTTAGCAATTCGTAATAATTTGGCATTTCCTTGTACCTTATTACTTCTTTTTTGCTCTCCATAAATTTGATTGCATTGAAGAAATCAAGTTCTTTTGTATCATTGCTGTCTGAAATGATAAACTTATCAAGTTTACCCTTCTGAAAATAGGTTAAGAGTGAATCATTTGAAAGCTTAACCTGTTTTGAACTTCTAGCTTTTTTAGGTAACCGTTTAATTTGATCAAAAAGGTTCGTATCATTATCTCGAATATCTTTTATGATCTTTAGGTATTTCAATTCACTATCTTCACTTTCATCTTCTCCTGTGATTGTCTTTTTAGACATTAAACGATTAAAAAGATCATGTGATTTTATCTCTTCTCCATCTGTTAAAAACCTTGCATCATTACCTAAAAGTTCGATAAACATTCGTATTTTGGCCTCAGCTGCCTCCTTTAGCTTTATTTGATCATTTGATTGAGTAGTCGGGAAAAAGTTAAAAGTATATATTTTGGAAAATTTTGTATCAACACGATTAATTCTACCTATCCGCTGAATAAGTCTTGTAGGATTCCAAGGTATATCATAATTAACAACACAATTTGACCTGTGCAGATTGACTCCTTCAGCTAATACTTCAGTTGCAACTAAAATTCTGTAATCATCTTTTGGATGTTTTGATTTGGCATCAAAATTTTCGATAACTTCAGCCCTTTTTTCTTCACTAGAGCCACCGGTAAAATTCAATACATTTTCCTGAAGATTTATTTTTAGATTTTCTGATAGGTAATCTGCTGTCTCCTGCGATTCAGTAAAAATAATAACTTTTCTTTTCGACAAAATAGGATTTTCTTTCATTACTTCAAGGAAATGTTCGAACTTGACGTCTCTTTTAATCTTACCCCATTGTTCAGAGATACCTTCCAAAATATCCAGATCGTATTTCAAATCTTCTCTTAGTCTATTATCAAATTCACTAGCCTCGTATTTCTCTGCTTTCTCATTCTCAATCATTGAAAGAATTTCATCTTCATTTCCTTCAAGAAGCAAATTAAAAAGTTTGTTTGCATTTTTTTTACTAACATACACGTTACCTTTATCAAATTCTTCAATCATAATCTTATATGAAGTTATAAACCTCCAAAGTGTTTTTTTGAAAGCAAAAAGACTGCTTTCAAATCTCTTGATTAAAAGCATTTTCATAAAAAGTGTCATATTTCTCTGAGATTGTAGTTCCTGTTTAGATAATGTTCCCTTATAGTAGAGAAGTGGCGCATAACGACTGTATCTAAATGTTTTGATGAATTCTATGGTAGATTGAAAAGCTGTGTCTTCCTCTTGATCAAATTCATAATAAATTGCCTCTGGATCAGCTACCTCAGGAAATTTTAGTCCTTGTTTACTGAGATCTTCCTCATAATACTTTCTAATCTCAGTTCTTGTTCTCCTAACCATTAAATATTTTAAAATCCTTTCACGAATTTCCTTTGCATTGTCCCTTACTGTTTCCATGTATTCCTCATAATTCTTTTTCCTGTCAAGGTTTCTCAGTCTTGAATTGAGCTTACTGAAGAAACCTTCAAGATCAGGCAAATTAGGAATTGTACTCTTTCTTGAATTCTGAAACAGCTTTATTTGAGAAAGTAAGTCGCCCGGAGTATTATTAAATGGAGTTGCACTAACCAATATTACTCTTTTGCCCTTACATATTTCTGCAAGCTTTTCATATGTCTGTGTTGATTCATTTCTGAAACGATGAGACTCGTCAATAAAAATATTCTTAAATCCATCAACCCCTTCATACAATATTCTATCCAGTTGTCCTATTGATTTAAATTTCACTGTTCTTACTCCAAATTCATAAAACACATTTGGCCATGAACCAGGATTACCTTCATCGAGCAAAGCTGGTGGCGCGATAACAAGTGATCTACCGTCAAGTTGATTTGCAAGTCTTGCTGATATATATGTTTTTCCAAGTCCAACAACATCTGAAATAAAAACACCTCCATACTCTTCTAAAATTCTAACAGCATTGATTACTGCTTGTTTTTGATAATCAAGATTTAAATATCCCTCTGGAAGAAAATCATCCTCTAAGTTTTCATCTAAACCAAGATCAGCCCGGAAATATTCATAGAGAAACTTTAGATACAATTGGTATGGTGTTATTTCATCATTTAGATGCGTCTTTGTATTAATTGTCTCGATATATAATCCTGATACATCAACAGAATCCTTCCAAAGTTCATTGAACTTATCTCGTGCATATTCAAAATCTCTAGGATCACGCAAGTGTACATTGAACTCTAAATTGCCAAGTAATCCGCCTGCAGTTAAGTTACTTGATCCTGTAATTACCATACCAGGATCGTATTGATCCTTAAAAGTCATGATATACAATTTTGCATGGAGTGGAGATTTGTCATAAACTCGAACTTCTAATTTTCCTGAGTTGATCCATTCTGAAAACTTTAGTATACCTTGTTCTACATCACTTGAATCCTCAGCGTCAGCAACTTCATTTGTAATGTTTTCAGAAATTTTAGCTTTTGCCTTTTTTATTGAGTCAAATTCAAAGGCTAATTGCTCTTTGGTTTTATTAACTAATTCACTGATCTGTTTATCTGTTCCTAACCCAACAAGTATTCGAATTTTATCAACAGATTCAAGCGTCTTGTATATCTTATAAAAACCACTTATATAAAAATAACCTACTAGACAATCAAAATATTGCGTGTATTTAGGTAGCAGACTTGAAAAACTATCGAGGAGTGTTTTACCTGGTTCGTTAGTGATAAATGTAAGATCTTGTTTTGTCATATTGTTAATTAAGAAAATAATCTACAGTTACTTTCATAGTATCTATTTTTTAAAATGATTTCTTCAGTTAGATTTTTTCTATTTACCCCATTCGGAGAGAGCGGGATTCGAACCCGCGGTTCATCATGAGATGAACGCTCGCTTTCCAAGCGAGTCCCTTCGACCACTCGGGCATCTCTCCATTTTAATTGTTAACTTGTTGCCCCCGTGACAAGCCACTTCCGCCTTCTCTTCACTTCGGCAGACACACGGCGGGCATCTCTCCGCAAAGATTTAATCAAGTGAGATACTCTACGTAGTAGCTTTGCTACGAAGTGCGAGCATCTCTCCTTGTCAGTACTTAACAAAAGTATTATAACAGAACAGAATTATTTTCTCTATCTTTCTAGAAATTATTAATATATAATTGACTTATCCAGCTAATATAATAACAGAGATATTAATTATAGAAAAACTTGGAAGCATCTAACATGAAAAAGAAACTGAAAATATTAAAAAGATACCGGATATAAATACTTCACTATTTTTGAAATAAATATCTTAACACTCATTTACACCTACTACTCATTACTTCCACAAGCTTCATTCCAAACTCTTCCGCAGCATCGGGACCATTAGCAGTTATAACATTACCATCAACTACAACGCTACTATTTACATAAGTGCCACCATTTTTAATAATATGGTTAATTTGTGTTCGACTTCCATCATCCCAACAAGTAAAACGTTTATCTTTTAAAACCCCAGAGTCAGAAATTAGCATTGGTGCAACACAAATTGCTCCGATATTTTTTGCAACAGACAAATATTTAGGATCATCAAGATACTGTTCAAGAGCTCCTCCTCCACCAATAAATATCACAAGATCAAATTCATCCCCTACAACTTCTGATAATTTATAATCTGAAATAATTTCTTTACCAAATACACCTTTACACATACCTCCATTACCTGAAGCAACTACAGCCTCACATCCCCTTGCAATTATCATTTCATATGGAACAGTAAACTCTATGTCCTGAAAATTGTTGTTTGCAACAACAAAAAGAACATCCATAAAATTGTTTTGAAATTAAGCATCAACGACTTCAATTACTCCCATTGGGCAAGTACCAGCAACCTTCTCCATAATTTCAATTTCAGCAGGATCATCAGTTGATGCACCTGTAGAATGCATAAGCCCATCATCACCAACATGCATAAATTTGTCAATTATTTCTTTTTCTGAATCTGACAAACTTGAAACACATGCCAAACATCCTACACACCCTTCATTAATTACTATTTTCTTTGCCATAAGTATTTGTTAATAAATTACTACTAATATAGCTTAACATAACCTTATATCAATTTCAACATAAATTTGAAATTTTAAATTAATAAATGTATAATCATCTTATTATGAATACCATAAATCACCAAACAGTCAAAAATTCAAACTCAATATTGTCTATTTGCTATTCTCTATTAAACAAAAACTGGGGATTTTAGTCCCCTATCCATTATTAAATACATTTTGTAATCAACTCATTCAAGAAAAACTAAAATATAATTATATATATAACAAAAAAGATGTTACAATATTTATATTAACGAACATCTAAAAAATTAATTAATCATTCTAAAAATGGAAATTAAGAAAAAAAGAATATTAACTGGTGATCGACCCACAGGAAGATTACACCTTGGGCATTTTATTGGAGCCATAAAACAAAGATTAGACCTTGAAGATCAGTATGAACAATACATAATTATCGCTGATATTCAGGCATTATCTGACAACTTTGATAACCCAGAAAAAGTAAGAGAAAATACAATCCAAGTTCTCCTTGATAATCTTGCAGTTGGTCTTAATCCGGAAAAAACTACATTCTACCTACAATCTCACATACCTGCTACACATGAATTATTTATGTATTTTGCAAACTTTGTGTCTATCGAACAACTCTCTCATAATCCCACAATCAAGACTGAGCTTAAAGAAAAAAAGGAAACAAAAACCACATTCGCTAAAAGTACACCGCTTGGATTTTTTGTGTATCCTGTACATCAAGTTGCAGATATAATGACTGTAAATGCTGATCTTGTGCCGGTTGGAGAAGATCAGTTACCCCACGTTGAATTAACTAGAGATGTAGTAAAGAAATTTAACGCAACATATAAAACAAATTTATTCAATGTTCCAGCTGCTAGGATTACTAAAATCTCAAGACTCGTAGGCACAGATGGAAATGCAAAGATGAGTAAAAGTCTAGGAAATTGCATATATATTAGTGACGAAACATCGGTTGTAAGAAAAAAAATAATGAGCATGTATACAGATCCTGACAGAATTCATGCTACAGATCCTGGAAAGGTTGAAGGAAATCCAGTTTTTATATACCATGATGCATTCAATACCAATATCGATGAAGTTAATGATCTAAAATCAAGGTATCTTAAGGGAAAAGTTGGAGACGTTGAAGTCAAGGAAAAACTTTTCCTTGCAATTGAAAAGATTTTAACTCCTATCAGAGAAAGAAGACTCGGTTATGAAAAAAGAATTGATGACGTTTACGATATATTGAATACTGGAACCAATAAAGTAAGGACAATTAGTAATGAAATTCTGTACAAAACTAAGCAAGCAGTTGGAATTTATACAATCAAATAAGACATCAAAAGACATGTAGTTGATATTCAAATCCATTTATATTGTACCTTATTACAAGGTATGATAGAAATATGGAAAAGAACTCAATTGGACACAATATTCGTATTGCAAGAACGATTGCCGGTCTTTCACAAAGAGAACTTGCTGACAAGCTGGGTGTAACATGGGAAATGATAAGTAGATATGAAACAAATAAGGTAAATGCACTAGGAAGAATTGTACAAATCGCACAAATCCTTAATGTTCCAACTACTTTTTTATTAGGTGAAAGTAGCAAGATGCTCAACGACACTCAAGTTGAATTTCAAACTCAATCAGAAAATCTTATACCTTTTATAACTACACCTAAAAAAAGCCTCAGAAAGCAAAATCGAAAAGAAATTGCGGTATACCCAGTATCTTCAAAGAAAATTAATGCAAAATATCGAAATTATTTTGCTATTTCTTCAAGTGATATTGATTCCTTCGATGATATTGAAATACCAAAAGGCGGAGTACTGGTATTTGCTGAGGCTTCTAAATACAAACCTAACGACACCCTTCTTTTCTCACAATCTGTAAGAAATAAGATCAAAATAAACCTTAGTCTTTACAGACACATTATTCACACGGATGACGTAAAGATCCACGGTAAATTAATTCTTTTTGAAAAACATTTTGATTAACCTTTGCATTGTATAATGCTTGTTGATATAATATACGGAAAGTTGGATTACACATTCTACTATAAATAATAATTTGATCATTATTTTAATGATAAATAAATTGTTCTCATTGTCCCCACCACCAGGAGTTCCTACTGACTGGGCAGGACTTTCAACAGTAATTAACAGAGGATTACAGTTCGTTTTTGCTGTAGCAGGAATAGCATTGTTGGGTTTATTTATTTATGGAGGATTTACATGGCTTACAAGTGCTGGTGATGCAAACAAAGTAAAATCCGCACAAAGCGTATTGATTAATTCAGGTATAGGAATAGCAATAGTTGTATGTTCCGCATTGATTGTAAGAATGTTCTCCAAGCTTTTGGGATGGAACATTCCAATATTTTAATTTCTAAAAAAGAAATATGAATATTAATAAAATTGAAAATTTATTTGCAGGACTTTCAATACAAGTTCCGGGATCCAATAAAGATCCGGATTCAATACTGAGAGATGTACTTAGCGTAGTGATGGCATTGGTTGGTGTAGTAGTTATAGGGATGTTTCTTTATGGTGGTTTTTTATTAATTACATCTGCGGGAGATACAAATAAAGTACAAAAAGGAACACAAACTATCGTTACCGCAGTTGTTGGATTAGTTATAACCCTCCTAGCTGTATTAATTATTAACTTCATTGCAAGATTGTTGGGAGTTGATCTTTGGAAAAGTCTAAACCAATTTAGTTAATATAGTTATTAACATGCTTGCAAGTAATAGCTATTCATGTTAAAATAACTGTCGTGTATTTGAAGAAAAGTACAACATAGTAATAATTTAAATTTCGGTATTTAATGGCAAACCTTAAGGCAGCAAAAAAGATGGTCCGTGGAACAAAGATTAGGGCAAAAAGAAATCAAATTTGGAGAAATAGAGTCAAAGATGTTGTAAAAGAGGTAAAAGTCTTGAGTGATACTGGTAAAAAAGTATCTCCAGAAAAGCTTTCGAAGCTTTATAAAACTGTTGATAAAGCTACAAAGAAAAATGTTCTACACCCAAACAAAGCGGCAAGAATCAAATCCAGGATACAGAAAAAAGTCAACAGTAACATTAAATAAATAGTTACAAAATGAGTAACAATCCTATTGTAAAAACAGACAATACTGGACTACCATTAGTCACACCAGATTCTAGTGCTATTCCAACTGTACCCAATATGGAAACAAATCCACCAATAGTTCCAGAAGAGCCTGAATACGTTCCTCAACCAGAAGTTTCTCTTGTTAAACCTCAACCTGAAAACAAGTTACTTAGTGACTCTTCTATTGATGCTTCAAATTTTCTGACTGGTCAAGAGGGAGTTCCAAGCCCAGATCAATCTCTAGGATTAACTTCTACCCTTCAGGCAATAGAACGAAAAGAACAGCCAATTTTAACTTATACTGATCAAGGCGTTCAAGCTTCATTAGCTCAACAACAAAGTCAACAAACAGCAACAAATCAGCCACAAGCTTCAAATAATAATAGTTTACAAACGGCTCAACCAACTCCCAAACAACAACTTTTTACAAGAATTCTTAATACCTTGATTGGATACAAAGTAACAGCTACAGCCGTAAAAGAATATAATAGTTGGGCACAACAAGACCCTAAGAATTCAAATACCTGGTTAGGAATATGGATAAGAATGATCGGCGAAAAAATAGACAAGATACTTTAGATTATTACACTGCTCTAAAAAATGAAATCTTCATTGCTAAATTTCTTAGCACAATACGTT
>DAOOWV010000001.1:0-22068 GCA_035371485.1 Candidatus Dojkabacteria bacterium | reverse complement strand
ACCCAACACCCACTCCGCAACCTTCTTATAATTTTGTTCCAATAATCATTGCACTTATAATCTTAATTGTGGGAACAAGTCTTGCTGCATTGGGTTTTTTAATTTTTGCCAAGAAAAAGAGAGAAGAAGATAGAACAGACAAAGCGCTTAAGGGAAAACTATATAGAGTTAGAATTTCTCAACACAACGAAATTGAAATAGGAGTTGCGGAGCAATTATTTTCAAATTTTTACTCTGTTGGAAAAACGTTAAAAGGTTTCAAAAAGTTTTTCAATGTTAATGATGCAATTAGTTTAGAAATTGTTGGATTTTCAACAAGCATCGATTTTTTTATATACACCCCCCAAAAATTTGCAAAATTAGTTGAAGATCAAATACTGGGAGTCTATCAGGGCGCAGAAATTGAGGAGATTTCAGAATACAATATATTTAGTGAAAACAAGTCAGTAGCCGTTGCAAAACTTGATCTTTCAGAAGAACCTTATGCTCCTATAAAAGGATATGAGGACTTAAAACAAAACTCAATGTCAGTAATTCTTACCTCTTTCTCTAAACTTGCTGAAGGCGAAAGTGCTTCTCTACAAATAGTAATTTCACCTGCAGGTAGTAAATGGCAAAAAAATGGAAGCAAATATGTCGAGGGAGTCAATTCAAACAACAGTGATCCTGAGAAAAAACGAAAAGAAGTTAGCCAAGAAAAACTAAGTGCAATTGAGAAAAAATGCAATAAAAATGGTTTTATAACTGAAATTAGGATTGTTGCTGTTGGAAACACCAAGGAAATTGCTGAAGAAAGAGTAAATGGTATAGCAGGTTCTTTCGATCAATTTGCAAATCCAGGAATAAACTCTTTTAAAAAAGTTACTCCAAAAGATAGTGAACTTAGGGAGTTTATGAATAATTTTATATATAGAAAAGGTCCAAGCAACAAAAAAAATATTTTAAACGTTACAGAACTTGCAGCAATTTACCACCTTCCGAATAAAGACGTACAAATTCCATTAATTAATTGGCTTCCTTTTAAAACAGCTCCAGTAGATCCAAGAATTCCGGAGGAGGGAACATGGCTTGGAACATCAACATATAGAGGAGTACAAAGACCTATTGCAATTGATGATGATAGTAGAAGAAGACATATGTATGTAGTTGGACAAACAGGTACAGGTAAATCTTATTTTATTCAGGGATTGGCCCTTCAAGATATTTACAATGGTCATGGCGTCTGTTTTATTGATCCACATGGAGACACTATTGAGTGGATTTTAGAAAGAATTCCACCTGACAGAGTTGAAGATGTAATCTACTTTAATCCTGCAGATCGAGAAAGACCTGTCGGATTCAACATGCTTGAAGCTTACAATGAAAGCGACAAAACCTTAGTTATTAACTCGTTTTTAGGTTTGATGCATAAGATGTTTGATCCTAATGATCAAGGTATTGTTGGACCAATATTTGAAAGATCTGTGAGAAATGCGATGCTTACAGTAATGACTGAAGAAGGTAGCACATTAGTTGAGGTTGTTCGTGTAATTACTGATGAAAATTGGGTAAAAGATTATTGGGTCCCCAAAATAAAGGACGATCTAGTAAAAAGATTTTGGACTGATCAAATGGCACAAACTGATAAGTTCCATAAATCCGAAGCACTTGGATACCTTGTCTCAAAATTTGATCGCTTTGTTACCGATGAATTAATGAGAAATATAATTGGACAAAGTAAATCTGGATTTGATTTCAGAGAAGTAATGGATAATCAAAAAATTCTTCTCTTTAACCTCTCAAAAGGACTGATTGGTGAAGAAGCTTCACAATTCTTGGGTTTAATATTGATTCCACGATTACTGAGAGCCGCAATGAGTAGAGCAGAAATCCCATTTGATGAAAGAAAAGATTTCTACTTATACGTTGATGAGTTCCAGAATTATGCAACTGATAGCTTCGCACAAATCTTATCTGAAGCAAGAAAATATAAACTAAATCTAATTGTAGCCAACCAGTATATTTCACAAATGGATCAGAAAATTAGAGATGCAGTATTTGGAAACGTTGGTGGAGTCGTAAGTTTTAGAGTTGGTGCCGATGATGCTGAATACCTTGAAAAAATATTTGAACCAACATTTGATAGAAATGACCTTATAAATATTGCGAACATAAACGCTTATTCTAGACTCCTCGTCAAAAATGAAGTTCCCCCTGCTTTTTCTATGTCAACAAAATATGATATTCGTAAATGGCCTCCAAACAAAGAAGTAATGAGGCTTGCCAAAGAACTTTCAAGGACAAAATATGGAAAAGATGTTGATACAATAAGGCAGGAAATCAATCAGAGAGCACAGTTGGCAGTTGAAAACGCACCTCCAGATCAAACTAATTTACCAACACCACCACTTTTTTAGCTAAATTATATATGATAGGTAATAAAGGATAAATCTTCTAATTCAACTTCAATATGTATTATATATCATCCATCACTTATCACTTAATATAGATATTGTGATTATTCACTGAAACAAGTATAATAAACAAAGACATGACAATTTTTGCTAAATAATTATGTACATTCCTTATAAAACTAGAAAAACTCTTATCTATGTAGGCGTAATTTTACTTATTGCTACTATAATTCCAATCACTGTTTGGGGTATGAAAAAAGTACTTGAATATAGGTCAGGTGCCAGCCCCACAATTAAACCTCAAGAAGTAAGAGTAACCGATATTACCGACACAAGTGTTACGATTTCATGGGTTACACCTGATACTACAACGGAAGGATATGTAATTTATGGAACTGGGGATAAAACAGACAAATTTGCAAGAGATATTCGTGACGTAAAAGCTGGTAGTCTAAACAAATATTACACACACTACGTAACTATTGATAAATTATCAGCAGGATCAGAATATGTCTATGAAATAGTCTCTGGCTCCAAAAAATTTGGAGACCCAAATGGTAATAGATTTTCATTTAAAACATTATCAGGTGAATCTGTTGGATTATATGCTCCTAAACCTATAATGGGAATTATTGAAAATGCAAAGCCTGAAGCTGCAATTGTATATGTTAACCTTGAAGAAGCTGGAGTAAAATCAAATGTATTATCAACATTAACTAATGAGGAAGGTAACTGGGAAATAGATATTGCGAGGGCAAGAACAGAAGATGGTTCACAAAAATTTACCTACAACAATGACACCAAAATAACCGTAGTTGCAATGGGAGGAAATAAAGGTGGTGGATCAGTAATTGGTAAGGTAAGCACTCCACCTGAAAACTTAAAGATTACAATGACACCAAACTTTGAAACCACGAATTTATTGGCTGATAGCTCACAAATTGACACCGGAGATGAAGGAGAGGATATTAATGAAAATACTGGGAATACTGGAAACACAGGCAATACCGGAAATACCGGAAATACCGGAAATACCGGGAATACTGGAAATACCGGGAATACTGGAAACACACTTCCTTCTGAAAGCACAAGATACAATACGGTTACATGGAACAACCTTACAGCAGATATCACGATGACTCCCCAAACAAATATTGCTGGAGCTTCAATCACCACTGGTCAACAAAGTGTAGAAATCACAAATGTTTTAAATACTACCTTCACAGTTACTTGGCTTAGTAACACTGCAGTAGTCGGAAAAGTAAATTATGGAGCAAGTATGGACAATCTGGACAAGATAGCTTACGATGACAGGGACACTCAAGCTACTCAAAAACCATATTACACACACCATGTCACTGTTAGCAATTTAAGTAATGGAGGAACTTATTATTTTACGATCACCTCCGGAGAAGACACCTATAAAGACGGTACTAATCCCTTTGTCGTTAATTTATCAACAGCTACAACCGATGTTCCACCACTAAAACCCCTTACAGGAAATATTGTCGGCAAAGGTTATGGAGACACAATTATTTATGCTTATGTTGAAGATCCAGCAGGAACAAAGGGTAAGTCAAAATTAAAATCTACTGTTGTAAATAGTAATGGAACCTGGACAATTGGAAGTATTAGTGAAGTTTACACAGAATCTGGCTTAACTTATTATAATGTCGCAAACACTGATGAAATAAATATTACTGCACAAACAGTTCCAGTTGGCGACTCTAAAGAGATTTTAGTCTCTCAAACAGATACTCCCGTTTCTCTTGCTATAGAAGCTTACGGAGCATCTACAAGTACCGCCAAAAATGGAATGAGAAGCCTTTCAGAGTTAAACGATAATACACCCAAAACAAGTTCAATAAGTAACTATATTGCGACAACATTATTCGGAATAGTTCTTATGGCAACATCGTTTGTAATTTACAGTAGAAAAGAAAGGTGGGAATTTAAAATTATTAGCAAATCATCTAATGATATCCAAATTTAAAATAGTAGTAACACTAATTACAACACTGTTACTATTAACCGTATTGGGTAAAATTAACAATACCCCCACACATGCAGAAAGTGCAAACAGCACAAATGATATAATTACAAATTCAAAAATTATTACTTATCATGATTTAAAGATTGATACGGCATTGGCTGAAACTAAGTATGATCAATATAGTAATATAAGAGAGATTTCAATTTGTAATATCAATAAGCCAACAAATTATTATTTTATTGACTCAGCTCAGTGGATTTCAGACTTATATTATTACATGATAACAGAATTACATTTCTTTGATATTCCATTTAACTATATCATTGACGATTCCAATATTTATCAAACACGCACTAACAATCCAATTGATCTTCAGCCAATTACTACTGAATCGGGAAATAGAATTGTCGTGGGAATAGTTGATTTCGATACAAACAAGAATGAAAATGTAAAAACGTTTCTAGAAGAATTATCTGGATTCTATGACATTTCTGCAGAAAATGTTAAAATTGTCGAATGTTCCAGTAAAAGAAACGATACAAATGACAACTTTATTTCTTATCTGGAAATAACATCTACTAATCAAAATATCTTGGATTTTTTTGAAACATTTGGCCCTTACAAAACAAACTCAAAAATTTATAATGCTGAATTAATTTCTGTTGAATATTCAAAAGAAGCTGAACCATTTAAAGAACTCGAAATTACAGCAACCCTCAAGAATACAGGAAATTCACCTTGGTATAAAAATAGTGGCATTACATTAGTTACAAATAATGAGCTTCTTAAAAATAGTGACTTTTACTTATCAAAAACATGGATGAGTCGATCTCACGTGGCCCAAATTGAGGAAATTGTTCCAGTTGGGGAGGAATACAGGCTCAAATTTTATCTACTACCCTATCCAACCCCAACAGATGGAAAAGAAGATTTTGTAATTATTGACCCAAGCGGTAAACCAATCGCAGAAACAGAATTTACAGTATCATTTAAAACCAAAGATTTAGGATATATTTTTGTAAGGGTTAAGCCTAATGCTTATGGCTTCTTAAATGTTAGAGTGCAACCTCTAAGAGACGCAGAAGTTATAACAAAAGTTGAACCATCAGCTGTATTCCAGGTATTGGAAGAAAGTAATGGGTGGACCAAAATTAAAATAGATGACCAGAAAGAAGGCTGGGTCGTATCAACCTACGTGGAAACAGTACAATAGATGGATTTATCACATTTGAATTCACAACAAACCTCTGCTGTTAAGTTATATGGAAAACCTCTGTTGGTGTTTGCTGGTGCTGGTTCTGGAAAAACAAGAGTTATTGTTAATAAAATCGCTTATTTAATTGAAGAGAAAAAAATACCTCCCCAAAATATTCTCGCTCTCACCTTTACCAAAAAGGCTGCAGAAGAAATGAAGGAACGCATCAAGACTATAATTCCTTCAAATTTAGCTGGAATGTTTATTGGGACATTTCATGCGTGGGGAGCCTATATTTTAAGAAGAGAAAGTGAGTTATTGGGATATACCAATTCCTTTACAATTTATGACTCTAGAGATAAAGAAACTATTATTAAGGATATACTCAAACAACTAAATATCGGTAACATATCTACAACTGGTATAAGCTCACTTATTTCAAAACTTAAATCTTCAATGATCTCTGCAGAAGAATATTCAAACTCACCTAAAGAAAAAAAACAAGAAGAGATATTAGCTTTTATTTATAAGGAATATGAAAAAATTAAAACTCAATCAAATTCAGTAGATTTTGATGATTTATTAATCCTACCCCTAAAATTATTTTCAAAATATGATGACATAAAAGAGAAATATAAATCAATTTATAAATATATTTTAGTAGATGAATATCAAGATACCAATAGAATACAATATCTTCTAGTCAAAAATATTTCTGGCGACCAAATTTGCGTCGTAGGAGATGATGATCAGGCAATATATTCATGGAGAGGGGCAGATATTACTAATATTTTACAATTTCAAAAAGATTTCCCAAACGCTGAAGTAATTAAACTATCCGTAAATTACAGATCAACTCAAAACATTATTGATGCAGCATATCAAGTAGTACAAAACAATCAAATTAGAGAAGACAAGGATATTTCGTCTAATAAAGGAAGTGGTGAAAACGTATATATTTACGAAGCGGACGACGATGATGATGAAGCCTCACATTGTATTTACCGTATACAAGACCTTGTTACACAAGGTTACAAATATTCCGACATATCAATTCTATACAGAACCAATGCACAATCAAGAAGGATTGAAGAATTGCTCGAGGAGAACAACATTCCCTACTCTTTAGTAGGAGGTGTACGTTTTTATGAAAGAATGGAAGTAAAGGATTTAATTTCATATATCCTTTTTCTTTTACCCAACAATGACGATATTCCACTGATTAGGATAATTAATACTCCGGCAAGATCTATTGGAAATGCCAAAATTGACTTATTAAAAAACCTCTCTGAAAAAAATGGTTGCACGATTAAACAAATTATTAAATCTTTTTGTAAACAGAGTGGAATCAATTTTGATAATTGGGAAGGTAAGGATGAAAAAATAATCCTTCAAGATGAAACTATAAAACAATTAAATTTTCTTACTCCTTTCGTTGATTTAATTAAAAAAATAAGCGAAACCAAAACCACCACGCTGAAAGATTTGATTGAGGTCGTTCTTGAACAGACCAAATATAAAAATTATCTTCAAAACAAATTTTTTGATTCTTACGAGGAAAGACTAGAAAATATAATACAACTTACACAACTTACACAGCTATATACTAGTGATATTAATGGAATAACTCAGTTTAACGAAGATATAACACTAATGACCGATATTGATAACATTGACAATAGTAACAAAATTTCCTTATTAACGCTACATGCTTCAAAAGGATTAGAATTTCCAATTGTACAAATAATAGGTGTAAACGAAGGAATCCTGCCACATTTTAGATCTATTGACAGTCATAGTAATCTTGAAGAAGAAAGACGACTAATGTATGTTGGAATGACTCGAGCACAAGAAAAACTTTTTATATCTTACGTAAGATATAGTTACACTTTCCAAAAAACACTATCCCCTTCAAGATTTTTATCAGAGATTTCAGAAAATTTAATTGAATTTGAATGACATCGTAAAATTGTGTCACTTTTCACTATGTTAATTTAATTAATTTATTAATAATCCTATTCGTGCTATAATTTTGATAGATATCATCACTTCCTATTATCGTAATAACTAAAAGTTCTTACAAAAATTTTTGCCCAATGGAGACCAAGTATTTTACACAAAAGAAATCATCACAAAAACGTAACAAAATCTTGAACCTTGTATACGTATTTTCTATTTTAATATTAATAGTTTTTAGTTCATTTGCATTGAAGCAAACCTTCGCAAGTAACATCAGCTCTGATTTATTAATTCAGTTGACAAATAGTGAAAGAAAAAGTAGCAATATTCCCCTACTCAAGCTAGACAATCGACTAACCATGGCAGCATATATAAAAGCCTATGACATGCTGGACAAACAATATTGGGCTCACTACGGCCCTTCCGGTGAAAATCCATGGAGTTATATTCTCTACTGTAATTACGACTATACCGTTGCTGGGGAAAATCTTGCCTACGACTTTTCTGACTCATTCAAGGTACATCAGTCATGGATGTCAAGTGAACTGCATAAAAAAAATATATTGAATGCAAGTTATACACATATTGGTATTGCAATTGTGGATGGTTTTTTTCAAGGAAAAGAAACCACATTAGTTGTACAGCTATTTGGTAGCGAAACTAACAGTTCAGAATCTCAAAATTACACTGAAAACCTAGAAGAGTCTATTAAAATTTTATATCCCCAAGAACAAAGTAAAATAAACGGAATGTTACATGGGGTTGTAGGAATAACCAAGTATAATGAAGATCAAAAAATTCATGTCTCAATAGACGATGAATCTATTGGTACGTCATCAATTTCTAATGGTACATTTAGCATTAGAACGCAATATGACAAAGAGGGAATTCACAGGTTAATTGCAGAGTTGAATAATAATGGCAAAATACTTGAAAACACTGAGATCAACTTTGAAATAATTAACATGGGAAGTAATAGCATAAAAAATATATATATCGACAATGACAATATGTTAAAAATACCGTATTCTGAAGATATCATTGATGTTAAGGTCATTTCAAACTCACCTCCATCTTCTTGCCCTCAAATTAATAACGAAATTATCTGCAACATGAAAGATATAGAAATCCCAAATGCTAAGCTGGTAATCGTTTATACAAATGATAGAAGTGTTACTCTTCCAGTACGTGAAATTTATTCACTTGCGAATAATTCAACAATACTAGCTACTACTCAAGAAACGACCAAAACTACAACAAAACGTTACGATTCTTTACTAGTTCCTATTGCATTAACAGGACTGGGAGTTTTTGAATTAATTAGATATTCATTTACACCCAACAAAACAGGTTCTTCAGGATATAAAGTATTTATACTATTAATTGGAGCATATGCTTATCTTACTAGCAAGATTGGAATAATAATATGAGAAAGAAATCAGTTATTAACAAAAACTTTTTTTCACTCACAGAAACCAAATTCAAATTTGCAATAAATTTGTTTCTTTATATGATATCAATACTAGGATTCATTTTTTTAATTAAACACGCTAACTCATTTTCAATACAAATATACATTTTGGGAATGATACTGCTTTTATTTAATATCATCTATAAGTTCATTATCTATTGCGTTCAGAAGTACAATAGTATTTTTTCAATTAGAAGTACACACTCTATTCACTTTTGTACAATTACAACAATTTATCCAATAGCAATTATCCTGAATACTTTTTTACTTCTTTGGTGGCATAGAGAGACTAATTACATATACCTCTGGGCGGTCATTTCAGTCTTAGTTTGGGGATTTTTTTTATATGGCATACGAAATAGAATATTATTTGCAATGAAAAAAGGTCTCCCACTTTATGAGCTAGATACGGTTGCATTCTTTATCCTTTTTACAATATTGCTTTTGATAAACTTATTCACAGGATCACTTCCAATCCTATTAGTAATTATTGTATACTCAATAATATTTTTATTAGTAAGTGGGTTCAGGTCTATTGATAAAATAAGCTTTTGGATATTACTGATTCTCGGAATATTAATGATAATAGTGATATCAAGAATTAAGTTACTTTTTGGAATCGAAGGAAATATCAAGACTTCAATTTACTACTTTAATATTTCGTTCTTTTTAATAGAAATTGGACATTTAGCACAAAATGGAGATTTAGACATCGACTCATTTATTCAACTACTGGTAACATTTGTATTTATGATGGTCCTAATAATATAGAAACTATTTTTCTATCTTCAAAATCTTGACATTTACATTTCTTCCATCAGGAGTTTTATATGATACTGTTTTACCAATTGCTTTACCAATTAATGCACTTCCTAATGGAGATTTATCAGATATGGTATTATTTGAAGGATCAGCCTCCTTATCTGAAACTAACATATAGGTCTTTGCTTTTCCATCCAACTCAACAGATACCTTACATCCTATTGAAATACCTGAGAGAGAACAGTCGGAAATCAAAGTAGCTCTCTTAATAATTTCATCTAACTCTTCAGCTCGCGTCATTGCATTGTTATATTCTTCTTGAATAAGATCCCATCCTGTATTTTCAGCTAAATCACCACTTTTCCTAGCTTCATCCATTCTTACTCTCATTTCTGGAAGCTTAATTTGCATAAGCTCATTGAATTCTTTTTTTAGCTTTTCCAAGCACTTGGCAGTAAGCTGTACTTTTTTGCTCATTGTCATTATAATAAGCTTATGTATAAAACGTTAAACTATAGAACTTTAAACTATAGACCACAAAAACCTCAGAATACAGTTATAGCACAATTGACACTCGTATGTCAAATGGTCATAATTACTTCGGGAGTGTTTTTGCTTTACCAAACAAAGACTTTCAACACGCTCTCTTATTCTCGACAAGACTTCTCGACGATTCCTAAGTACCAAATTGATTTTACATACATTCAAAAAAACAATGAAATATCTGATGCAAAACTTAAAAAGGCATCTGCTTTAGCACTAATTAATGAAAAAAATGCCCCAGTTACTCTTGATAAAAACTACATAATTGTAGATATTTCAGAGCAAACGGCCTACACTTTTATCGAAGATAGTTTTGTTCAAAAATATACTATTGCCTCTGGGGATGAGAAAAATCCAGATAGAAGAGCGTATCCTAATGTCTGGAAAATCGCATACTACAGAGACGAAGGACTTACTCCAATGTATGGACCATGTCTTTTAGGACTTGATGTATATAAAAATGGAGTATGGAATTCAACCTTAAGAGCCTTACATGGCACAGATACACCCGAAATACTTGGAACACCCAAGTCTCCCGGATGTATTTATTTCCATAATGACGATATTTTAAAAATTTGTGATCTCTACCATATAGGAGATATTGTTGTGAATATTGAATAGCTATTATAAGCTCATGTACAAGTGGTCAAATAAATGATAAAATCTATCTATTGAGCAAATTTTATTTACCCAAATTTTTGGAAAAATATCTTGGAAATTGTTTCGATTATCAAACCTTTGATAATGAGTCCAAGGTAAGATCTGCTTAGAAATAATATATAATCATTAAATTTAAACCCACATTGCTATGGAGAACCAGAACCCGAAAAATAATCAAAGTGCAACTCTTGCGATAAATATTACAGATGAAATAAAGAAAAGTTATATTGACTATTCTATGAGTGTAATTGTCTCAAGAGCACTGCCTGACATAAGAGATGGACTTAAGCCTTCACAAAGACGTATTTTAGTTGCAATGAATGATTTAAAACTAAGTCCTACAGCCCACTATAGAAAATGTGCCAAAATTATCGGAGACACAACAGGTAACTATCACCCACACGGAGATGCAGCTGCATATCAAACACTTGTTAATATGGCACAAGATTTTGGAACCAGATATACACTTGTTGATGGACAGGGAAACTTTGGATCAATAGATGGAGATCCACCAGCTCAACAAAGATATACCGAAGCAAGAATGACAAAACATGCAATGGCTATGCTTTCTGAGCTAGATAAAGGTACTGTACAATTTGTACCTAACTACGATGCTACTAGAAAAGAGCCTACTGTTTTACCAACTATGTTTCCTAACCTGATATGTAATGGCTGTGATGGTATTGCTGTAGGTATGGCAACCAAAATACCACCACACAATCTAGGTGAAATTATCGATGGCGTATTAGCAATGATTGACAAGGGAAATAAATGGCAAGGAATAAGCAGATATAACGAATTAAGACTTGAGAGAGAAAAGAAAGAAAAAATACCAAAACTACTTGAACAAGAACCAGAAAGTTATTTATCTAGCTACTGCCAAGAAGGTGAAGAAATTCAACTTAAGGAAGGAGAATCTCTTTATCCTGTTTTTAATTCGGACATAAAAGTTGATGAATTAATGAAATATATTCCAGGTCCAGATTTTCCTACTTATGGAATCATCTATGATCAAAAAAGCATAAGGGAAGTATACGAAACTGGTAATGGAAGAATCGTTATGAGAGCCAAGGCTGACATTGAAGAAACAAAAGATGGAAAATATCACATAGTAATTAAAGAACTACCCTATCAAACCAACAAGGCATTTTTAGTCGAAAAAATAGCACAACTCGTAAAATTACAAAAAATTAAAGGTATTTCTGATTTAAGAGATGAAAGTAGCAGAGAGGGTATGAGGGTTGTAATAACATTGTCAAAAGCAGCAAATCCACAGGTAGTACTTAACAAGCTTTTCAAATTAACCGATATGCAAAAGGCTTTTAATGCCAACATGATCGCTTTGGTTAATAATGAGCCACGAACTGTTACATTGAAAGATACACTCGAGCATTTCATTTCTCACAGAATGATTGTTACAATTAGAAAAGTTGAATTTGAGCTTGCACAGGCACGTTATAGAGAACATATTTTAGAAGGTTTAAAGATTGCGCTTGATCATCTTGACGAGGTAATTGCAACCATTCGCGCTTCAAAGAATCAAGAAGAAGCCAAAGAAAATCTTATTAAGAAATTCAATCTTTCAGAAGTTCAAGCTCAGGCAATATTAGATATGCCACTTAGAAGACTTGCAGCACTTGAAAGACAAAAAATTGAAGAAGAATATGTTGATGTTCAAAAATTTGTAAAAGAACTTAATGAGGTTTTATCAACAGAAGGTAATATTCTCAGAGAGATTACGAAAGAATTGGAAGAGTTAAAAGCTAAATATGGGGACAAAAGGAGAACTAAAATTGTAAAAGGTGCTATTGGTAGCTTTGATGAGGAAGATTTAATTGCAAACGAACCAACAATTATTACAGTTAGTAATTCTGGATATATTAAAAGAGTCTCACCCACACTTTACAAAACACAAAAAAGAGGTGGAAAAGGGACTATTGCTGCAAAAACCAAAGATGACGATTTTATTAAGCATTTGTTAACATGCAATACCCATGACAGTATCTTATTCTTTACCTCAAGAGGAAGAGTATTTGAGATTAAGGCACATCAAATTCCGGAATTTAGCAAACAGGCCAAAGGAACACCTATTGTAAATTTCATTCAAATTGATACTGACGAAAAAATATCAACAATAATGATAAAACCTGATAATAATAGCCAGAACAATTATCTTTTATTTGCAACCAAATCCGGACTAGTCAAAAAGACATTAATTGCAGAATACGAAAGCATTAGAAATAGTGGTTTAATCGCGATAATAATTAACGAAGGAGACGAACTTTTAAACGTTACACCTACAGATAATTCCAACGAGATATTGTTGATTACTTCCCAAGGCAAAGCCATTAGATTTAAGGAAAAGGATATTAAACCAACAGCAAGAAATACAAAAGGAGTTTTAGGTATTCGTTTCTCAAAACAGGATGATTACGTAGTAAGTATGGACAGAGTCGGACCGAACGATATTAAGGTGCTGATTTTATCAGAAAGAGGTTACGGCAAAATGACAAAACTTGAGCAATATCCTACACAAAAAAGAGCTGGAAAAGGAATATTTACGTTGAAAAGAACAAACAAAACGGGAAATGTCTCCGCAATTAAGGTGGTTTCAACTACAAATCCTATGGAGTTAATCGTTGTCTCACATAATGGAATTTTGATAAAAACAAGTACAGAAAAGGTTCCAACACTTTCAAGAATGACTCAAGGGGTAAAAATTATGAATATTGGAGAAAATGATAAAGTGTGTGCGTTTGCAATTGAAGAATAAGTTAATAACAACTTAAGATGGATTTAAAAATCAAAGATATAATTCCAAGACAAATTCTTGATCAAAATGGTAATCCCACTGTTGAGGTAGAACTAATCTTATCCGATGATTCAAGACATTTTGCGTCAGTCCCTGTAATTTCCCCAAACAGCCCAATTAAGGAGTTAAGAGACGAAAATGCCAAAGATAAATACAATGGAAAAGGAGTTCTTCAAGCTCTAGTTAATATCGATATAATGATTACCCCAAATCTTATTGGAATAGATCCACGTGAACAGCAAAAAATTGACAACATAATAAAAGAGATCGATTTATCCAGGGACCTTATTAATGTTGGAGCCAATAGTGCATTAGCCGTATCTATCGCAGTTTTAAAAGCAGGAGCATACATTGATAAAATACCTATTTACTCACATGTAACTCAACTTCTTAAAAAGAATTATTCGGTTGCCTTTGCACCCAACCTTGCATTCCCTACACCTGTTATTATATTAATGGAAGGTGGAAACAAAAATTCTAATAATCTGGCAATAAACGAATTCGGAATTATTCCTCTCGGAATTAAGGATATCAGAGAAAAAATAAGGGCAGGTAGTGAAATAACTCATAAACTTAAGGAATTACTTGAAAAAAATAAGTTTGAATCGGGAGTTGGAGTAAGAGGAGGATTTATTCCGAATCTTGAAAATGACCAGACAGCGCTTGACCTTATTACTGAAGCTATTACACAATGCAACTACGATCCCAAAGGAGAGGTCGGAATCTATATTAACCCTAACATGTCTGATTACTACATAAAAGAAAGGCAACTTTACATCTTTCCCCACCAAAAATTAAATGATAAAACGTTAAACATTGAAGGACAATATAAAGAATTATTAGAATTCTATATTGACTTGGTATCCAAATATACAATTGTTGCTATTGAAAATGCATTTGACAAAGATGATTGGCCTGGATATTCAGCAATTAACCCATTAATGGAAGCACAAGGTAGGTTCTGTATTGTGGATGAATTAGTCAATAATGATGAGGATCTGATCGAAAAAGTAGTAAAAACTGGCGGTACGAACATGGTTGCACTTTCAACTCAGGGATCAGGATTAATAAGTAACGTATTGAGTAATATTGCAATCTGTAAGAAAAATAACCTTAAAATCATGATCTCTGATAACACAACTTCAACGGGTGATGTCATTTCATCACACCTAACTATTGGTACTCAATCAGAGCTAATAAAGGCAGGTTCATTATATAACTCCTATGGTATAGACAAATTAAATGAATTTATGAGGATGATAACACCTGAAATGGCTAGAAAAATACTGAATATAAATCAGTAAGAATACTTTTCTTCAGAGGTTTGAGTATCTTTTTGAGTTTGAGCAAGTGCCTCAGCTTTTTTGCTCTTTATGGTTATAAAATATATCAATCCAAACATAAATATTGGAACAAATATAAGAAAAATAAACTTACTAATTCCCGACACGGTAACACCCAATATACCTACTATCAATGTAACCCCATATTCAAAAAAAGCTATTTGAGGTTCAGAAAACCCTAGTATCATTAATTTGTGATGTAAATGCCTTTTATCTCCTGTACGCATTATTGCATTTGGGGATATTGTCTTCTTTTCAATAACTCTTTGTACAATAACAAAAATCATATCTACCACCGGTAAGGCAGCAACCATAAAAGTCGTAGCCAATTTTGCTCCCCCAATTACGCCCAGAGAAGCAACAATAAAACCATATATTGTTTTAGCAGAACTTCCTCCATATATCATCCATGGGTGAAAATTGAATATCATAAAACCTAACACACTTCCAACAAAACCAGCACTCCCAATTGCACTGACTTCACTTGAAAATTTAATGCTTACAAGAAATATAATTGTTGCGGCAATCGCACTGTTCCCTTCTATTAGTGCACATGTTCCCCCATTAAGTTTATATGCGTTTATTATAACCAAGATCCACAAAGCTAATAACAAATCACCTATGAAGCTTATAGACATTTGTATAGATAATATACTAAAAGACAAATTATAAATATCTAAATTAATCATTCTATTCAACCCCGGAATATTAATAGAATTAATTGTTATTGGGGACAGAATAAAGATCAGTACCGCTAAAATTTGATAAAATAATTGCGCTTTGTATGATAGATTCTTAATTGAATCAATTAGACCACCGACGTGAAGAATAAATGTTGGAACAAGTATCCAAATCAAGGAATCTAAATGTTTACCATACAGAAGGGTTATTACTATAAATGGTATAAAAACTGCAATTCCTCCTATTGTAGGTACTGCAGGCTTCTCCAAGTGTCTATATTTATCAGGAGAATCCTTTCGCATACTTGGAGGTAAAGCAAGGATTTTATACTTCCACCCTATTTTACCTACAATGGGTGTTAAAAATAGAGATAATAAAAATGCTAGAACAAACAACAAGCAGTATTGTACATAAACGTTATTTATCATAACATTGCTATATTTTTAATATTTAACAAACCTACCAACCAAAAAATAAGAACAATTGTAACACTTACAAACACTATCCTAATTATCAGTAAACTATATCTAGATGAAACAATCGCAAATAAAAATGAACCAAGCCAGAGCAAGGAGGGAATAACACCCAACAGAATCGTCATTCGAACTGTTTCCAATTGTAATGATGAATCACTCTGAACCAACCAAATAGGAATATATGTCAGTTCGATCTTTCTCAAATCTAAAACATTTTTCCAGATTAAAACTAAAAGTGCAATCCCAATTGTTTCAAGAACTATTAGAACGATATCATTGAAAACACTCCAATTAGTAGCTCTGAGAATAAACGGTAGAGAGCTTTTGGCTTTTAACAATTGCTTCTGTTTTATTTTTTTTATTTTCTTTTTATCCTTACCTTTCATACTTATACTGACAATGTCGGTGGAGGTACAAATCCATCACTACCTGGATCATTTACTGTATCCACTGGAGGTGGTGTTGTTAGATTAGCTGATTTGTTTGGTTGCTCTTCCTCAGGAGAAACTAAGGAAGAAGGATTTGTAGGTAATTGAGCTAAAGTATCTGAAGCAACAGAATTACTATTGACTGTCGTTGTATTATCACTTGTTATTAATGTCTTTTTCTCATCAAATGAACTATCCACTGGTGTTGCAGAATACGGCTCCCAATTATCTACAGGAACAGAACTATCAGTTGTTTTACCAACTGTAACAACTGGTCCCCCAAAAGATGAATCAGTGGAATAAAAAGTAGATGAGTCGTAAGCACTACTCTGGGATAGATCACTAGAATTATCATTAGAAGGTGGAGCATAGGTTTTATCAGACTTGCTTTCATTATAGGTATAGGTGTAACTCTCTTTTCTTCTTGTACTAAAAATCAAAGGAATCAACAATAATAATCCTAATAGAATCAAAACACCACCAATACAAACCAACAATCTTAAATTAGTTGCCATATTTTTCCAATAAGAGACAACTTTCTGAAAAACATTTTGATCCTCAGTTGAATCGTCCTTTTTTTCTTCGCCTGTTATTTCGCCATTTGGAAGATACTTAAAATACCATGTCTTAGTAGTCTTAACGTTTTCCTTTTCACCAGCATCAATCACAACTTCATGTTGTCCTTCCTCTAATTCATCAATTACACAAGAGATCGATAATTCAGATTCAGTATTTTGATTAATTTTACATTTGTCTTTGATATCTTCACCATCCAGAAGGATGCTAACAGAAGATGCTTGTATTTTTGCACCTTTTATAACCCCAATACTTGTTGAAATCGTTATTGGTAATTTTTCAATTATTGCTCCATCTCTTGGGGTAATGCTTGAGAAGAAAGGTTCCGCAGAAATAATTTCACCACCACCATTATTTTCATTTGGATCATCGTCATCCGGTTCAGGAGGAGCAGGAAGTACAACAATCTGATTTGTAATAGAAAACCCTACTCCGGCTGGAGTCATGTTGTCATAAGCCTCAATAATTACAAAGTAAGTTCCAGGGGTAAGACCATTCTGCCATGAATATTCATTTACAGATTGATCAAATTCTCTTATTTTTCTCCACGTCGACTTGTCGGCAGGGTTCGTTGAATAATAAAAGATTTGTTTTACAATTTGGTTATTATCGGTAACACTCCATTTAAACTTAACGTGTCCATTAGGATAGACCTTGACTGGAGCCGTGGGAGAAGTAATATTAATTCTTGGAATATCATTAGTATCATCTTTAACAACAATCGGCCAAATCTTTGTAACATAATGGTTTTTAATCCCATCATTAACACTTATAGCAATCATATATGCCCCAACCTTACTGGGAATTCCACGTAATTGAAATGTAATTTTTTTACCCTCATCGCTAACAACTGGTACAACTGTCAACCAATCTTTCCAATCATGCTCTGGATCTGGAGTAACAATAGAGTAAAATAACACATCTTCTGCATCAGTAGCTTTCAAATCAAACGAATACATTTCTCCTACTTTTACTGAGTTATTCAAATATGGATCTGTTGTTGGATCAAAAACCGGTAGGGAATTTTCACTGGCAGTAAAAGATAAACTACTACTTGCCATAACTTTAGGAAAAATCATACCTATCACCTTCTCCACCAATGACACATCACCATCCATCGTTTCAATTTCGAGCTCAACAGAAAATATCCCATTTATTTCTGGAGTATAAACAAAGGCTGGAGTACTGTTATAGTCAATTAATATTATTGGGTCATCATCAAAACTACCCCATTCTAAAGAATCAACTTCAACACCATCTAATATAAAAATCGCTTTAATACTTTTAATTTGAACATATTTTTCAATAACCAACCTAAATCTCATTTCTGAGCCAGGATCTATTTTTCCAGAACTTGGGAGTGTAGAAAATTCCCTAACATAGTAATCGCCATCCTCAATCCACAAAGAATAATCGTAGTAAATTACATCGGTACCATCGGAAACATAAACCACAACATCAACTGTGTCAGAAGCATCAGCAGGAACATTCCATCTAATTTCTCCAGTATTTCTGTCAATCATCATTCCTTCCGGAAATTTAATCTCATCCTTAATACAACCATTTACAACTTCATCACATATAAATGAATATTTTAAAGTATCTTCATCTTTATCGTTTGCCGAAATGGAAGTAATATATTGCTGACCTCTTTGAGCCTTGGTTGATGGAAATGTACTAATTTGCGGAAGATTGTTAATAACCTCAGATCCTGCACTATTTTTTTCGATAACATCTTTCCTTAACTCGAGTACTACAATTGGTATAGCCCAAAGCAAAAGTAAGATAAAAAAAGCACTTATATTTTTCTTAAATTTCATATGTTTTCTATTAAACCTAATATAATGCTAACTTTTGATTAATTGTCTCAGAGATCGTTGACAAATACTGACTATCAACACTTCCGGAACTCAACATTTTTTCAACAATTGGATAAAGCATTTCCTTTAATAAAGTCTTATCCAATAGAGGCAATTGATCAAAACTTGGAGCCATTGTCATTATTACTCCAACATAAGGAGCTGTCGAAATTTCACTTGCAACATCTGGACGAGAATATGGTTCTCCAAACGCCCTACTGTCCATAGTCATCGAATTAGAGTAAAGTTTTTTCATTACTTCTGGAGTACTTAAATATACCACAAATTTCCAAGCTTCTGTCTGATTTTTTGAGTTTTTAGAAACAGCATCGCCCCAATAATCTGCATAATAAACTGGAGTTGTATTACCAACAATTTGAGGAACAGGTGCCAAAGCAAAATCCACATTAGGATTGCTGAGAATTATATCGAAAACTCTCCAGCTTGGAGCAAACATCATACCAACTTTTCCTTGGAAAAACATCTGTAAATCATCGTCAAAACCATCACTCCAAACCTTACTTTCCTTTACAAAATCAGTATAAAACTTGATCGTTGGCAGAAACCTAGTATCAGTCAAATCAACTTTATCATTATTTGTAATTATTGCATTATTTTGTAATAACAATAATCCCAATATTTCATCAGCATGTCTAATATTATTGGTCGAACCTATTGCAGCACCCGCTTGTGTAATCGTACCTCCTTCTGTTTTCGTTAGTTTTTTTGCATAATCGGTAAATTCATCCCAATCTTTTGGTGGTTCTGTTAAACCTGCTTCAGCGAAAAGAGCTTTGTTATAATATAGAGCCAAACCATCAACTTCCCAAGGAATTGCATAGAGGTTTCCATCTGATCCCGTAAAGCTTTTTTGAGCTATCGGAAAAAATGTTGAAGCGTAAGTTGAAGAAGACATTATATTTGATGGAAGTGGGGACAAATTATCTTGTAATTTACCAACCCAAGTATTGTGTATTCTAACAATATCAGGAGAAGCTGGCTCTGCCAACTGAAAATAAACACTTTGTTCATATTGTGCAAAACTTTTCCTAACATATTGAATCTTTATTCCTGGATTTTGTGCCTCATAATCTGCTATTATCGGTGCCATGACGGATTCAGGTTCCCATAATCCCCAATAAGTTATTACTTTATCAGTTGACGTCGTTGTTCCACCGTTGTCGGTCGGTTCATCTGTTGGAGTTCTACCACTATTTTTGTTTGATAAAACAACTGCAACAATAACAAGAATAATAATTACAACCGCTATTATGCCAAAAATTATTAGCATCTTCTTTTTGTCCATATTTATAAGGCAAAATTTACATTAATAACTAAATATATCGTATCATATTTCTAATTTTTCTGCCACTACAACGTATCGATGTGTCCCAATTCCCCAAGGATAACATGTCATCAAAGTTAAAGTTTCTTTCCCTTTTATTCCTTCGATAATTGAAATATCATCGGTAGAAACTATTTTTTCAGTAATTACTCTATATTCAATTACTTTATCGTCCCTATTAACCAATACCGTATCACCAATTTTAATATCCTTTAGTTTAGTAAAAATAATATGTGGATTGTTGGGATTACGGTTATAATAACGATTATCTCCACTGTGCCCATAAATAAAGGAGTTACCACCGTCCCCTGGTAAAGGAGTATATTTAAAATGCGCAACACCCTTATATAAATATTTGTCATATACTTTTTTGTCAAAACTTTCAACGTTAGGGGTTATTATTGTATTTTCAATTCCGACCGAAGGTATTGAAATGTACATCTGCTTGCCATAAGAAGTATCAACAAAACCTCCACTTTTCACAAAGCTAGTTTCTTGATAGTAATCCTCCAGATCGACAAATAGATTTTCAATATAACTTAATTCAGGATTGTACACTTCTGATAAAGTAACCTCATTTGAATGTTCAGAGTCTTCCGCAGAAGACTTAGAAATATTAACATAATCCCAAAGAATTGGAGCATTTATATAAATTATTAGGAAAAGACCAGAAGCTATCAAAACATATGAAATTATACGAGAAAAAGGAATTTCAAGTTTATTTACTTTTTTTTCTTTTTTATAACGAACCTCAATTTCAGACATTTTTTTTACTTCTATTTAATGTACCAATTATAATAAAAAATAAGCAAATTTACAATTTAGTTGCAAAAATCTAATGCTTAATATACAATCTACCGATAGCAAATATAATGTATGAGTGCTAAAACATGAAAAAAGATTACTATGAAATATTAGGAGTTGAAAAAACAGCTTCCGAACCTGAGATAAAAAAAGCTTACAGAAGTTTAGTAAAAAAATGGCATCCAGATGTAAACAAAGAGAAAGGTGCAGAAGAAAAATTCAAGGAAATACAAGAAGCTTACGAAGTACTTTCAACCCCTGAAAAAAGAAAACAATATGATCAGTTCGGACATCAAGGCGTTGGTGATGGGATGAACTTCCAAGAAGGATATTACGATATGGGTGGATTTGGTAACCTTAATAATATTTTTGAAGAATTATTAAGAGGTGGCGGATCCCCTTTCGGAAGCTTTTTCTCGGATTCAGGATTTGGACAAACTCGTCAAAGAAAAACAAAAGGTAGGAAATTTAGAGGTGAAGACGTAATGGTAAAAATCACCTTGGATATTATTGACGCAAATAACGGTGGGGAACATGACGTGAAATATATGCATAAAGAAATTTGTAGTAAATGCGAAGGGACTGGTGCAAAAAATGGAAAATTAAGTACTTGTCCACAATGTCAAGGAAAAGGGGTCACTCAATCCGTACAAAATTCATTCTTTGGTCAAATGATTGTACAAAGTGAATGTTCAATGTGTGCAGGAACCGGTCAAACTGCAACCGAAAAATGTGAAACATGTAGAGGGCATGGATACATTGAAAAAG